>JASMSZ010000116.1:0-5805 GCA_041694515.1 Halanaerobium sp.
AGTATATAATAATTATTGGCAAGCTCAGTTTTGTTCTGGCCAATATATAAGTCTCCAAAAAGCTCAGCAAAATTTTCTTTTTCCTGAATATTATAATAGTGCTCTAAGGTTGATAGAAAAAGTGTCTTTCCAAATCTCCTCGGCCTTAAGAAAAATATATATGGCTCACCATAACTCTCTAATGTTTCAATGTGTTTTGTTTTATCAATATAGATATAATTATCTTTTTGTAGACGAGAAAAACTACTGACTCCATATGGTATTCTGGACATTTTGAGCAGCCTCCCTTTTCTTTGTACTTAATTTTATTATATATCAGCAGCTGCTAAAATGAAAGTTAAAGAAACAGCTCATTAGTTATTTGCGTCTCTAACTCATTTTTCGCAAACACCCTTTTTGTGGACACATCATTTATAAATAGTTTTTTACACATCTAACAATTTAAATTTCAGCTCTTTACCAAATAAAGATTCAAAGCCATCTGCAGCCTCCATCGCATCTTCAATTTCCAGGCGCAAATCATAGCTGGAATAAACTTTAAACAGAATATGATCCACTTTGCTTTCTACCTCGACCCGCTGTACCAGTCCTTTTCGATTAAGATCCAGGCTCTCAGAAATTTCTAAAATAATACCACTTTTACGGATTAATTCTTTATCATTACCCTTGCGGCTAATAATATCTTTAAAACTTTTTCGGTTTAAGTTATATTTGTGCAGACTGTATTTGTTGTGGCGGTGAGAGGCGGAAATATAAGCTGCTAAAAGAAGCTCTCTATGTGTTAATCCATATAAATCTGCATTTAAAATCACATAAAAAGAATGTTCATGGTGATCATAATAGTTTATATTAGTACCTACATCATGCAGTAAGGCTGCTGTTTTAATTATTCTGCTGATTCGATCTGGAAATTCATCAAAGGCGAAAGAAAACTCAGATTCTAGTTGGTAAAAAATATTTTTATTAAGTTCATTTACCCTGGCAGCGTGCTTTTCATTTAAATCAAAATTATGAAGCAAATTTTTAATTGAGTAGTCTAAAACATCAGCAACAGGTAACTTATCCTCAAGTAAAAAATCATATACCAGACCTTCTCTAATTCCTTTACCACTAATAATTAAATTCTCAATCCCTGTAAAATCCATCAAATAATTCACCAGCGCACTGGCTCCAATAAATATATCCGCTCTTTTACTGGAAAGACCTGATATTTCTTTTCTTTCTTCAATACTTTTTTTCGAGACTTTTTTATAGACTGAGTTAACATTTTCTGCATTAAGATTATAATAGTGCAGAATTTCTAAAGAATAATTATTTTTTCTCTGCCAGATCTTAGCTATATTTCTGATAGTACCACCAACACCTATTAGAGGAATGTTTTTTAGATTCTTCAGCCATTCAAGCTTAGAAAATTCCTGATGTAGATGTTTTTTAATATCTTTGTCTCTATTGTTTTCATTATAAAGCTCAAACTTCTCTGTGATAGTTAAAGCACCAAAAGGAAGGCTGACACTTTTCTTAACCATTCTATCTTCCATTAAAACAAGTTCTACACTACCACCACCAACATCCATTATCAATCCTGAGTCTAAATCAAAACTATTAACAACACCTTTGTAATCATAATAAGCTTCCTCTTTACCAGCAAGTACTCTTATTTCAAGTCCAGTCTGTTTATATACCCGATCTAAAAACTTCTGCTGGTTAACTGCTTCTCTCACAGCTGCCGTAGCTACTGCAATTATCTCATCAACTTCAACAGCATCACATAAATTTTTAAACAAAGTTAAAGTCTGCAGGGCTTTCTGAATTCTATCCTCTTTCAAATAAGAATTCTTATGCATTCCCTCTCCAAGACGCACTGTTTCTTTCAATTCATCTATTATTCGAAATGACTTATCCCCTCTATAGTCAACTAAAATCATCTTAATTGAGTTAGAGCCAATATCCATTATTGCTAATTTATTCATTTAGTTACCTCCAGCTTTATGATTTTAAACACCACTATGTAAATTTTAGATTAATTTTAGGTAAAATCTATGTCCTTTTTTTTTATCATATGCTAAAATTAAAGTATAGTAAAGCAGTTTTAAGAAAATTTACATAAATTTAAAATAGGGTGGTTAAGAATGTTTAATCGAGTTGCAACTATTTATATTGCTTCCAGTGACATTATTATGAAAATTGCTGAGAAAAAAGAAAAAGAAGTAATGATCTTAGAAGAGTTATTTTATCCAATAAATCTGGGCCATGATACATTTTCCAGCTCTGCTGTTACTTTTGAAAAAATAAAGAAATTAAATCAGGCTATTAATAATTTTAAAAAAATTGCCGGAGAATATCAGGTAGAAAAAATAAAGGTTTTTGCAACAGCTGCCTTAAGAGAAGCCCTTAATAAAGATTATATTATCTATCAAATTAAAAACAATAATAACCTGAATGTAGAAATTTTTGGTAATGTTGAAGAACATCAGCTAATTTATCAGGGAATCAGAAATACAAACAAAAACCTCAAAGGCGATAACCTTTTTGCCTATATCGGAACCGGCAGCCTTGGTATTGCAGTCACTAATCAAAATTATATTGTTAAAAGTCAAAGCATTACTTTGGGTTCTCTAAAAATAAATGAGATTTTAAAAGGGCTTCAGCACAAGACTGATGAATTTCACATTGTAATCGATGGGTATTTAAGTGGTTATATTTACAATCTTGATCTCTTTATCAAAAAACTTAATATAAATAACTTTTATGCTTCTGGAAAAGAAATAGAATTAATAGCAAAACTTGCTGGAATTACTAGAAAATCAAATAATTTTAATATTTCTAGAGCTTCTTTTTATCGTCTCTACAATGATGTAAAAAGTAAAACTCCCAAACAACTGCTGGAAAAATACGATCTGGATGAAGCTGCAGCTGAAACACTTCTGCCTTCAATGACAATTTATAAAAACCTAATGAATTTAACTCAGAGCAGCCAAATAATTGGCAGTACTGTAACTATAGAAACAGAAGTGATTAGAAATATGCTTTTTGATAATCGGCACAGAGAATTAAAAAAACAGAGCTTTAAAAATATTATAGCTTCATCACGTTCAGTAGCTAAAAAATATAATTATAATCAGGAACATGCAGAAACTATAGAAAAAATAGCTTTAGATATCTTTGATGCTTTAAAAGAGCGTTTTCAGCTCTCAGAAAAAGAAAGAGTTCTGCTTCAGGCAGCTGTGATACTCCATGATATTGGTAAGTATATGAATCTAAAAAAACACTATGAACACTCCTATTATTTAATAAGGAATAGTGATATTGCAGACTTAAATTCTTATGATAAAAATATTATTGCTCATATATCCTTAAATCACAGTCAGAGTTCTACTACAAACCTCAAAATCAAGGATAATACCCTTAAAAATCACTCGGATAGAGTTCTAATTGCCAAATTAACTGCAATTTTAAAAATTGCAGATTCTCTCGATAAAAGCCACAAAGAGCCATTTTCTGAGCTTGAAATAAATCTTGAAGAAAATGAACTTGAATTAATAATTAATACAGAAAAAGATATCTTTTTGGAAAAATGGGCCTTCAGTAATAAATCAAGAATCTTCAAAGAGATATTTGGCATTGACGTTTCATTAAACAAAAAGAATACTTTACTTTAAGGAGCCGTGAAATAATGAATTTTGATGATCCACAATTTTATTTTAACAAACAGCTGAGCTGGTTAAAATTTAATATTAGAGTTTTAGAAGAGGCAAATTCTGATGAAGAGGAAACACCTCTTTTAGAAAAATTAAAATATCTAGCAATTACTGCTACAAATCTGGATGAGTTTTTTATGGTGAGAGTTTCCAGGATCAAAGATGATATTGAATCTGGTTTTAATGAGGCAGATAAATCCGGTTACAGACCAAAAGAATTATTTAATGAGATCTCTAAAACCATTCATAAAATCTATAATAACCAATATAAGTATTTTAATAAAACAATAAAAAAACTGGAAACTGAAAAAGTTTATTTCAAAAAATATAATGAACTAAAGAATAAAGAAAAAGAATATGCAAAAAAATACTTTAATGAAATTATTTTGCCTGTCTTAACTCCTGTAGCAATTGATCCCAGCCATCCTTTTCCACTAATTTCAAATAAGAGTTTAAACCTGGGTATACTCCTGCAAAAAAATGAAGATGAAAACGTCTTTTCCAATATTAAAGAAAAACAGATATTTTCAGTTGTTGAAGTCCCATCAAATCTACAGAGGTTCATAAAGTTACCTTCTTCAGGCAAGAAAAATGTTTTTATTTATCTAGAAGATATTATTAAGGCGAACCTTGACCAGCTATTTAGTGGTAATCAGATTGTAGCAGTTGATACCTTTCGCATTACAAGAAATGCAGAAGTAATTCTTGATGAAGAAAGCAAAAATCTTCTCTCAGAAATGAAAAGATATGTCAAAAGAAGACGCTGGGGATTTGTTGTAAGGCTTGAAATCAACTCAAATTATAATAATTATATTTTAAATTTTCTTAAAGATAAACTAAATCTTGAGCAAGATGACATCTATAAAGTCAATGGACCTGTCAACCCTGGTTCTTTTATGGACTTTGCTTCAAAACTTGACAATCATGAGCACTTGAAGTTTAAAAAAATCATACCTCAGCCCAATCCTAAAATTTATAACGCTGATGATATATTTGAATTATTAAAAGAAGAAGATGTTATTCTACACCACCCTTTTGAAAGTTTTGATCCTGTAATTGAAATTGTAAAAAAAGCTGCGGTAGATCCAAAAGTGCTTGCTATCAAACAGAGCTTATATCGGGTAAGTGGTAATTCTCCCCTGATTAAACATCTAACAACAGCTGCTGAAAATGGTAAACAGGTAACTGTCCTGGTAGAGTTAAAAGCCAGATTTGATGAAGAACAGAATATTGCCTGGGCCAAGAAACTTGAAGAGGCCGGCTGTCATGTTATTTATGGAATCAAGGGTTTAAAAGTACATGCCAAAGCTCTTTTAATTGTCAGAGCGGAAAAAGAAGGTATCAAACGTTATGTTCATATGAGTTCAGGTAATTACAATGATAAAACAGCTGAATTATATACAGATATGGCACTAATGACCTCTAAAGACAATTTTGCCAGTGATATTGCAGGACTTTTTAATCTGCTGACAGGTTATTCTAAACCACCTGAGTGGAAGCTTCTCTCTGTTGCACCTCTTGATTTACGAGATGATTTTCTTAAATTAATTGAGGGTGAAATTAATAATGCTAAAAATAGTTTGGAAGCAAAGATTATTGCCAAAATGAATTCCCTTGTGGACAGTAAAATAATAAAAAAACTATATCAAGCATCTCAGGCCGGTGTAAAAATTGAGCTTATTGTCAGAGGCATCTGCTGTCTTGTTCCTGGAATAAAAGGTGTTAGTGAAAATATTACTGTGAGAAGTATAATTGGTAAACTGCTCGAACACAGCCGAATTTTTTATTTTTATAATAACAATCAGCCACTTGTATTTTTATCAAGTGCTGACTGGCGCCCTAGAAATCTTGACCGCCGGGTAGAAATTTCTTTTCCGATTGAAGACCCAGAGAAAAAAGAAAAGGTAATTAATGTGCTTAAAACAGTTTTAAATGACAGTCAAAAAGCACATCTGCTCCAGAGTAACGGGGAATACAAAAAGATTGATGATGGTAATAATTATGAATCACAGCTTGAATTATTTGAAATGGCCAAAACTTCTTTTCAAAAAGAGGTTTTAAACAAACAGTTTAAAGTTCCACAGGATTATATATTTTAATAATTTTT
>JASMSZ010000117.1:0-5936 GCA_041694515.1 Halanaerobium sp.
GTTGTAATTAAATCAAAATTAGAGTCTGCAAAATCTACAGACATACTAAATGCTCTTTTTAGTTCAATCTTCTCATCTGACTGGTTAATAAATTTAGCCGAACGTGTTATAGCATTATATTCATTATAAATACTATAGACTAACTCAACCTTTAATTCTGCCACCTCATCAAAAAGATTAATAATTAAACTATCTGCTTCTTTATCAGCTTCTACATATGTTGCAGGTAATCCCTTTAATTGATCTTTACCAGTTTTTATTTGATGTCCATTATATTTTAAATTACTAACTCTACTTCCATCTGCCAGCTCAACCTGATAGGCAGGCTGTCTAAAGTCGGAATGTCCATAGGCAGGATATTCCTGGGGAATATTATCGAGTAAAAATTCATTCTCTGCTTCCCCTTTTAAGTTTTGTTCTCTTGTTTCTTTTCTTAATAAATGCGTATAATCAAGATCAGGATTAACTTTTTTACCCCAGTATAAGTGCAGCAGATGTCCGGTTTTTGCTACCTGAATAATATATGAGAATTTATCGTTATATAAATGAAAAATCTTATTCTTTTGATCAAATTTAATTGGCATTTTATTCTCTCCTTATTTTGTTATTTTAATTTTTTTCTAAACTCAGAAGCTGTTAAATCATGACATTTTTTAAAAACCTTATTAAAATAATAATAATCATTATATCCACTTCGTGCAGCTATTTCTTTTATACTCAATTTTTCTTTTTTTAATAATTCTTCTGCTTTTTGCATTCGTAAATCTGTTAAATATTCTGAAAAACTTTTGTCTAAGTATTTATTAAACAAATGACAAACATAATTTGAGTTAAAACCAAATTTTTGTGATAAGTTTTTCAAATAAAGTGTTTCTTCGAAATTTTTATTAATATATCTCAACATTTTTTTAAATTCTGGATTATCAATTTTTTTAAATTCAATATTTTCTTTTTTGGATGTTTTATTATTTCTTTTATTTAATTTATTATTAAGTGAATTTAATATAGAATCAGCTTTTTCTTGTTTAATTGGTTTGAGACAGTAATCAAATGCACCTTCTCTAATTGCTTCCTGGGCATAAGAAAATTCTGCATAGCCACTAATTATTACAAATTCACAACGGCAGTCTATTTTTCTGCTTTCTTTTATTAAATCAATGCCAGAATACTCTGGCATTTTAATATCAGTAAAAACTGCATCAACTTTATTGTTTTTTAAATATCTTAACACTTCTTTGGGATCAGTACTTGACATAGATACATTAAACCCCATTTGCTTGAAATTAAAAGTTTTTAATATTCCCTGTAATATCCACCATTCGTCATCAACAACTACAACCTGATACATTTTTACCCCCTTTTTCGATTAAATAAGCAGGAAAAATGGATACAAATAATAAATATCTGCATCCATCATTAAAATTATATATGATATAACTAGCTTTTTACAGCCCCTAAAGTTAAACCTGATAAAAAATAACGCTGCAGAAATGGATAAAGCATCATTATCGGAAACATTGTAGTTACAACACTGGCCATTTGTATTCCTTCTGAGAAAGTTTCAACATTTGCCATTGCAGCTGTATTTCCCTGAAGAAATTTACTCGCATCTTGAACAATATTCCTTAAAACAAGCTGTAAAGGCATTATATCTGGACTATTAATAAATAACATACCATGATACCATTCATTCCAGCGATTTACTCCATAATATAAAGATAATGTTGCAAGAATTGGTAAAGAAAGAGGTAAAATTATTTTAAACAAAATTATAAAATCATTTGCTCCATCAATTTTTGCTGATTCTTCTAAAGCATCTGGTATATCATTAAAAAAGCTGCGTAATACAATCATATACATAATATTAAAACCCATTGGTAATACCATTACTAAAATATTATTTATTAGACCCAAATTTTTAATTAATAAATAATATGGTATTAAACCTCCTGAAAAAAACATTGTAAACAAAATTAGATAATTAATAAACTTACGTCCAGGTATATCTTTTGTTAAAGCATATGAAGTTAAAATTGTTATTAACATATTATATACCGTTCCAAGAAATGTTACTATTACTGTTGTTTTCATACCATTAATAAGCGTCTGATCATTAAAAACCTGTTTATATGCATCCAATGTAATTTCATCTGGCCAGAGCATAAAAGGACTTTCAGCATATACATGTTGAGGAACTAAAGAAACTAAAATAGCATTATAAAATGGATATAAAACAGCAAGCCCAAAAATCGTCAATAATATCAATATTATTATATCTACCACTGTAAATTTTCTCTTAGTCATCATATCAACTCCTATATAATACCTGATTTACCAAACTTTTTAGCTACAGTATTAGCAATCATTAAAAGCATAAAGTTTACTACACCATTAAATAATCCGACTGCTGTACTTACACCATAGTCTGGTGCCTGCTGAAAAGATATCCGATAAACATATGTAGAAATAATATCTCCTACATCATAGACTACTTCATTATAAAGATTAAATACCTGATTAAAACCCGCCACCATAATACTACCGACTGTCATGATGAACATTATCACAACTATATTCTGGATTCCCGGCCAGGTAATATATTTAATTTTATGCCAGCGATTTGCTCCATCAACAGTCGCTGCTTCATATAAAGTAGGATCAATACCTGCAATCGCAGCTAAATATAAAATTGTACTCCAGCCAGCTTCCTTCCATACCTCTGAATAAACCAGTAAATATCTAAAAATTCCTTTATTCATTAAAAAATTAATCTGTCCTAAACCTAAATTTTCTAAAAGACTATTTAAAGCACCAGTATTACCCAGAAAGTTAAATATTATACCAGATACAATTACCCAGGATAGAAAATGGGGAAAAGTATAAATAGTCTGCAAGAATCTTCTATATTTTTTCATCTTCAGTTCATTAATTAATAAAGCCAAAATTATACCTATAGGAAATCCTAAACCTAATTTCATTAAAGAAATGACAATGGTATTTTTAAAAGCTCGCCAAAATGCTGGCTCACTCCAAATATACAGAAAATTTTCTAAACCAATCCAGGGACTGCCTGTTATCCCCTCATTTAACATATACCTTTTAAATGCAAGTTGTATTCCATACATCGGAAAATATTTGAATACTAATAAAAAAGCTAAACCTGGAACTAACATTAGATAAATATATTTATGTTCAAAAATACTACTAAGTAAATTATTAATTTTAGCTTTCATAAAAATTTCACCCTCAATATTAGTTAATGATTTGTAGTCCAGGAGTTATAACTCCTGGACTAAAGAATCTTATTCTTTTAATAATTCTTGATTTAATTCTTCTAAAATTATATCAACAGTGTCTCTTTTAGAATCAATATATTCTTGCCATTTATTTTCTAATTCTTCCATGCTATTTGTTGATACAATTACATCACTAACTTCAGCCATCGTGTCTCCTAATCTAGAATTATATCTGGTATAATCATCTCCAGCAAACCAGGTTACTTCATATGGTTGAGGCTTCACATAAACATCATCTTCTAATTTTCTTCTTAATATACTTTTTACATCATTTTTAATTTTATCAGCTAAATTAGGATTATTTAAGTCAAATTCATCATGCATTGTGGTTAATTGAAAAAATCTTACTCCTGTATCATAGGGATTAATTAAATTTCCGTCTTCATCTTTTTCCCAGAGTATTTCAACTTCATCGTTTTCGTCTATTTGATAATCTTTACCTTCAATACCTAAAGTAGAAAGTCGCTGTCCTTTTTTTCCAGCCATATAATTTTCAATTTCTAACCATCTAGCAAGTTTAGCATCAGACATCTCAGGATTATATATTGTTGCACTCCAGTGATCTAAAAGTTCCTCTGCAAAATAATTGCCTTTTGGACTCGTAACAAACATAGGGGAAACGTCGGCAAGTTCTACATTTTTATCGGCTGCAGTAATAGAATTCATTATTTCAGAATAAACTCCAACACTAATGTTATCAAAATATATTCCTAATTCTCCAGCAATGAATTTATTCTTAGCAGCATCATTGTTAGCAATCGGCTGATCTTCCCAAATTATTCCTTGATCATATAACTTTTTTGTTTCTTTTATTCCAGCAAGAAATTCTGGTTGAGCAGGCGCCCATACATACTCTCCATCTTTAACAGTATAAGTATTCATTTGATGAGTTTGTCTTAAACCTGCAAACCAGGGCCAAGCCCAACCAATACCACCTATACCAATAGTTTTTCTGTTTTCACCAGGGTTTTTTTCTATAAAAGCTTCAGCCATCTCTACCATTTCATCCCAGCTATACTCGTGATCTTTGTTAAAAAGACCAACCTCTTTAGCCCAATCAACTCGATAGATAAAGTTAAAAGTATCTACCAAAGGATCTCTCCAATCTACCGTTCCCATTGGTACTGGCATTGCATATAATTCTCCATTTATCTCCCAATAATCGTCTGATTTTAATTTATCTCTGATTGCCTGTAAATTAGGATATTTATCACCAAATTTTGGAATAGGTTTATATGCTCCCTGACTTGCCCAATTGACATACTCAGTAAATTTATTCTGTAAATCAGTCCACATAACATCTGGCATATCACCAGAAGCAGTCCAAATTCTAACCCTTTCATCCCAATTTCCCCAGTTTACTGGTCTAAATTCAAAATCAACATTAAACTTTTCTTTAATTAAATCCAAACGAGGGTCTTCAAGTAGAGAATCTACATTCATTGTATTAATTACATAAGTGTACTCTTTTTCATAATTCTCTTCCTGGGCCATCACAGCAGTTGACATAAAAGAAACTAATAGTAGTGAAACTAATAATAATAAAACAATTTTTTTCTTCACTTTTTTCCTCCTGAGTTTAGTTTAGCTACCGGTAAGCTATTTGTGATTACTTATAAACTTATAATCTTGCCTGTTATTTAACTTAATATAATTATATATCAGAAAATTACAAATAAAAATGTAATAATCTCAAATGATTTTGTAATAAACTCAGATTTTTCTAAAAAAAGCAGAGCTATTAAACTCTGCCGTTTAGGATTCTTAATTTTCTACCCGTTTTAAACTAACATTATCAATATAAACATTTGGTTTTTCTAATCCAACATTAAATTCAATACGAGCATCAGGATCATCTGCTTCCTCCATAGTAAAAGTTCTTTTAATTGTCTTTTTATTATGGCTAATCTCAATTGAATCATCACCAAAATACATTAAATAATCTCCACCCTGCTCTCCAACTTTCACAAATAATTTTCGCTCAGAATCTGAATAAATGTCAAAAGTTAGGTTATACTTAATACCCTTTTCTAATTTTATATTAGAATGAATTAATTGAACATGATACTTTTCTTTACCAGGATTTTGAATATTAATTTTAGCTTTTCCCTTATCTGTTTTCAGTTCAGCTTTTGCTCCCTCATTTTCAAAAATATAGCTACTCCAACCAGTTAAGCCATCAGAAAAATCTCCATTACTTAGCAGATTGGTATTTGCAGCCGCTTTAAAGTGAGCAATTATTTTAATATCATCATTTGCATTTATTTTAATGGGATTCTGTTGACCATTAATATTTCCTGACCATTTAGTAAATTCAAAACCTTTATTTGCAACTGCCTCAAAGCAGACTTCAGTTCTTTTATCTACTGTTGTATTATTAGTACTACTCTTAATTTTACCATTTCCTTTTGCCATTGTATAAATTTTAGCGATTTTTGTTTCTACTTTTTCAGTAATATAATAATCCATAATATTTGGTAGTTCAGATAAGGTTATTACATATTCACTATTATATACTTTTTTTAGATGTTCTATTGAATTATTATCTATAAGCCAATCAGAATGCCAGGTCATAAACCAAATCCAATCAATATTATCTTTTTTTGACAATTCTGGATCAGGCATTACTCCACATTCATG
>JASMSZ010000118.1:0-35581 GCA_041694515.1 Halanaerobium sp.
ATATAATTGCAGGTTATGATTTGAAAAACATCGGGGAAAATGGGATATTAGTCTGCACAACTGAAAAAAGAACAAAAGCAGAAATGGATAAGTTAGTAGAAAAATTGGAGGTGCTTTAAGTGGAGGAAAAACTAATCAAAGATTACAGCAGTCCTGGTCGTAAAGGATATTCTCTACCTCCACTTGAGGTGGAAAAAAGTGAGCTAGAAAAAGATTTAAATGGATATTTAAGAGAGGACCTTGAGCTGCCGGAAGTTAGCGAAGTGGATGCAGTACGCCATTACACTGCTTTAAGTGAGATGAATTATGGTGTTGATTCCGGTATTTATCCACTTGGATCCTGTACCATGAAATATAATCCAAAACGGAATGAAAGAGTTGCCCGCATAGCAGGTTTAACAAATCTTCATCCCTATCAGCCAGAAAAACAGCTCCAGGGTTCACTCGAAATATTATATCAATTGAAACTGGATCTGGCAGAAATAAGTGCTATGGATGAGATAACATTACAGCCTGCTTCTGGTGCTCATGGTGAATTTGTATCTTTAATGATAGTTAAAAAATATTTTGAAGATCGAGAAGAAAATAGAGTAAAGGTAATAGTTCCTGACTCAGCCCACGGGACTAATCCTGCCAGTGCAGCAATGGCGGGGTTTGATGTAGTTGAGATTGCATCTAATGAACGGGGGATGGTTGATTTAGAGGCCCTTGCAGAAGCTTTAGATGAAAATACAGCAGCCTTAATGCTGACCAATCCAAACACCCTCGGTATTTTTGAAGAAGATATCTTAAAAATAACCGAGATGGTTCATCAAGCAGGTGGACTGGTTTATTATGATGGAGCAAATATGAATGCAATTATGGGTTATGCTAAACCCGGTCTGATGGATTTTGATTTAATGCATTTTAATCTTCATAAAACATTTTCAACTCCTCATGGTGGGGGGGGACCCGGTTCTGGTCCGGTTGGAGTTAAGGATTTTTTAGCCCCCTATTTACCCAGGCCGCTGCTAAAAAAAGATGAGAAAAAGTATTACTGGGATTATCAGCGGCCAAAGTCGATTGGAAAAGTTCACAGTTTTTATGGTAATTATGGAGTAATGCTTAGAGCCTGGGCCTATATTAAAACATTAGGTGGCAGCGGTCTTAAAAAGACAACTGAAAATGCTGTTTTAAATGCTAACTATTTAAAAGCCAGACTCAAAAAAGATTTTGAGCTTCCCTATGCTGCAGATAGTCTGCACGAGTTTGTTCTTTCCGGAAGTCGGCAGAAGGAAGAAGGAGTTTCAACGCTGCAGATAGCTAAAAGACTATTGGATTACGATCAGTATGCACCTACTATTTATTTCCCGCTGGTGGTTAAAGAAGCAATGATGATTGAGCCAACAGAAACAGAAAATATAGGAACTCTGGATCATTTTGTAGAAACTATGCTGACTATTTCCCGGGAAATAAAAAAAGATCCAGAACTGGTTAATAAGGCACCTCACTCCACAACCGTAAGAAAACTTGATGAAACAAAAGCAGCCAGGAACCCCGATCTGCATTGGTAGTTAAATTTAATATCTGCAAATGGCCCCCGGCGGGCCATTTTTTGCAGTTTGAGGGGGAATTATGATATAATATGAAATTGAAGTTAAATAAAAAGTAGGTGAATATATGAAGGAATCATATTATAAAAAACAGCTGGCAGAAGAAGAAAAAAATAAGTATCAGGAATGTGTTGATTTAATGGAAAGAGGGAGCAGAAAAAAGGCTGCTAAAAAGCTGGAAGAATTTTTAGCTGAAAACCCGGATTTTGTCCCTGCCCTAAATAAAATGGCTGTAATTCATATCTACAGAAAAGAATTTAATAAGGCACAGTCATTATTAAATCAAATTCTGGAACAGGATCCTGATTTTGCTCCAGCAGTAACAAACCTCGGCAGTATTGCAAAAGAAATGGGAAAGGATAATCGTGCTAAAAAGCTTTATCAGAAGGCAATAGCTATTGACGAGGAATATGGGCCGGCCTATAATAATCTGGGTGTTATTTATAGAGAAGAAGGCAATTATTCTGAATCTATTAAACATCTAAAAAAGGCAAGAAAAAAAGGAAGTTTTAGCTATCATTTAAATGCAGATAAACCTTTTTATAAGGATCCCGGCTGTCTTTTTATGATTTTTTTAGTAGTTTCTTTAATTATGATACTCTATTTGCTTTTAACATAGAATAAATTTGTCAATATTACTAAACAGAAATTTAAAGGAGGCCTTAAAATGCCGAAAGACTATTCGGTTGGTGATCGAGTCGAGTTTAAAAAAATACATCCCTGCGGGGGTAAAAACTGGAAAATTTTAAGAGTGGGTATGGATTTTAAAGCAAAGTGTGAGACCTGTGAACGAGTAATTATGCTTTCTAGAAATAAATTTGAAAAAAGCGTTAAGAAAAAACTTTAGTTATTAGGAAGGAAGATTAGTTAATGAAAATAGGTATTGTTGGACTGCCCAATGTAGGTAAATCAACTCTTTTTAATGCACTGACAGAGGCAGGTGCCGATGCAGCGAATTATCCTTTTTGTACGATAGATCCCAACATTGGCGTTGTACCTGTACCAGATGAGAGGTTGGACTGGCTGGCTGAAAAATATCAGCCGGAAAAGAAAACACCGACAGTTATTGAATTTGTTGATATCGCAGGACTAGTAGAAGGTGCAAGTAGAGGAGAAGGGCTGGGCAATAAGTTTTTAGCACATATCAGAGAGGTGGATGCTATTGCCCAGGTAGTACGCTGTTTTGATGATGAAAATATAACTCATGTTGATGGCGAAATTTCTCCAGACAGAGATATTGACATTATAAATACAGAATTAATGATGGCTGATCTGGCTCAGGTAGAAAAAAGACTGGAAAAATCCAGGAAACAGGCCAAAAGTGGAGATAAAATTTATCTTAAAGAAGTATCTGCACTGGAGAAAATTGCGGGTGCTTTAGAAGAAGGTAAAAATATTCGTCAATTAGAACTTGCTGAAATTGGAGAACGACTGGTTAAAGAATTACAGCTTTTAAGTGCTAAACCGATAATTTATCTGGCTAATGTAAATGAAGAGGACATAAATACCGGTCAAAATGAACTGATCCAGGATGTAAAAACTCATGCTGAGAGAGATGGAGCAAAAGTAGTAGAAATAAGTGCTAAAATCGAATCAGATATAGCTGAACTGAATGAGGATGAAAAAGAAATGTTTTTAGAGGAGTTGGGACTCAATAATTCGGGGCTGGATCGAGTAATTAAAGCTGGTTATGAATTATTAAATCTACTTACCTTCTTAACAGCTGGGGAACAGGAATGTAGGGCCTGGACAGTAAAAAAAGGATCGACAGCTCCTGAGGCAGCAGGCAGAATTCACAGTGATATGGAAAAAGGATTTATCAGAGCGGAAATTGTTAGTTTTGAGGATTTAAAGCGGGTAGGTTCGATGGCTCAGGCCAGAGAAGAAGGATTATTAAGACTTGAAGGTAAAGATTATATAATGCAGGATGGGGATGTTTGTCACTTTAGGTTTAATGTCTGATCTTATCTTAATCTTTAAATTTGCTCACAGTCTCCGTTAACGTTTTTTACTGCATTAAACACTAATTTTTCTAATGTATCAGTGTGTAATTTGGGTGAATAGAGAAAAATTTTAACGTGTTTAATTTGCAAAAAACTACTGCGACTGAAGCAGCAAATTTAAAGTTATGATAATCAGGTAGATAAAATCTATTCCGATTGAATTTACAAATTATGCTATTGATAATCTTGTTTTAATATATTTCAGCCTCTTAAGATTGAAGTTGTAAATTATGATCACTCTGCTTTAAGAAGGATATAATTATGATTAAAAAATGGGATAATAAAATATTTTTTAAATTATATAATTTTACTGTTAGTCACAAAAAAATTGCAGAATTTGCAGTTTTGTTCACAAATTATTCTTCTAAGTTTTTTTCTATGATATATTTTGCGGCAGCAGTCTATTTAATTTATTACAGCGATTCCAGGATAAGAGTTTTTATACTTATTCCGGCTGCTGTATATCTGACAGCCAAATTAATTCCTTTATTATATAACCGCAGGCGTCCTTTTGCTGAGTACAGCTTAAAAGGCCTGGTTAAACAGAGAAAAGATCACTCTTTCCCCAGCACTCATTCAAGTAGTTCAATGATTATTTCTCTGGCGGTGTTAAATATTAATTTTCTACTGGGAGTTTTAATGATTCTTCTGGCAGCTTTAACTGCTCTTTCACGAATAATGGTTGGGGTACATTATCCAACAGATATTTTGGGAGCCTGGCTGTTATCCCTAATATTTCATTTTGTAGGAATGGATACTTTAATTTTATAAGATTTAGATCCAGGATGGCGGAGCAATAATTTTCGACAAAAAGCGATAAGTAAACGGTAGGTGTACATAAAATTAAACTTGCATCTTAAGTTAATAGCTGTTATAATTTAGATTGGTTAAAATTCCATGCTCTGCTAGCAGCAGGGCCATTAGTCCGTGTGGAGGAGGTGAATGTAAATGGAAGCAAGAAAAAGAGATTATGAAACAACTTTTGTACTTAAACCAGACCTTGAAGATGAAGAGAAGCAGACTATCCTTCAGCGTGTAAAAGATGCTATTTCAGATCATGAGGGAGAAGTAACCGAGGTTGATGCCTGGGGTAAAAAGCAATTAGCATATGAGATTAAAGATTACCGCTCTGGTGATTATACAATCTTAGAATTTAATGCTAAGACTACTGTAGTTAATGAATTAGAAAGAATCTTTAAGATTATGGATGGTGTACTTCGTTATTTAGTAGTTAGAAATGATGCATAATATAAATTTAGGTGGTGAATACTTTTGTTAAATAGAATTGTTTTAATCGGCCGCCTGACACGAGATCCTGAACTTCGCTATACCAGTAATGGAACTCCAGTTTGTAATTTCACACTGGCAGTGGAAAGAAATTATACTAACCGTGATGGAGATAGAGATGTTGATTTTATCAACATCGTAACCTGGCGGGGTCTGGCGGAAAATTGTGCCCGTCATCTCGGAAAAGGTAGACTGGTTGGAGTCGATGGATCCTTACAGATTCGTAAGAGTGAAAACAACAACAGAACTTATATAAATCCTGAAGTTAACGCTGATAATGTGCGCTTTCTGGATTTCGCCAACAGTAATAGCCGCAGTAATAATCAAGAAAAGGCTGAAAATAGTCAAAAAAATAGTGATCAGCAGCAAAAAAGCTCTGCTCAGCAGAATAAGAAACAGGAGCAGGATGATTTTGATGCTCAATTCGATGATAATTTTGATGCTGATGATTTTGATGTACCATTTTGAAAAGGAGGTAAATTTTAATGCCTAGAGGTAGAAATAAGTCATGCCATTTTTGTGCAAATGAAGATAAAAAAATAGATTATAAAGACTTAAGAACTTTAAATAGATATCTAACAGATCGTGGAAAAATCATGCCGCGTCGTGTAACAGGAAATTGTTCCAAACACCAAAAGTTGATTACAAAGGCAGTAAAAAGAGCTAGATCAGTTGCTTTACTGCCCTATGTAAAAGAATAGGTATTTAAGTAAGGAGGCAAAATCTATGATGGCGCCTCCTTTCTTTCATAATATAGCTGTTATTTTCCGGTGGATGAGGTGATAAATTAAATGGATATTAGAAGATATAAAGACAGTATTAGGACTCTGGCCTACATAATTTTGCTGACTGCAGTTAACTATTTTATTCCGTTTTTATCGATGGCAGTTATGATACTCTGGCCGGTCCCAATAGTATATCTTGTTCAGAAAAAAGAAAGCAGTGGTGTAATTGGAGTAATTGCGGCAGCTGCTTTAATAAATGGATTATTATTTGGAACCGTTATGGGTTTGATGACTGTAATTGGTTTTGGACTGGTGGGTTTTGTTATCGGTAATGTGATTAAAGAGAGAGTATCTCCTTTAAAAACTATAATTATAGCTGTGATTACAGTAATAATTTCACAGGGCTTAATATTTTATGTTTCTTCTGGAATGCTCAATTTAAATTATCAAACTCTTCTGCAGCAGGCAGTAGAGAGTTTGAGCAGCGAATTTGATCAGCAGTCTGTGGAACAGCTAATTACGGCTCAAATGAGTTTGATCAGAATGATTTTTCCTGCCTTACTTGCTATTTCAGCAAGTATAACCGGTATTTTAAATTATTATGTTTCAGCCTGGTATTTAAGAAGAAAAGGCTTAAATATAGAATTATATAAAGCGGTTAGCAACTGGTATTTTCCGCGCTGGATAGTTTCACCTTTGATTGTTATTTCGCTTTTATTAACTTCAAATCCAATTTTTTTGAATATCAATATTTTTATGTTTTTCCTTGCATTTTTGCAGGGGTTTGCAGTCTTAATGCATTATTTGTCTAAAAAAAGCAGATCTTTTTTACTGAAATCTTTTTTGATTTTTTTGATCTTTATTTTTCCACCTGTTCCAATTATCCTGATTTTTTTGGGATTATTAGATATGTGGTTTAATTTGAGAAAGCAGACCAATCAACCTGGTTAAATTGACTGAGGAGGTAAAAAATTATGAAAGTAGTATTAACAGAAGATGTTAAAAAATTAGGTTCAAAAGGTGATGTTGTAGAGGCCGCTGATGGTTATGCCCGTAATTATTTAATGCCGCGAGGACTGGCAGTAGAAGCAACTCAGCAGAAAATTAAAGAATTAAAGGAAAAAGAAGCAAAGAAAAATCGTCTGGAATCGGAAAAAAGAGAAGATGCGCAAAAGTTGAAATCTAAATTAGAATCAGAAAAATTTGTAATCAAAGTCAAGGCCGGAGATAATGGTAGATTGTTTGGATCAGTAAATACCAAAGACATTGCCGAAGCTGCTGCTGATAAAGGTTATGATATTGATAAGCGTAAGCTTGAACTTGATGATTCTATTAAGTCCTTAGGAATGCATACCGTAGGAATCAAATTATATGATGATATAACAGCTAATTTAAAGATTAATATAAAAGAAAAGTAAATAGAACAGGAAGCTCAAGCATTGATTATGTTTGGGCTTCTTTATTAGATAAATTCTGGTAAGACAATTAACATTTGTGAATGTAAAACAAAAATTTTATTTAGTTTAAAAATTATGCAGGAATATTAACTTTAATATCGAATATTATTAAATAAGAGAAAAAGATTTTTTTAATACTCTTGAAAACGCTTTCAAATTGCTAAATAATCAAATAAAAGGAGTGATCTTATGAAACTATCTTTTCGCTGGTATGGTGATGATGATCCTGTAACTTTAGAAAAAATCCGGCAGATTCCTGGTATGGTAGGAATTGTGACAGCAATTTATGATATTCCAGCAGGAGAAGCCTGGCCTTATGAGAAAATTAAGGAATTAAATGATAAGGTTGAGGCAGCTGGACTTGAAATCACAGCTATCGAAAGTGTACCGGTACCTGAAGCAATTAAAATGGGGATTGAGCCCCGGGACCGTTATATTGAAAATTACAAAGAAACTTTAAGAAATTTAGCTAAAGTGGGAATTGAAGTAGTAACCTATAACTTTATGCCCGTCTTTGACTGGACTCGCTCAGAACTTGATCACAAGTTGGATGATGGTTCAGAAGCCTTAATTTACAAAAAAGAAGAAGTAGATAAAATGGATCCTTTAAGTGGAGAACTTGATCTGCCCGGCTGGGATACAAGTTATACAAAAGATGAATTAAATGATTTAATGACAGCTTATCAGGAAATTGATGAGGAAGATCTCTGGGATAATTTAGAGTATTTCTTAAAGGAAATCATTCCAGTAGCAGAAGAAGAAAATATCAAAATGGCAATCCACCCCGATGATCCACCATGGTCTATTTTTGGTCTGCCGCGAGTTGTAGTTGGCAAAGAAAATCTGCGCCGACTCCTAAAACTGGTTGATTCTCCAGCAAATGGACTTGATCTCTGTTCTGGTTCACTGGGAGTTAATCCCGAGAATGATATACCGGAGATTATCAGAGAATTTGGGGACAGAATTCATTTTGCCCATGTCAGAAACGTTAAAATCACAGGTGAAGAGAGTTTTGAAGAAGCAGCTCATTTAAGTGAAAAAGGTTCACTTGATATTTACGAAATTATGAAAGCCTACCATGATGTAGGTTTTGAGGGACCACTGCGTCCTGACCACGGCCGCATGATCTGGGGAGAAACTGGTAAACCAGGTTATGGCCTTTATGACCGTGCTTTAGGAGCAACTTATATTAATGGACTCTGGGAAGCAATTAATAAATGCAGCAAATAAATTAAAATAAAGAATCCCCTGATATCTATTTACTTTAAAAGGGGATTCTTTTTGAAATAACTTTGAAATTTAGTGGCTTAATTTAAATTTAGATTTGTAAAAAGAAAATGAAAGGAGCTTAAACATGCTGAAACTTAAAAAAGAAGAACTTAAAGATAAAACTCAGTGGGAAAAAGCGGGAATTAACCCCCCACAATTTGATTATCAGAATTTGATTGATCAGACAAAAGAAAATCCGGAATGGGTCCATTTTGGGGCCGGTAATATTTTTAGAGCCTTTATTGCTCGTCTGCAGCAGGAACTGCTCAACGAGGGAGAGGTAGAAACAGGTATTATAGCAGCCGAAGGTTTTGACTATGAGATTATAGATAAGATCTATCAGCCGGCTGATAATTTAAGTCTGGTGGTTAAGATGTTTGCTGACGGTAAGTTAGAAAAAACTCTGCTGGCCAGTATTACAGGAGGACTAAAAGCAGATTCTCAGTTTGAAGAGGACTGGCAGGAGCTGAAAGAAATTTTTAAAAAACCCAGTCTAAAAATGGCCAGTTTTACTGTAACCGAAAAAGGTTATGCGCTGGATAATATGGAGGGTGAATTTTTCCCCTTTGTTCTGGAAGATTTTAAAGCTGGTCCGGAGGGAAACTTAAACCACCTGATGGCCAAGGTAACAGCTTTAGCCTATGAACGCTACAAAGCAGGAGCCTATCCCTTTGCTTTTGCCAGTATGGATAACTGCTCCCATAATGGCCAGAAGCTTAAAGATGCAGTGATAACAGTGGCAGAAAAATGGAAAGAAAACGAGCTGGTAGAAGCAGGATTTTTAGCTTATTTAAATGATGAATCTAAAGTCGGATTCCCCTGGTCCATGATTGATAAGATTACACCCGGACCGGCGCCAGATGTGCAGCAGAAACTTAAAGACTTAGGTTTTAAAAACACAGAGATCGTTAAAACAGATAAAAGTACAGAAATAGCAGCCTTTGTCAACTCAGAGGCACCAGAATATCTGGTTATCGAAGATAGTTTCCCCAATGGCAAAATACCGTTAGATAAAGCTGGAGCAATTTATACTGACCGGGAAACAGTTAATCAGGTTGAAACAATGAAGGTCACAACCTGTCTTAATCCACTCCATACAGCAATGGCAGTTTACGGCTGTCTTTTAGGCCATACTTCAATCGCAGAAGAGATGGAAGACCAGGAAATCAGAGCTTTAGTAGAACAGATAGGTTATAAAGAAGGACTGTCGGTTGTTGTAGACCCTGGAGTGCTTGATCCAGAAGAGTTTATAGATGAAGTAGTAAAAGAAAGACTGGTTAATCCCTATATCCCCGACACACCACAGAGAATAGCCAGGGATACCTCACAGAAGGTAGCAATTCGCTTTGGAGAGACAATTAAGTCTTATCGAGATGCTGATGACTTAGATCCGGCTGACTTAGTGGTAGTACCTTTAGCTATTGCAGGCTGGCTCAGATATCTGCTGGCAGTGGATGATCAGGGTAAAAAGATGCCTTTAAGCTCAGATCCAATGTTAGATGAGCTGACACAACAGTTAGAGGAAATTGAATTTGGCAGTCCGGATACTGTGGGAGATAAGCTGCATTCAATTTTAAGTAACAAAAAGCTGATGGGCTTAGATCTTTACGAAGTAGGACTGGGAGAAAAAATAGAAGGATACTTCAAAGAAATGATTGCAGAAAAAGGAGCAGTCAGAGCTACCTTAAATAAATATCTGCTCTAAGTTAGATTAAAACTTTTAGTAAGCCTGGTCTACTTCAGATCAGGCTTTTTCCATTTAATTAAGAAATTAATTAGAAGTAATTAAAATTAATTATGCTCTCTACTTCATCTTAACGAAGATATGTGGTATATTAACTTTGTGGTCCATCAAAAAAGCGTTAACTAAGAGGTGAAAAAATGGAACAGGAAAACATTTTAGAAATCAAGGACTTAAATTTTGGGGAGCAGTTTAAAAATAAAGATTTTAATTTAAGAGTAAAAGAAAATAGTATTCACTCTATTTTGTTTAAAAATAATCAGCTTAAAAAGCAGTTATTGAGCTTTTTAATTGGAGAAAAAGCCGAGATTGAGGCAGAGCTGATTTATCAAAGAACAGTTCTTAAACAGGCAGATATTAAAAACCTTTACCAGGATCAAATATATTTAATTAATCAATATTCTGCAGTTAATCCAGACAAAGATCCACTGGGAATTTTTAAGTTCAATAAAAAAGGAGAGGGAGAAAACAAGTCGACAGTTTTCCCTGAAATGAGTATAGCTGAAAATATATTTTTTGGCAGAGAACCACTTAAAAAATTTCTGTTTTTTAACTCAATAGATAATCAAAAAATGATCGAAAAAACGGCAGAGCTGCTGAAACTGCTGGAAGTAGAGTTATCTCCAGATCAGAGAATGTTGGAATTGACTCCTTTAGAAAAACAGCTGGTAGAACTGTTGAAGACTCTATCCTGTGGAGCAGAGATTATTTTAGTTGATCAGGCTGTGATTGAGCTGCCGGAGTCGGAAAAGCAGATATTTTTCGATTTTATGCAGCAATTAAAGCAAAAGGGGATTACTATTCTCTATTTCACCAAAGAAATAGAAGAAGTCTTTGCAGTTTCAGACTTTGTCAGTGTTTTAAAGGAAGGACAAAATAAAGGAACCAGAAAAGTTTCGGAAATAGAGTATAATGAGCTGGCTTTACTTTTGATGGGTAGATAGTAAATTTTTTAAAAAAATAAGGCAAATTTTATAATTCAGATAAAGTTGAATTTGACAGAGAAAAAGGAGTTTATTTAATGTCAAATTTTTATCCAGTTTTAGAGCAATTATTATTTTTAAGGCTGCTGCTTTTTCCCGGGCTGGTTTATTTAGGTCTGGGTTTATTTGAAATATCTTCTTTATTGAGAGGAGTAATGACCATTGCGGCTGCAATGCCTGTTTTTGCAAGTTCGTCTGTAATTATGGAGAAGTACGGCCATAAAAGTGACTCTGCCTCGACCATGCGTAATAAAATGAATATAATTAAGATGAGGTGAATAAACAGTGGTTTCAATTAATGATGTTGCAGATAGAGCCAATGTATCAATTTCTACAGTATCCAGAGTGATTAATCAAAATGCAAATGTTTCACGTGAAAAGAAAGAAGCAGTTTTAAAAGCTGTGGATGAACTTGAGTATATTCCCAATGGTCTGGCCCAGGGGCTGGTTACGAAGAAAAGTAAATCGATCGGAGTTTTAATTGCAGATATTGGTAATTTATATTATGCCTATCTGGTAAAAAGCATAGAAAAAGAACTGAGAGCTGCCGGTTATTATGCTGTGATTGGTAATACAGAATGGGATGGAAAAAGAGAAAAAGAATATATTAGACATTTAATTCAGAGGCAGGTTGATGGTTTCATTTTAGCTTCTACTTCCTTAAGTTCTGATTACATTGAGCAGCTGGCTGATAAAGATATTCCCCTGATAGTTTTAGATCGCGAGATTGATTCGGATAAAGTTGATAAAATTAGAATTAATGATTATAAGGGAGGCTATCAGGCTGCCGAGCATTTGATTGAATGTGGCTATAAACACTTTATTCATCTTAAGGGGGCCGGATTTACCGCAACAGCAGCTGATAGATCCCTCGGGTTTAAGGAATGTATGGAGGAGAATTCAATTAATAAAGAAAACTATTCACTGCTCGCTTCTTCATTTGTTGAAGAAGAAGCAGCCAGGGATATGTCTAATTTTTTAGATAGTAATGATTTTAGTAATAAGCGGCCTGGTATCTTTGCTGCCAATGATGCAGCTGCTTTTGGAGTTTTAAAGGAACTTAAAAGAAGAAAGATTAGTGTGCCCCAGGAGGCCGGTGTAATTGGTTTTGACAATGTAAATTTTGCCGAGTATTCAAGTCCTGCTCTGACTACTATCGGCAGGCCGATTGCTGATATTGGTAAAATTTCAGCTAAATTATTATTAGAGAGACTAAATAAATCAGAAGACGAAGAAATTGAGCATAAAAACATGACACTTGATGTTCATTTGATTAAAAGAGAAAGTACTGCTAAAATTTATTAAACAAAATTAAGATAAGACAAAAGCTCTCTGCAGATTAGAATAGCAGAGAGTTTTTTGCTGGATTTATTAAGTTGCTTTAATTCAGTCTTTCTATTTATAACCCCATACCCTTCAAATTATGCAGACTAATGGCCAGGCTTTCAAAGGGATTACGCTGACAGACATCCTGTTCTACACAGGCCCACTCAACATTGTTTTCCCGGCAGGCTTTGATTATTTTAGGCCAGTTAAGATTGCCTTCTCCTATCTCAGCCATCTGAGGGTCCCAGCCTTTAACAGTCATATCTTTAAAGTGAACTACATCCATTCTATTTTTGACTTTTCTAATCCATTCCACTGGATTAGCACCTCCAGCCTGAATCCAGTAAGTATCTATTTCAAAATCAAAAAATTCTGGATCACTTTCTTCTAATAAAATATCCATCCCTGTTTTAGGACCATACTTAGCAAATTCTACATTATGATTATGATAGATAAACTGCAGTCCGTTTTCTTTTAGTTTTTTTGCAATTGGGGCGATTTCCTGCAGAAATTTACGGATACTCTCTGCGCTTTTTCTATATTCTTCCGGCATAATACCGAGTCCTACCTGTTTGCAGTTCCAGAGTTTATGTTCTTTAATTACATTATCTAAATCATTTTTCAAACGATCAAAACCTATGTGGGTAGCACAGATTTCTAAACCGATCTCGTCAACTAAATCTTTCAAATTTTCTGGTTCAATCGGACCAAAACCAGATATCTGAACTGCATTATAACCAATTTTTTTAACCTTTTTTAAAGTTTTTTCAATCTCAGCTGGTGTTTGAGTAAAATCTCTAACTGTATATAATTGTGCCGCAATTTTCATTCCAGATCATCTCCATTTAAGTAATGTTTTTTTCTATTTTTTGAAGATAAGTTAATTGCTTTAATTAGTTCCAGAGTTTTAATACCTTCTTCTGCACTGATAGTATTATTCTGGGTTCTGTTCTCAATATCCTGATAAAAACCATCAATCAACCGTTGATGTCCATATCCCCAGTAAGCTTTATAATTAGTATCATTATTTTCTTTAAAACTATCAAATTCACCTTCTTTACTAATTAACAGCTGATCATCAAATAATCTCATGCTGCCTTTTTCACAATCAATTTCAATTTCGATCGGGCTGCTGCTGCTGAAAGCATTGGTGGCATAGAAAATTCCGTTAAAGTCAGCCTTAAAAAACAAAGTAGCATCTGCTGTATCTTCAACCTCGATTACATCATCTAAAACTCTGGTATCAACATTTCCTTTAACTGCTTTTACCGGACCTCCAAACCACTGCATCAGATCCAGAGTGTGGATGGCCTGGTTAATCAGGACACCTCCCCCTTCAGTTTCGTAAAATCCTTTCCATTCGTCATTTAAATAATAGTCTTTGTCACGATGCCAGGTTACAAGACCTTTGATACCTTTAATCTTTCCCAGAATCCCAGTCTCCAGTATTTTCTTGGCTCGCTGATTATTTTCGTTAAACCTATTTTGGAAGGCGACCCCTAAATGTGCAATGCTGTTTTCAGCTGCCCGAATTAATTGTTTGCCCTCTGCATAATTTAAAGCCAGTGGTTTTTCCACCAGTACATTAATCTCAGACTCAAGAAACTTGATAGCCATTGGACTGTGCAGAAAATGAGGAGTACAAATATGAACCACATTAAGATCTTTATTTAAAAGTTCACTGTAATCTATCAAATACTCACAGTCATATTTTTCAGCTGCTTTTTGAGCTCTATTTTCTTTAATATCAACCATATATTTTAGTTCCACATTTTCTTTACCGGCTAAAATATCTGCATGTACCGGATAAATATTGCCACAGCCAATAATGGCTGCCCTTAATTTTCCCATTTGTAAGTTCACCTTCTTAAATTATAATATTTGGCTGGACCAGTAATAATTTGTTTTTAATTTGATTAATTTTCAGCTCGGCACTTTAAATTAAAAAGTGCCTTCAACATCCATTGTTTGATCACCAGAGCTTTCCTTAACAAAAGTAGAATTCTTTATTTTTTCGTCCAGTTTTGCCTTAAATAAGTCTTCATCCAGAGGCAGTTCTACCCAGTCATCTGTCCAGGCAGAAAGGTGCATAGCGTTGGAAATTGTTAAACCCTTAATTCCTTCTTCTCCGGGGGCAATTAACTCTGCCCCATTTAAAATTGCATCAAGCCAGTTATTTAAAATTCCCAGATGCTCAGGGTTTTTATCAGCCACCGGTATCTTACATTCCCAGCACTCCGGGCTGCCAAATCCCCCTTCATAATTTTTATTGAATTTTCTTTCGGGAGTTCTCAGTCTTCTAAAAGTTATTTTATTATTTTCTAAAATTAATTTCCCCTTATTTCCTGTGATTTCAAGCCGGTTTGTTTCGGGGGCAATACCGGTGGAAGTGACAAAGACTCCGGTGGCACCATTTTCATATTCTACATAGGCTGTCACATCATCTTCAACTTCAATATTGTGGTATTTACCATTTTCAGCAAAAGCTCTTATTTTAACCGGCATACCGCAGGTCCACTGCCAGATATCGAGCTGATGGGGATCCTGATTCAAAAGAACTCCACCACCTTCACCTTCCCAGGTGGCCCTCCAGCCGCCGTTATTATAATAGCTCTGAGAGCGGTACCAGTCGATAATCCAGTTGGTTCTTTTAATCTCACCCAGTTCTCCGGAGTCAATTAAATCTTTTAGTTTTTGATAGATGGCTCGGGTGCGCTGATTGTACATAATCGCAAAAACTTTATCTGATTCAGCTGCAGCCTGGTTCATTTCTCGGACCGCTCTGGTGTAGACTCCGGCCGGTTTTTCAATTAAGACATGGAGATCATTATTAAATCCTTCAATAGCTAAAGGGGGATGATCATAGTGAGGAGTGGCAATAATAACTGCCTCAATATCTGCTTCAGCATAAAATTCTGCAGGAGTAGAATAACATTCTATTTTTTCACCCAGATTATTTTTTGCCCATTCTAAACGCTGATCATCAAGATCACAGACAGCTGTCAGTTTAGCCCCCTTAACTTTCCCCGCAAAAATATTCTGGGCATGACTTGTTCCCATATTTCCAATTCCAATGATCCCGATTTTAACTTCGGACATTTTTTGCCTCCTTGATTTCAGCTTTAAGATCTTCCATTAGATTCATAAAACGCTTTCCGTATTCTAAATAGGTATTATATTTTGCCTCTGCTTCGGAGTCTGCCTGGTCATTGTGATAAACAGCTCCCATATGTGGTTCTATAGAAAAACCACCATTATAACCATTCTGCAGCAGATCCTTAACTATTTTTTTGACCTGACTGTTACCTTCACCAGGGAATCCATAGTTCATTTCTGGGAAAATACCGTTTGTTTCCTTTAAATAAGTTCCATCTTTAATGTGAACATAGGCTATTCTATCTTTTAAAGTTTGATAGGCTTCCCAGCTGCTCTGTTTTTGATAGGGTTTATCTCCCATCCGGTTATCAGCCATTAAAGGATTTCCTGTATCAAAGACTATTTTAAAATTAGGAGACTTAATTTCTTTGAGCAATATTTCCATATGCTCATAGGACTGAGAAAAGTAGTTCATGCAGTTTTCATGGACATAGGTGATTCCTGCTGCTTCACACATCCCAACCATTTTTTTCAAATGATTTAGAATTTTTTCTTCCAGCTCAGGATTTCTTGGTGGAAGATCTCTGGGAATTCCAAAACTCATACCTCTAATCATTTTTGTACCCAGTTTCTGCATGCGGGGAATGGCCCTTTTTAGTTCTGCCAGACTTTGAGTGTAGGATTCTTCCTGGCGGGGGTCCTTAGCCCAGTTGGCGACCGCACTGCCAAAACAATTGATTTTAATATCATTTTTCTCTAATTTTTCGTAAACTTCGTCAAATTTCTCCTCACTAATATCAGTAAGGTTTTTACCATCAATATTTCGGGCTTCAATATACTGCCAGCCCAGTTCCTTAGTTACCTCAATTTGTCTTTCAATAGAATCAGCTGCTTCATCAGCAAAACCTGTATAATACAAATTAATCCCTCCTGATTGTATAGTTATCTCATTCTCATAATCTTATTATAATATAATTATTATCAAATAACTTTACTTATATTGCTTTATATATTGCAAATCTTGTTATATAATTTGGATGGATAATCAAATTAACAATCTCAGTTATATTGAGGGGGGTTATTATGGAGGGTTTTAATTCTTCTTTTGCAACCACAAGTTTTAATTTTTTTCATAAAAAAACTGATGTAGAAAAATCAGAAGAAGATTTTAGATTCCACATTCATGATTTATATGAAATTTATTATTTTATGAGTGGAGATGTAACCTATCAGATAGAAGGACATGGCTACCAGATTGGAACAGGGGATTTGTTATTGATCAATAATCAGGAACTTCACAAACCTGTGTTTAATTCTAATAGAGCCTATGAAAGAATGGCCTTCCACTTTACTCCCTGGTATTTTAGAGAATACAGCACTGATCATTATAATCTGCTCTCCTGTTTTGAGGAGCGAAAAAGTGGTCATTATAATAGAATGACTGGCGCTAAAATTAAAAAGTATAAAATTGATCAAATAATTTCTTCTTTAAAAGATTATCTAGGTAGGGAAGAAAAGGGAAAAGAGATTATGCTCGAAGCTCTTTTTGTGCAGATGTTATATTTGCTTAACCAGGCTTTTAAAAAGTACAATAATTATCATCAGGATTCTATAATCTATAATAAAAAAGTTACGAAAATTATTAGATATATTAATAATAATCTGGAACAAAATTTTTCCCTGGATTTACTGGCCCGGAAGTTCTATCTTGATAAGTATTATCTATCTCATCTTTTTAAAGAAAATACAGGTTTTTCTGTGATGCAGTATATTAACTATAAAAAGATTATGAAGGCCAGAGAACTTCTTTCTCGAAATTATTCCTGTGGTGAGGTGTCTGAACTTCTCAGTTTTGGAGATTATTCAAATTTTTATAAAACTTTCAAAAAAGAAATGGGGATTGCTCCTTCTAAATATCAAAAGGAAAACAGCTTGTAATGGCAGGGAAAATCAGTAAGTTTTAATTTCAAAATTTTAAAAGAGGACTTTTTCAACAAATCGCGAAATATAATTATACGAGGAGGTTGATATTATGAAAAAAATTCTGGTAGCTGTCGATGGTTCTCAAAGTGCTCAAAAAGCAGCCCAAAAAGCTGCAGAACTTGCTGAACAAATAAAGGCAGAAGTCACATTGATCCATGTTTATACAGAGTCCGCTGAAATTCCAGTTAACCAGTTTAATGAAGTAGCCTCTTATCTTTCTGCTGAAACCTTAGAAAATATAATGGAACAGCAGGAAGATACAATTAAAGAGAAACGACAGAGAATTCTTGATGATGCTGCTGAGTTTTTTGAAGAAAAGGATATTATCCCTGATAAAGTTCTGCTCCACGGTGATCCTGCTGACATGGTCTGTGATTATGCAGAAGAAAATGATTTTGAATTGATTGTAGTAGCTGACAGAGGTCACGGTACGGTAGAAAGATTCCTGCTCGGGAGTATTAGCGATAAAATTGTCAGGCATGCTAAAACTTCGGTAATGGTTGTTAAGTAATTTATCAAAAGAAAAATAATATAAATATTAGCTCCCCTTAGATGTAAATGGATTTATTGTTTAATAATCTATTTATGGAAGGGGAGTTTTTAAATATTATAAAGACTGGCAGCTATTAATTCAATTATAAAAAAGTTATTTGAAAATCATAGTTGAAAAGAATATAATTAAAATTAATCAAGCTAGTACAGTACTGCATTAAATTTTTAGATTCTTTATTAATTGGTAAGCATAAGGAGTTGTCGGTATGACTAAACCGAAGTCGACAAATAATCAAAAAAAGAATAAGCAGGAAGAGGTAGAGGAGAAAAATAAATTAGCCTCTAGAGAAAAAACAACATATTACAATAATAGTTATATTGAAAGAGTAAGAACTAATGTTGCTGATTCCAAACGAAGTAAATTATTTATAAAAGCAATAATTATTACTACTGGAGGTAATTTCTTATTAGCAGTCATTAAGGGAATACTGGCCTGGATTTCAGGTAGTAGTGCTGTTTTTTCGGATGCAGCAAACTCTTTATCTGATGCGCTTTACAGTATAATTATGGGGTTAGGACTATATGTATCCCAGCGTCCAGCAGATGAAACACACCCTCAGGGGCACAGTCAGTTTGAGCCGCTGGTCAGTCTTTTTATTGCAGCTGCTATGGCTTCTGCGGGAATTGCTGCAGTCTGGCAGAGTATCCAAAACTTTCTGGGCCAGGCAGAACCTAGAGCTCTGGGATGGACATCTTTTGTAATGGTAATTGCTATAGTTGTAAAATATATAATGTATTATCTGGTCTCCAGAGTTGGTAAGAAGGTATATAGTCCGGCTATTCAGGCCAGTGCCCGGGATAATCTGGTTGATATTATTACTTCTACTTCTGCTTTATTAGGTGTCTGGGGAGCGCGTTTTATCCATCCTTATTTAGACCCCCTGGCAGGTTTCTTTGTAGCACTCTGGATTTTTAAAGCAACCTGGGAAATCGTATGGGAAAATGTGGGATATCTTATTGGTAGAGGCGCTGACCTGGAACTAACCGAAAAAATAGCTGAGGCTGCTTTTTCTGTAACTGAAGTTGCAGATGTCCACCGGATTGTGGCTGAATATGTGGGCCCTCAATTAAGGGTTGATATGCATATCAATGTTGATGGAGACATTACATTGAGTAAAGCCCATCAAATTGGAGAAGATGTAAGGAATGTCGTTGAAGGGCTGGAAGAAGTAGATTTAGTTTATGTCCACATTGAGCCAATCGGTCATCAAGGGAAATAGAGTTAAGTCTGTAGATTATAAACTTGATTTATTAAAAGGAGTTTAAAATTTAAATAAAGAATTTCAACAATATTGAGAGGGACAGGCTCCCTCAAATGGAGGTAATTATAAATGAAAAAAGTAAAATGGGGAATTATTGGTTGTGGAGATGTAACCGAAAAGAAAAGTGGGCCGGCACTCCAGAAAATAGAAGATTCAGAGCTGGCGGCTGTTATGCGGCGGACTGGTGAGCTGGCAAAAGATTATGCAGAGCGCCACAATGTACCTCGCTGGTATGATAAGGCAGAAGATTTAATTGAGGATTCGGAAGTGAATGCAGTTTATATAGCGACACCACCTTCTACTCATAAAAAATATACCGTAATGGCTGCTAAAGCAGGACTGCCTGTCTATGTAGAAAAACCAATGGCTCGAAATTACAAAGAAGCTCAGAAGATGATTAAAGTCTGTCAGAAAAATGAGGTTCAGCTCCATGTAGCCTATTATCGTCGGGCTATGCCCAGATTTTTAAAAATTAAGGAACTGCTCGAAGCGGGAGCTATTGGAGAAATCAGAACAGTAAATATTAGACTGGCTCAACCGGTAGAAGAAGCGGAAAAAGATGAAGCAAATCTACCCTGGAGGGTTTTACCTGAGATTGCAGGTGGAGGTAAATTTTTAGATCTTGCCGCTCACACCCTGGACTTATTTGACTATTACTTTGGCCCAATAGAGTCGGCTTCCGGTTTTGCAATCAATCAGGGAGGCTATTACCCTGCTGAAGATAATGTAGTTATGAGTTTTAGATTTGAAAATGAGATTCAGGGAACTGGCAGCTGGACTTTTAATGGTTATCATGATCTCGATCAGAACGAAATTATCGGCAGTAAAGGCCGTCTTTTATTTTCATCATTTGATGAGGAGCCGATAATTTTAGAAAACGAAGCAGGGAGAGAAGAAATAGAATTTGCCTATCCAGAACATGTGCAGCAGCCGCTTCTGGAAAAAGTAGTAGCCAGTTTGCTTGGACGAGGTGATTCTCCTTCTACCGGTAAAACTGCTGCCAGAACAACAGAGATAATGGATAAAGTTATTGCTTCTTATTATAATAATTAACTACTTATGAGCGACTGCCGTTGGGGCAGCTGCTCTTTTTTTGTTTACTCGGAGCTTGATAACTCGCTGGCGCAGAAGAAGAAATGCTTGGTGGAAATACAAAGGGTCTGGAAATAACTTTAAGCTATACTTTTTAACGTGCCCGTACCGTTGAACCATAAATTTTCATATATTTATGGTTTCGGATCTCTGTGGGACAAATTTTAAGGAGTAGAAATTGTAATTAATAAATTATTGGTGACAAAATATTTTTTGCTCTGTTAATTGCTTCTAATTTGTTTTATAATAAAGTTAAGAGAATTATTAAAATTAAATTGTACGAGGAATTAATAAAAAAGGGCTTGATAATGTCGACTTAGTTATTTTAAATCAGGCTTCAGCTCTTTTGAGATATGAAGTTGTTAAAGAAAATCATTTGATCTATAAAAAGAATGACTTTGATGCAGTTTCTTATCAGTCTTTAATGATCAGGAAATATCTTGATTTTGAGTATTATTTAAAGAAAAACCAGCAGAAGTTTAAGGAGCGAATTTTAAATGGTTAAAAGAGAGAGGTGAAGAAAAATGAAAAAACTTTATCGTTCCCGTGATGATCGAAAAATCGGGGGTGTCTGTGGTGGTATTGCAGAATATTTTAATCTGGATCCAACCCTGGTCCGGGTGGGGGCAGTTGTTTTGACTATTCTCTGGGGAGCAGGCTTTTGGGCTTATATTATAGCCTGGGCCATTGTTCCCGAAAGACCAGCCCATATTGATGTTGATTATGATGTCAGTTCTGAGCCGGTACACGAAGATCAGCAGAAAGATCAAAAAAGAAATAAAAATAATTCTGGCCGGGATAACAGCAATAATGATAATGGTGATGAGCAAAAATATTACGATATTTAGAAATGAAAAAGCTCCAGCTTAGCGGCTGGAGTTTTCAATGTTTTTGAGGTATTTTTCAATTTTTCTAATGTATTTTTTGTAACTCTCAATAGTTTTTTGGATGCTTTTGTAAACAATTTCATCATCTATTTCCTCATATTCATGAACCAGGCGGTTTCTCAATCCGGCTGAGGGCGCAATTTCTTCAGCAAATTTTTGGTCTACTATCTGATGCTCACTTAATTTAATAAAAGAAGTATAATAATCTGCAGGAGGTTTATGACCTGTACTAACTATTAGATGACCATTAATATCCGTCGCAGTTTCAACTATCAGTTGGATTAATCTTTCTGCAGTCCGTTTAACAAAAAAATTATCAAGATAATTTTCCAGTGTATATTGATTAACTTCTTTCAGTTGATCTAGATATTCTATCATCTTACTTAACTTTCGGCGCACGATGAGCGGATCTGTCATTAGACTGGCTCCTTTCTAAAAAATCGTCAATGAATTTTTTTTCAAGCTGATAAAATTTTCGAGCATCATTATGCTCAGCTGCTGCTCTCACCTGAAATTTCTCAAAGAGGCCTTTTTCAGCTTGATAAAGAAGCTTTCCTTCTGCGGCTACTTTGAATTTAATTAAGGGGTCAGCGTGATTTAATAAAATCAGATCAACTGGTATTTGATTAAAGAGAGCGGAAATTTTATTTAAAATATCCAGCTGATCTTTTTTTAGCTGCTCAGGCTCCTTAATTTTTACTGCTAAATCAAGATCACTATTCTCATTAAAGCTATTACTTTCATAGGAGCCAAATAAAATGAGGAGTTTAAGGCCATAGTCTGCTAAAATATTCTTGATTTTATTAATTTTTTGTTCTTCCATAAAACTGACCTCCTATCCTACATAATTCGACATCAACTGACATGCACCGTGAACCTGTCGTTTTTTCTTTATTTATGTCGATTAACAGCTAATAAGAGGGTTTTTAGACATATTTCGACATAAATCGGGTGGTTCCCGGTGCGTGTATGCGTGTAAGTGTACGCTTTAAAAATTACTTTCCGGGAAAATTTCGTGCAGCTTATTTTTGAATTCATCCGGAGCAAAGTTCTGATAATTTTCCACCAGCTGCATAACCTCTGCTAACTGCTGATCACTAATTTCCCCCTTTTCATTGAGGCGCCGATAAGCATTAGCAAAGGAGAGTACCAGCTTTAAATCTAAACTATCCAGATTAGCCATGAGGCATCGTTCCTTCCAGGGAAAGATTTTCGGGGTCCACAAAACGGATAAATTCTTCTTCAAAAAAGAGTTTGATCGCTCCGGTCTGCCCGGTACGCTGTTTAGCAATAATTATATCGGTATCACTTTCGGTACCTTCGGCTTCGGCTTCTTCACGTGCTTTGGCAGAGGTGTGAGCATGACGGTATAGGAAAATAACACCATCAGCAACCTCCTCAATATTACCGGAATCTCTTAAGTCAGAGAGAACAGGTCTTTTATCTGTCCGGCTGGTAAAACTACGCGAAATCTGAGAAATTAAAATAATCGGAATGTCAAGCTCTGAGGCCAGGTTTCTAAGCTGCAGTACAATCTGACCGACTGCCCGGGCAGTATTTTGTGCATGTTCTTCCGGCAGCTGGATCATCTGCAGATAATCAATAATTGCCAGATCCATTCCATCCATTTGCGCCTTAAATTTCCGCAGGCGGGCTCTAATTTGAGCAGTATTTAAACCACGTTCATCAGAAATCATTAAGGGCAGCTCGTGTAAATTATCTAAAGCCTTAGAAATCCGCTGATCTTCCTCGTCGTTGGTCTCACCCTGAGTATACTTCCAGGCATTGACCTGTGATTCCTGGACTACCATTCTGTCTACAACCTCAGCTGCATCCATCTCAAGTGACATAATGGCTACCCTGGCCTTTCTTTTAAGCACATTTTTGGCGATATTAATGGCAAAGGCGGTTTTCCCCATTGAAGTAGAAGCCGCAATTACTGTTAGGTGACCGCGTTTAAAACCTCCAATTAAATTATCAAGAGAAATAAAACCTGTGCGCAGACCGACATCAGCCTTTTTGTGTTTGCGGTCCATATAGTTGGAAAAAGATTTCATTAAAACTTCTTCCATATTGTAAATATGTTTTTCTAAGTCATTACTCTCACTTGTGGCCTGAAAAATTATTTCCTGCGCCCGGGCCTGATAGTCGTCAATAGTCAGATCATTGGCCTCAGTTAAATCCCTCAGTTTATTGGAAGCTCTTCTTAAAAGAGAGCGCTGATAATCTTTTTTGATTAAATCAATAGTCGGTTTCAGTTCATCGACTGTATTAAAACCAGAAGTCAGCCGCTCAATAATTTGCTCCGCTTCATCTACGGCATTCTGACTCTGGAGATCGATTAAAAGTTTAGTCCGGGAAATCTGATTGTCCTGCTGATACTGTTTTAAAAGCTGATCAAAAATAATTTGAGCCTGAGGATCCAGAAAATGCTTTACCTCAAGCAGATCAGCAACTTCGTCAATCTTGTCCGGATACTGCAGCAGGATGCCTAAAAGCTGGTATTCATTTTTGTTGTAGCGGTCATTATTTTTTACATTCTGTACTTCATTTGTCATAATCAGGCCTCCTGTTGTTCTTCAATTTTTTTGACTCTTACATTACCTGCAAGTTCTAAATACTTATTCATTTCTAAAAGCCGCTGAAAAATTCGCTCTCCCATAATCGGAAAACGATTTTTTAAATTTTTGATTGAATAATTTGTTGATAAGATAATTGGCTTTTCCTCTCTGTAGCGGCGGTCAATTATCTGATAGAGGGTAGAAGAGGCAAATTCGGTTGCCTTCTCAGTCCCCAGATCATCAATTAAAAGGACCGGAATTTTCTGAACGGTGCTTAAGATTTGTTTTTCGTCAGTTTCGGGATTGTTCTGGTTGTAGGTGCTTCTAATCTGCTGTAAAAGATCAGAATAAACAATATAGCGGAACTGAATTCCTCTGTCAATTAAGGCATTGGCAATACAGCCTAAAAGATAGGATTTTCCACTCCCGATCGGCCCCTCAATAATTAGACCGCGACTGAGCCCCTCTGAGTTAAAACGCTGCACAAAGGTAGAAGCAAGGCTGTAAACTTTTTGAGCATTCTCCCGATAATTCATGCCGCTGTCAGTTATCAGATCGGTTTCATAATAGTTGAGATTGGCACTGCTAAAGGCAGCATTCTGCAGGTGGCGCGGCAAATTACCATTATGCTGTTTACGCTGTCTCAAATCATTTTTGGCACAGCTGCAGACTAAATACTGGTTGTTGCGGTAAATACGGCCGGTATCATGGCATTTTTCGCAGTCCCAGTCTGGTTCCTTATAATCAAGTGGAATCTCATGTTTTTTTAAAAGCTGATGGTAGTGAGCTTCCAGATGATCAATCTCGTTTTTTAATTCTTCAATCGAATTTTTTTCTATTTCTTCTTTATTAAACAGGCCAACTTTTAACATTTTGTATTCACGCTTGAGGGAATTTAAATAGCTGTATGCCTGCTCAACATCAGGATACTCTTTGTGGATTCGGGCTATTCTTTTTTCAGCTTCCATATATTTTTCGCGGGCTTTACCCTGATATTTGTTCGAATTAAACTGTAGTGGCATCATTAATCCCCTTTCCAAATTTTGTTCCTCTACCGTTTACCCACCCATAAATTTCCTTTAAAGTGGTGTTTATCTATCAAACAGGAAATAATAACTTTACTCTACTAATTTTTGGAAATAATTGGTTGGGTAAACGGCAGCTGCACATTTTATTCTTTATACTTATCAAAATCAATAAAAAAGTCCTTCCACTTATAATTATTCTCATCATTTTTTTCATCGGTTTTACTATTTTTAGATTTAGCCGATTTGCTTTTCTGCTTTTTATCTTTAGTGTCAGAATCAGTTTGATCTCTGCTGTCAGCTTTCGAGGCCTGACCGTCCATTTCTTTCTGCAGCCAGCGGCGGAAATCGGCCAGATTTTTGATTTCGAGTTCTTTAATCGGATTGATAAAGTTATCTTCAACATATTTTAAAGAAGGCTGACCATCTCTTTTGCGGCGCACAGCCTCTCTAATTGCAGCCAGAGCCAGTTCTTTGCTTAAAGCCTGTTCTCCGCTGAGCCAGCTCTGAAAAGTTTTGAGCTGGGCTGTATTGGAAGAAAAAGATCTGATCCCATAAGCCCGGGCCAGCTCTCTGGTCTCCCGGTGCAGTTTATCCTGTTCCTGCAGTTTTTCGTAAGTGGTAATTTCCTCCTGATACCAGTTATCGATAATTGCCTTGAGATAGGCATAAGCTCCCTGCAGGTGGTTATCACCACCCTGGCGTTTGAGCCATTTGTCAACTCTGCGCACCAGTTCCTTGAGCATTTGAGGCTCAAAATCATTGAGCCAGCTTTTTATTTCTTCCCGGCGGTGAATATTCCTGGCTCCAGGCGGTAAAAAAGAAATTAAGGCAGCTGCGATTTCATTTTCAGAAGCAGAATTGCTTTTGATCAGCTGCTGTCTAACTTCTGCTCCGGTAGTAGAACTTTCTTCAGGCAGACTGTGTTCCCTATTTTTCGTTAAAACTGCTTCTAAACTTAGAAAACAGCGAAAAAAGTTTTCTTGCTCTGCTGTCCGGCGGTTAATAATCCCGGTTGCAGCCAGATTATGGAGAGAGGTTTTTAATTCTTTAATTTCCATCCCCAGTGCTCCAGCGGCCAGAGGAAGTTCCAATTCTATTTCATTAGCTTCTTTAACGTGTGTTAGGAGATAGAGCAGAACCTTTGTCTGATCCCCGGAAAACTGCCGCAGAAAACCTTTTTCGATTAAACTGTCACCTAAGGTCAAAAGCTGCCTGCTTTCGGCTTCACTTAAATCTATAGATTTCTTATAATAATTATGCTTCATTTTATCACCATTAACCCTTCAAAATTTAGTCCATATTTTTATTATATCAGATTTCAGAGATTTTTTAAGAAAAATCCAATAAATTTATCAACTGCAGTTAATAATTATACGTGGAATTGCGTCAAAATTCAACAGTCACCCCGGCGACTTATCTTGACAGCACCCACTGCATCTGCTAATATTAAACTGAAAAAAGGAGAATATAGAAATTATCGTCCTATCAGCAGCTAAATTGCTGAAATATGACTGATATTTATTATTAAAGAAAATTAATCTAATTAAGGAAAAAAGAGAGGGAGATTATTTATGCTTTCAAGGTACAGCCGGGCAGAGATGGAAAATGTCTGGAGTGAGGAGAGAAAATATGAGATCTGGCTTGAGATTGAAATTGCTATTTTAAAAGCCAGAGCAGAGCAGGGAGAAATTCCGGACAGTGCAGCTGAGAAAGTTGAGCAGGAAGCGCAGGTAGATCTAAAGCGGATTAAGGAAATAGAAGCTAAAACCCGTCATGATATGATTGCCTTTATTGAGGGGATTTCGGAAAATTTGGGAGCTGAGTCGCGTTTTATCCACGAAGGAGTGACCTCATCTGATATTAAGGATACTGCTCGAGCCGTGCAGATGCAGCAGGCCTGTCAGCTAATTTTGAAGGACTTAAAGGATTTAAAGCAGACTCTGGGCCAGAAAGCTCTGGCTGCTAAAGATACAATTATGGTCGGCCGAACCCATGGAGTTCACGCTGAGCCGATTACCTGGGGGCTGAAAGTCTTAAACTGGTATCAGGAAATCGAGAGGCAGATTACTCGTTTTGAACAGCTGGAGGAAGTTGTCGCTGTCGGTCAGATTTCCGGTGCTGTCGGTACTTTTGCTACCATTGATCCAGAAGTAGAGAAGAAAGTCTGTCAGCTTCTGGGACTTAAAAATTCTAAGGTCAGCTCTCAGATTCTGCAGCGGGACCGCCATGCTGATTTTATTGAAAGAATTGCTCTGGCAGCTGCTTCGATAGAAAAGTTTGCGACCGAAATTAGAAACCTGCAGCGGACTGATATTCTGGAGGTAGAAGAGGGATTCCGCAAAGGACAGAAGGGGTCTTCAGCCATGCCTCATAAAAAGAATCCAATTGTCTGTGAGCGCTTAAGTGGGCTGGCCCGGGTAATCCGCGGTAATGTTGTTCCTGCTTTAGAAAATGTAACCCTCTGGCACGAAAGAGATTTGACCCATTCTTCAGTTGAGAGGGTAATACTGCCTGACAGTGCAGTCCTGCTGGATTATATGCTGCATAAATTTAAGATAGTAATGGAAGAACTGGTAGTCAATGAGGATAATATGAAGCTCAATCTTGAAAAAACATTAGGGCTCACCTTTTCTCAGCGTTTGATGCTGGCCTTAGTAGAAAAGGGTCTGCGTCGAGAGGAAGCTTACGAGCTGGCCCAGCGGAATGCGATGACAGCCTGGGAGGAAAAGACTGACTACAGAAAGCTGATTTCGGCTGATCAAGAAATAAGTGAATATCTAACTGAAGCAGAGCTTGACCAGATTTTTAACTGGCAGGCATATTTAAAAAATATTGACCAAATTTTCCAGCGGACCGGCCTACTCTAGAGGAGGCTGGCTTTAGATAAAGTATGTTATTGGTTAGGTATTAATTGGTTGGATATTAACTAATTTTTAAGCCGCTTAAACTGATGTATCTTAAATTAAAGGATGCACTTCTGGTAAATATTTGTTAAACTATAGTTAAGAGCGGAGAAGATATGGTTAAAAACTAAATTATTTATTCAGGTTTAACTTAACCTGCTGCTAGAATTATTTCAAAATAGCTTAAAATATTTTGAGAATCATAAATTGATTTAATAAGTAGAATTGAGAAGTTTTAAATTAAAGAATATGTGAGGAGAGAAATTAAATGTCTAATAAGATAGTTGTCGGTGCACAATGGGGAGATGAAGGTAAGGGTAAGATTACTGATATGCTGGCGGAAACTGCGGACTTAGTTGTTCGCTATGGTGGTGGAAATAATGCCGGACATACAGTCATAGTAGATGATGAAAAATTTGAATTACATCTAATCCCATCCGGAATTTTATATGAGGATAAAAAATCTGTACTTGGTGGAGGAGTGGTAATTGATCCTGAAGCCATGGTAGAAGAGATGGAGGGTCTGGAAGAAAGAGGTATTTCTTTAGCTAACCTCTATATTTCTGAGACAGCCCATGTAATTATGCCCTACCACAGAATGCTTGATGCTCTGGAAGAAAAGCGCAAAGGTGACAGTAAAATTGGAACCACCGGTAAGGGAATTGGACCCTGTTATACTGATAAAACTGCCCGCCGGGGCATCAGAATTGCAGATCTGCTGGATGAAGGTAGATTTAGAGCCAAGCTGGAAAAGGCACTTGATTATCACAATCTATTATTAAAGAAAGTTTATGATGCCAAAACCCTGAAAATAGAAGAAATTATCAAGCAATATCAACCCTACATAGAAAAATTGAGACCCTATGTGACAAATACTTCCCTGCTGCTTAATGAAGCCTATAAGCAAAATCAGAAAATATTTTTTGAAGGGGCTCAGGGAACATTACTCGATATAGATTATGGTACATATCCTTTTGTTACTTCTTCTAATCCGACTGCCGGTGGAGTCTGTACAGGAACCGGAGTCGGCCCTACAACCATAGATGATGTTATTGGAGTTACCAAAGCCTATTTAACCAGAGTTGGAGCCGGCCCCTTCCCGACAGAATTGGATAATGAGTGGGGAGAATACTTAAGAGATCAAGGGCATGAGTTTGGTGTGACCACAGGTCGCCCCCGCCGATGCGGCTGGCTGGATATCCCAATTTTAAAACATGCAGTTAGAGTCAATGGTCTGACCGAGATTGCTTTAACTAAAATAGATGTTTTAACCGGAATTGAGGAGATTAAAGTCTGTACAGCTTATAAGCATGGGGAGGAAATTGTAGAAGAATTCCCACCTTATTTAGAAAGTGAGATTCCTTATGAGCCGGTTTACGAAAAATGGCCCGGCTGGGAAGAGGATATCACCGGGGTGAAAGATTATGACAAACTACCTGAAAATGCTAAAAGATATATAGAGAGAATAGAAGAATTAATTGGAATTCCGGCCAGGATTATTAGTGTTGGCCCGGGCCGGAAGCAGGCAATTAGAAGATAAATATAAGATGAGGAGGATCGGTTATGAAGGTATTAATTGTAGGAGACGGCGGCAGAGAACATGCCCTAGCCTGGAAACTTTATCAGAGTGAAAATGTAGATAAAATCTATGCCGCTCCAGGTAATGATGGAATGTTAGAAATCGCAGAATTAGTTGATATAGAAACAGATGAGATAGAAGCTCTAGCACAATTTGCTCAGGAAAATGGAATCGGAATGACTGTTGTTGGCCCCGAGGAACCGCTGGCAGCAGGAATTGTTGATTACTTTGTTGAGCGGGGTCTGCCGATCTTCGGACCGAAAAAGCAGGCTGCTCTGCTGGAAGGCAGCAAAGCTTTTGCTAAAGAAATACTTGATAAATATAATATACCTACAGGCGAATATGAGGTGTTTACTGATCCGGATACTGCGCTTAATTATCTTGAGAATGCCAAATATCCGCTTGTTGTTAAGGCAAATGGTCTGGCAGGGGGAAAGGGAGTAATTGTAGCTTCTAATTACCAGGATGCCCAGGATGCTGTAGCTCGAATTATGGAAGATAAAGTCTTTGGAGATGCCGGTGATAGAATTGTAGTTGAAGATTTTATCGAAGGAGAAGATGTTTCGATTTTTGCTCTGACAGATGGCCAGACTATTTTACCTGTGACCAGTACCAGAGAGCATAAAGCGGTCTTTGAAGGAGAAGAGGGCCCAAATACAGGTGGGATGGGTTCTTACTCACCCTCACCTTATGTAGATCAGGAAATGATGGAGCAGATCTGCCGGGAAATTTTAAGGCCCACTCTCCACGCCCTTAACAGTGAGGGTATTGATTACAGAGGAGTTATGCATGTGGGGATTATTTTAACAGAAAATGGCCCAAAAGTAATTGATTATAATGCCCGTTTTGGTGACCCCGAAACTCAGGTTATTATGCCGCTTTTAGCAGAAGATCTGCTGGAGCTGATGCAGATGACAAATGATGTAAGATTGAAATATAAAAAAGAGATTGAGATTTATGGTAGTGATGCAGTCTGCGTGGTTCTTGCATCAGCAGGCTATCCTTTAACCTATGCCTCTGGTTATGAAATCAAAGGTTTAGAAAATCTAAAACACCATGACGATTTAATTGTATTTCACTCTGGTACGCGTCTGGAAAACGGAAGTTATTATACTGATGGTGGGCGGGTACTGGGGATGACAGTGGTCGGAGAGGGTATACTGAGTGTTATTAATACTGTCTATGATTATATTGATGAAATAGAATTTAAAGATATGCATTACAGAACTGATATTGGTTTTACAATTTCAGATGTGCCAGAAACTACCATTGAATAAATAATCCTTGCATTTATCTTTTTAAATTAGTATAATAAACTTGAGTTTAAAACTCGGATTTATAAAAAGTGTTAGGTACTGTTATATTATAGGATAGCAGAGATCTTTCGACTATTGTCGAGCTTGGGGGGTGTAAAATTAATGTTTAAAAGATTAAAATGTGATATTAACGCAATTTTTGATAGAGATCCAGCAACTGATAATTTGCTGGAGGTAATTTTAGCCTATTCAGGCCTGCATGCTCTGCTGTTTCATCGCTTTTCACATTGGTTGTACAGTAAAGGGCTGAGGACCATTCCCCGTTTGATCTCACAGCTGGCCCGTTTTTTAACTGGAATTGAGATTCATCCGGGAGCAGAAATTGGCTGTGGTTTTTTTATTGACCATGGGATGGGAGTAGTAATTGGAGAAACAACTGAAATCGGAGATAATGTAACTCTTTACCAGGGAGTCACCCTTGGAGGAACTGGTAAAGAAAGGGGTAAACGGCACCCCAGTATCGGCAGCAATGTTGTTATTGGAGCTGGCGCAAAAGTGCTCGGCAGCATTACAATTGGCGATGATGCAAAAATTGGTGCTGGATCTGTGGTTTTAAAAGATGTAGAAGAAAATTCTACTGTTGTCGGTATCCCGGGTAGAGTTGTGACCCGTGATGGCCGCAGAGTTCATCCAGAAAGAGATTTAGCTCATGCAGATTTACCGGACCCAGTTCGCGATCAACTTTTAGAACTAGAGAAAGAATTTTCAAAACTAAAGCAGGAAATCTTAAACAAAGATTCATTTGAAGATGCAGGTTAAAATAGATTTAATCTTAATGGCAGTCCCACCGGGAGCTGTCATTTTTTTCTTGTTGTGATATAATAAAGATAATAGATTATAATTAAAAGTAACTAAAAAATGAGTATTTTAATTAAGTTTTGCCAGGCAGGAGGGATTAGAGTGGGAATAAAAAAAATAAAAGTTTCTAATTTTAAAAGTTTTAGAGAACTTGAAATTGAATTAAATCAATTTAATGTTTTTATTGGAGCCAATGCAGCTGGAAAGTCAAGTTTTATTCAAGTATTTGATTTTATTAGAGATATTATACAAAGCGGTTTGAGCAATGCGATTTCTATGCAGGGAGGAGTAGAATATCTCAGAAATATTATGATTGGAGATCAGCAGCCACTTAAGCTGGAAATAGTTTTTGATCGCCCTAATATACAGAAAATTGAAAAAGAAAATGAGAATACTTTGCTCTGCAGAGAAGCTTACGAGAGTAAATATCAATTTGCAATTGAATTTAATGGAGAAGATTATAAAGTTATAAAAGATCAATTAACTTTAAAATTTAAATATTACGAAGTAGAAAAGCAAAATAAAATTGCAGAAAAAACCAAAAACCAAAAAGAACTGGGAGAAGTAATCTTAACATTACTGAAAAATAATGATAATCTTGATATTAAAATAGATAAAGATACTTTAATAACTGATCAAATAGAAATTAACAGAGAAAATATTTTACCTTCATTTGTAGAAGAAATTTCAATATCCAGTAAAGAATTGATTTTAGAAACACCTTTTGCTTTTATTATTGAGAGGTCACTCAGAGAAATTTTAGGTGGGATTTCAATTTATAATATTAATCCATTATTATCTAAAAAAGCAACTCCAATAACTGGAAAAGCTGAGCTGGAAGAAGATGGTGAAAATCTGGCAATTGTATTAAAAAATATAATAGAAGATAAGAACAAGGCAAGGAAATTCACTAATATTGTAAAAGATATTCTACCGTTTGTTAATAATATTGATATAGAAAAATTTGCTGATAAATCATTGCTTTTTAAACTCAAAGAAGAATATTCGGAAAAAGAATATATACCGGCTTCAATTCTTTCTGATGGAACAATTAGTACAATTGCTCTGGTAATTGCTCTTTATTTTGAAAATAAAAAAATTGCAATAATTGAGGAGCCGGAAAGAAATATCCATCCCCATTTGATCTCTAAATTGGTTGATATGTTTGTTGATGCATCAGCAAATAAACAAATTTTGATCACTACCCACAACCCGGAACTGATTAAATATACGAGTATATTGTAATTTGAGTATTATAATTTTTATCAGAAATTTGTTACCTCAACCAACAAATATATTAATCCCTACTAGAGGAAGTGATAACAGTGTTTTTTAAAACAGGAAAAATTGAAAGATATTTAAAAGATTTGAAATTAGTATTAAATCAAAAAGAAATTGCTATTGAGCATTTAAAAAAATATCCGGCCAGCATTCAGACTAAAACTCTGCCTGATTTTGCAAAACTTGAAGCAGAAGATTTTAGTGTTGGAGAAAGCTGGGGAGGAGAGAATAAAAGCTGCTGGTTTAGGACCGGGATTGCAGTACCTGACAGCTGGAAAGAACTGCAGGGAAATATTTATTTAGAAATCGTCCCCGGTCAGGGTCATTCAGGAGGTTTAAGTGGAGCAGAATCCCTGCTTTATTTAAATGGCAGAGCTCTACAGGGGCTGGACCGCAATCATTCTCTGGTCAAGTTAAGCAGAAAAGAAATGGAAAATAAAAGTTTAGAGATAGCAGTTAAAGCATTCAGCGGTCTCGGAGCAGAAAAACAGCAGTTTAAAAGGGCGGCCCTTGTTTATAGAGACAAAAATGTAGAAGAGTTTTACAGGCTGGCAGAGACCCTCAAGCAGACAATAGCAGCAGTGGCTGCAGGTGAAAACCTGAGGCATAAACTTTTAAACAAACTTAATCATGCTTTCAATATCATTGATTTCAGAAAGCCCGGTTCAGCCGAATTTCTGCAGACTGCAGCTGAGGCCAATCAATATCTTAAAAATTCACTGGCAGAAATAAAGTCAGAATCAAATTTACCTCAGATAACCGCAGTCGGCCATTCTCATATCGATGCAGCCTGGCTCTGGCGGCTGCTGCACACAAGAGAGAAAACAGCCAGAACATTTTCTACAGTTTTAAAACTGATGGACGAATATCCAGAGTATACTTTTGTCCAGTCAAGTCCTCAGCTATATAAATTTATCAAGCAAGATTATCCCGAAATCTATAAAAAAATTAAAGAAAAGATAAAAGAAGGAAAATGGGAAGTTACCGGTGGAATGTGGGTAGAAGCTGACTGCAATCTGACTTCAGGTGAGTCTCTGGTCAGACAATTTTTACACGGGCAGCGTTTTGTTAAGGAAGAATTTGATCTGGACTGGAATATTCTCTGGCTGCCGGATGTTTTTGGTTATTCATGGGCTCTGCCCCAGATTATTAAAAAAAGCGGGATGGAGTATTTTATGACCACCAAAATCAGCTGGAGTCAGTTTAACCGGCCTGAATATGATACCTTTAAGTGGCGCGGTATTGATGGGACAGAAGTTTTAACCCATTTTATTACAACTCCAGAAGTCAATAATGATGAGCCTTTTTACACTTACAATGGTCTTTTAAATCCGGAGTCAGTTAAAGGCAGCTGGGATAATTATCAGCAGAAAGATATTAATGACCAGCTTCTCCTGGCTTACGGCTGGGGAGATGGCGGTGGAGGACCAACCCGCAAAATGATTGAAGCCGGCAGAAATATGCAGCAGATTCCCGGCCTGCCGGAGGTTGAATTCGGTAGAGCTGAAGATTACTTTGCCAGGCTGGCAGAACGAGTTAAAGATAATAAAGACTTACCTGTCTGGGATGGTGAGCTGTATCTGGAATATCACCGCGGTACTTATACCTCACAGGCTCAAATTAAGAAAAATAATCGGAAAGCAGAAATTAAGCTCCATGATACAGAATTGTTCAGATCTTTTGCTGCTGTTGAAGCTGATCTGGACTATCCAGTTGAAAATCTAAAGGAAAACTGGGAAATTTTACTTAAAAATCAATTCCATGATATTCTTCCAGGATCCTCAATTAAGGAGGTTTATCAGGATAGTGCAGCGGAATTTAAACAGCTTTTTAGCACTGCAGAAAGCGAATTAAATAAAGGTTTAAAAGAAATCGCAGCTCAGATCAAAGGGGCAGAGAAAAAGCTGGTTGTTTTTAATTCACTACCCTGGCAGCGCTCGGGTTATATTAAATTTGATGGACGAGAAATCATGATTGACGATGTTCCAGCCAGCGGGTATAAAGCATATAATATTGTAGAAAGCAGTGAAGGCCTAAAACTGGAAGCTGAAATCGAAGCTCAAAAAGAAGCTGATTTCAAAAAAAGCCAGATCAATTATTTAATTGCCAGGAGTAAAGCTCAGGAAATTGGTGAAGCCGGAAGAAAAAATTTACTTAAATTGAAACCAGAAAAAAATCTAATCGAAAATAGGTATTACAGGATAAAGCTGAATGATCAGGGTCAGATTATTTCAATCTATGACCGACAGTTCCAGCGGGAAATAATACCTGAGGGTAAAAAAGCCAATCTGCTGCAGGCATTTGAGGATCGACCAATGCAGTATAATGCCTGGGACATCGATATTTACTACGAGGAAAAGGAGTATCCAGTTGATCAGCTCCAGAAGCTGAAAATAGACAAAATAGATGATAGAATAGTAGTTGATCTGGAATGGAAGTTTCTGGATTCGACAATTTCACAGCAGATGATTGTTTATGCCAATCAGAGGCGAATTGATTTTAAAACAGATGTAGACTGGCAGGAACAGCAGATCCTGCTGAAAACTGCTTTCCCGGTGGATGTTCGCAGTACGACAGCTACTTATGAGATTCAATTTGGAAATGTTGAGCGGAGCACTCACTGGAATACAAGCTGGGATTATGCTAAGTTCGAAACTGTGGGCCAGAAATGGGTGGATCTTTCCGAAAGAGATTATGGAGTCAGTCTTTTAAATGACTGTAAATATGGACATGATATTAAAGGTCAAACAATGCGGTTGAGCCTTATTAAATCAGGAATTGATCCTGATCCAGAGGCTGATCAGGGCCAGCACAGTTTTACCTACAGCATCTATCCCCATGGTGGTGATTGGTTTGAGGC
>JASMSZ010000119.1:0-34820 GCA_041694515.1 Halanaerobium sp.
GTCGTTTTGGAGAAAATAATATTATAGCTTTTCGAGATAAAAATCTTGATTCAATTTCAATATTAGAAAACGATTTCCATATAATTACTGATTCTGAGCTTGATCAACTGCAGCTTGATTATTTAAATGCAGCAAAATTAGCGGTTAAAGCCGGTTTTGATGCTGTAGATATTAAAAGCTGTCATCGTTACTTATTATCTTCTTTGCTTGCAGCATATGATCGGGAAGGTAAATATGGTGGAAGTTATGAAAACAGAACACGTTTTCTCAAGGAAACAATTCAAAAAATTAGAGATAATGTTGATATTGATATCACAGTACGATTAAATATTTATGATGCTATTCCAGGGGGGTGGGCAACAGATCAGGATGGTGAGCCTGATTTAAAAGAAACAGCTAAATTAATTAAAGAGTTAGAGAAAATTGGTGTTCAGATAATTAATGTTACTGCAAGCACCCCCTATTTAAAACCACATGTTAATCGCCCCTATGACAATGGCGAATATATTCCTTCAGAGCATCCACTAATTGGAGTGAAAAGGTTACTTGAATTAACTAAATTTACTAAAGAACAATTAAGTGATACATTAGTGGTTGGTACTGGTTTCAGCTGGCTAAGGCAATTTGGTATCTTTGCAGCCGCAGGTATGATAAAAGAAGATTGGACAGATTTAGCTGGTTTTGGTCGTCAGGCATTTGCTTACCCAAATTTTGCAAATGATATTTTAAAAAAGGGTAAAATGGATAATTCTAAGGTCTGCATCAGTTGCAGTAAGTGTGCAGAATTAAAGGCCAATAAAAAGAAGGCTGGCTGTGTAGTCAGAGATCAGTCTATTTATCTTCCTATCTATAAAGAACTGCAACAGGAAAAAAATAAAAAAACAGTATAGTTAAGATGTCCAAAAACAAATAATTGACAGAGTTAAGTAGATAAGATTCGCAAAAGATCTGCCTTATGGCAGGTCTTTTAAGATTGTTTGCCTGGCATGAATATTTGCTAATCAGTGCAAGTCTGACGTGGGGGTTAATAGTGCCAACCACTAGCTGAAGACAAGGGTGTCCATCGCGAGGTGGAATCTGAAGGAAGTTGGAGGCAAAGCTTCGGTCTGAGGAATACGAACTGTATAGAAGGCATATTCTTGTGGGTGAGGTTGCAATTCAAATCAAAGCCCAAAACTATTCGAGACAGGAAGTGTAAATACAGCAGATATATGAAGTGAAAGTAAATATTCTTAACCAGGGAAGGTCTGACAGTAAATTGTGGTGATGAATTTCTGAGCAATAAACTCTGCAGTAATGTAAGAGCTGAACTGTCAGAATGCAGCAGAAGTCATAGTAGATTGATGGATATATACATCGATTGAAGGATGAAACATTAAGAGGTTTCTTAGATTTGAACAACTCGATGGAAACACAGAGAAAGCAGACAACTTCATATGAAGGCTGCTCTCAGGAAAGAAGGCTGGAAGCTGGAAGGAATGCACACCAGGCAGTAAATAAAGCTAAAGAATATATAAATGATGGTTATACATGGGTGGTTGATATTGACCTTGAAAAGTATTTTGATACTGTTCAACATGATAAACTGATGTCTTTAGTAGCCAGAAAAGTGCAGGATAAAAGGGTGCTGAAATTAATAAGAGCTTATCTTAACTCAGGAGTAATGATTGATGGTTTAATTAAGAAAACAGATGAAGGATGCCCGCAGGGCGGGCCTTTAAGTCCATTACTTAGCAACATTATGCTGGATGAACTTGATAAAGAACTGGAGAAACGCAATCATAAATTCTGTCGCTATGCTGATGATAATCAGATCTATGTTAGAAGCAGGAAAGCGGCTGAAAGAGTTATGGGAAGTCTAACTGTATTTATTGAAAAGAAACTGAAACTTAAAGTTAATACAACAAAAAGTGCAGTCGGCAGACCCTGGAGAAGAAAATTCTTAGGGTTTTCATTTTATCGAATGAAAGGTGAAGTAAGGGTTAGAGTCCACCCGAAATCAATCAAGAAAGTTAAAGCAAAGATAAAAGAACTCACATCGAGAAGCAAGCCCTGGACGATGAAATATCGTTTTAAGAAATTAAAACAGACAATTACAGGCTGGGTCAGTTACTATAAAATAGCTGATATGAAAAGCAAGATGAGAGAGCTTGACCAGTGGGCAAGACGAAGAATACGGATGTGCTATTGGAAAAGGTGGAAAAGAGTTAGAACTCGTTTTAGGATGCTCAAGAAACTTGGTATTAAAAAGCCTAAAGCGTGGCAATATGCTAACACAAGAAAAGGCTACTGGAGAATATCCAATAGCCAAATACTTACAAGAACCTTTACCAACCAATTTCTAAAGAGGCTGGGATACTTTAGTTTTACGGAAAGATATGCACAAGTAATTAAATCTTAATGAACCGCCCAGTACCGAACGGTAAGCTGTGGTGGTGTGAGAGGTCGGGAAATAAATTAATTATTTCCCTCCTACTCGATTGAAATTAAATGAAAGAAATTTGCAAAAAATTTAGATTTATTGCAGGAATTTTGCAATAAGTGAAGAATAAATATAATAGTGAGAAAATATAAAATAATTAAAACCAGTTCAGGAAGTGGTGTTATTATGGCAGTAACTTTAAAAGATATAGCAGAAAAAGCTGGCGTTTCTACTTCAACAGTTTCCAGAGTTTTCAATAAAAACACTCAAAGCATGGTTAATGATGAAACTGCAGAAACTGTTATGCACTGGGCTAATAAGTTGGGCTATACAGTCTATAAAGAAAGCAGTGATTTAGAAAAATTGAAGATTGGCTGTATATTAAGTGAGGTTACGTCAAAATTTAATCACCCCTATTTTCTTACTATCATTGAAAAGATTGAGCAGGAAATTAAAGACAGAGGTCATAAACTTGCTTTTTTAGAAATTGAAGAAGACATAAAAAAAGAAGGTACTATAGATGAACTATTGAACCAGGAGCTTGATGGTGTGATTTCAATATCTGATCATCTTTCTTATGAGCTATATAATAAAATCAATAAAAGAACAAAAAATATTGTTTTTATAGGAAATAGGTTTAATAAATACATAAAAGATGCGGTTAATGTCAATAGAGAAGAAGCAGCCTATAAAGCAGTAAAATATTTAATTAATAATGGACACAAAAAGATTGCATTTATCGGTGGTGATATTTATCCTGTAGCAATGGAAAAAACACACAGGTATCTGGGATATGCTGCAGCAATGCAGGAGGCTGGTCTGGAAATTGATAAGGAGCTAATAGAAAAAGGTGACTGGTCAGTTGAAAGTGGCTGTGGTGCTATTAAAAAAATATTTGAAAGAGCGGCTCCTTCTGCTGCTTTTATAAGCAGTGATCAAATGGCAATTGGGGCCTTAAAAACTCTCCATTATTTGGGGATTAAAATTCCAGCTGATTTTTCAATAGTATCCTATGATAATTTAAAAATGGCTAGATTTACTAATCCGCCACTGACAACTGTTAATGTTCCTAAAAAAGATTTGGCTTTAATGGCAGTTAATATTTTACTGATGAGAATTAATAATAATATGAACTCACCCTGTATTGTTACATTACCTACCAAAATAATTAAGAGAGAAAGTGTAGCCAAACTAGTTGATTAAATTGAATAATTATTAGATTATTTAGGAGGATAAAAATGCCGGAAAATTTGTTAGAAGTTAAAAATTTAAAATCTTATTTTTACACTGATGAAGGTATTATCAAAGCAGTTGATGATATATCTTTTAATGTAAAAAGGGGAGAAACCCTGGGAGTGGTTGGTGAAAGTGGTTGTGGTAAAAGTGTAACTTCATTATCTATCATGCGGCTGCTGCCAAACCCTAAAGGTAGAATTGAAGGTGGAAGTATAAAATATACTTCTGAAACTGAAGAAATTGACATTACAAAATTAAATCCACACGGAAGTAAAATCAGATCTTTAAGAGGTAATGAGATGGCGATGATTTTCCAGGAGCCAATGACTTCTTTAAATCCACTTTATACAGTTGGTTCACAGATAATGGAGGCAATAAATTTACATCAAAATATTGATAAAAACTCAGCCAGAAAAAAAGCAATCGAAATTTTAGATAAAGTTGGAATCTCAGCTCCCGATAAAAGAGTTGACGACTACCCCCACCAGTTAAGTGGTGGAATGAGGCAGCGGGTTATGATTGCAATGGCTTTATCCTGTGATCCAAGTTTTTTAATTGCTGATGAACCAACAACAGCCTTAGATGTAACTATTGAAGCTCAGATTTTAAATTTGATGGATGAGCTTCAGGATGAATTTAATATGTCGATTATGATAATAACCCATGATCTGGGTGTGATTGGAGAAATGGCAGATCGAGTAATTGTAATGTATACCGGTAAGGTTGTTGAAAGAGCTAATACTGATGATATCTTTTATAACCCCAAACATCCTTACACTAAAGGTTTACTTAAATCAATACCCAAAATCGGAAATAAAGCCCGTCTTTCACCCATTAAAGGCTCAGTTCCCAATTTATTGAGGCTACCAGATGGTTGTTATTTTGAACCAAGATGTGAATATGCTAAAGAAATCTGCAGCAAAAAAGAACCGCCTATGTTTAAAATAAGTGAAGAACAGGCAGTAAAATGCTGGTTATATGATGATAAGGAGGAAGTATAATGTCGGAACAGGATATTATTATGGAAGTTAATTCCTTAAAAAAGTATTTTCCTATCAAAAAGGGTATTTTTAGAAAAACAGTTGGAAATGTTAAAGCAGTAGATGATGTAAGTTTTTACATAAAAGAAGGTGAAACTTTAGGTCTGGTTGGTGAAAGTGGCTGTGGAAAATCTACAACCGGCAGATGTTTAATAAGATTACTTGATGCAACAGACGGCGAAGTAAAATTTAAAAAAAATAATGAGATGATTGATTTAAATAGCCTTGATAAAAAAGAACTTAAAAAAATAAGAAGAGATATTCAGATAATTTTTCAGGATCCTTTTTCTTCTCTGGATTCAAGAATGTCTGTTAGAGATATTATTGCTGAGCCGCTTAAATTAAATAAAATTGGTACTAAAAAAGAAAGAACTGATAAAGTAAGAGAACTGCTGCAGAAAGTTGGTCTCCGGGATTATCAGATGAATCGTTATCCCCATGAGTTTAGTGGTGGTCAGCGTCAGAGAATTGGAATTGCCAGAGCCCTGGCTTTAAATCCAGATCTTATTGTCTGTGATGAGCCGGTTTCTGCACTTGATGTTTCTGTTCAGGCTCAGATCATTAATCTGATGAAAGATTTACAGGAAGAAATGGGATTAACATATTTATTTATTGCTCATGATTTAAGTGTAATTGAATATATAAGTGATAGAGTTATGGTTATGTACCTTGGTAAAATAGTTGAAGTTGCTGATGCTGATGAAATATATAGTAATCCGGAGCACCCCTATACAGAAGCTTTATTAAAAGCTATTCCAATTGCTGATCCCAGGGCAAAAAATGTCAGATTACCCCTGGAAGGATCTGTTCCTAATCCGGCTAATCCACCTTCGGGCTGTAATTTTCATACACGCTGTCTTTATGCTGAAGATATCTGCCGCAAAAAAGAGCCAGAATTACAGCCTAAAGAAAATGACCAGGAACATTTTGTGGCCTGTCATTTTCATGATAAGCTTAAATTAGATGGTTATACAGCTGGAAATTAATTATATTTTAGTTAACTATTTATTTTAAGATAAATATAAATCTGATTTAGGGGGGTGGTAAAGGCGATTAGATTAGGTAGTTTATAAAATAGTTTTAAAAATTGTTTTAAAAATATCAAGGAGGAATAAAATGAAATCATTTAGTAAAAAGTTAAGTGTTATATTGGTGTTATTACTTGTATTTTCAATGTCTTTTACTGTCTTAGCTCAGGATGATAGAGCTTTATTAGGTAAGCTGGATATGGATGAGGTAATACAATTTACCAATCTGGATTCTTATAATGAGGCACCTGAATTAAAAGAAATGGTAGAAAATGGAGAATTACCTCCTTTAGAAGAAAGACTTCCTTCTACTCCCTTAGTCCGTCAGTCTGAGACAATGGTTGATGGTGCTGGTATTTACGGTGGCGTCTGGCGTGATACTTTTGCTGTTCCTATTGATGGCTGGAACTGGGGAGCAGGAAATGTTCAGGGTTATTTTGGAATTCATCAGATTTTACATGAATCCCCTCTCTTAAGAGGAGAAATGTGGAAGCTAAATCAACCTGATCCTGTACCAAACCTGGCAACAGACTGGGAATGGACAGATGATGGTAAAACTTTAGTTATGAACTTTATTGAAGGTGCTAAGTGGTCAGATGGAGAGCCATTTACTACTGAAGATATTGCTTTTACTTACAATGATTTAATTTTAAATGAACAGATTACCTCCACAGCTACAGCTGATGACTGGACATATGGTGGAGAAGTTACAGAGTTAGAAGTTATTGATGATACTACAGTTGAATGGCATTTTGGTGCTGAATATCCAATGAGTGCCTTAAGCTATTTTGATCGCAATAACTTTCCTGTAAGTCCAAAACATGTTTACGAAAGATTCCATCCTGCTTATACTGCAGATGCAAATTATGAGGATTACCCAACTGCAATCCCTGCTCATGATGTCCCAATAGTTACTATGGGTGCCTGGGTTCCAATTCGCTACAGTGCAGGTGAACAGTTAGTAATGGTTCGTAATCCATATTTCTGGCAGGTTGATGAAGCCGGTAATCAGCTACCATATATGAGTGAAGTAAGATTTATGGAAGCTGAAAGTGGAGAAACAAGAACCAATAACTTAGTCAGTGGTGAGGGAGACAGAACTAATCTGGAAAACCCAAGTACATTTGCAATGGTACGTCAGGAATCACTTAAAGAAGATTCTAATTTCACAATGAGTTTTGGTCCATTTACTTCTATGTATAGACTGGAAATGAATCTTTCTAAAGACTATGGTGTTTCTGATGATAGAGAAGCTGAATTGAGAAAACTGTTTAGAGATAAGAAATTCAGACAGGCTCTAAGTCATGCAATTGATAAAGAAGCACTTTCAAGTGGAGCTTTTCCTGGTCCCTTAACAAAAGAATATCATGGAGCTTATCCAGATGGATCAGTTTATCATTCAGATGAGAATACTACCGTTTATGATTATGATCCTGAAAAAGCTAAAACTATTCTTAAAGAAGAATTTGGTTTTGAAGATACAAATGATGATGGAATTCTTAACTGGCCAGAAGGTACAGCAGTTGCAGGTGATGAACTTATTATCCAGCTGAAAACAAATGAGGATTCTGCTGCCTCAGTACAGGCTTCTGAAGCCTTAGTGCCAATGTTGAGAGAAGTAGGAATAAATATTCGCCTGCAGGTCTTAAGTGGACCCAATAATACTGCCAGAACGGATTCTGGAGACTTTGACCTTAATGTAGCAAGAAACGATCAGGTCGGTACTCCCTATTACTTTATGGATTTAGTTGGACCAATTTCTTCTTCAACTCCTGGTTATCATCAGGAAGGTTCAGAAAATCCAAGAGAATTACTTCCATTTGAACAGGAAATTGCAGACCTGCTGCAGGAACTTCGTTTAACCAGAACTGCTGAAGAAAGAACAGATATTCTGCATGAAATTGAAAGAATATATACTGAAAACATTTATACAATCGGTCTCTATCAGCTGAGACAGGGATTAGCTATTAATAATCGTTTCAAAAATATCCCTTCAGATTTACCACCATATCTATATGATTACATGGTAAATGCGATGCCTATCCAGATTATCTGGGTTGCTGAAGAAGACCAGTATGATGAGTTATTTTTAGATGAAATTCCTTTAGAAGATGCCTATTCCGGTACTGAATGGTCTTCTAAATAAGAATCAAAAACAGGATACAGGTCTTAGATCTGTATCCTGTAAAATTTTTCAAAAAAGGAGGAGAGCAGTTGTTCCAATATATAATTAGAAGACTAATGTATATTATACCAATGTTAATTGTTGTTAGTTTTGTAAGTTTTATTGTTATCAGCTTACCACCTGGTGATTATATGACAACTGTACAAAATCGTCTGACAAGTCAGGCGGGAATGTCACAGGATCAGGCAAGAGCTATGGCTGAAAGAATGAGAAGTCAATATGGACTTGATCAACCTTTTATGCTTCAATATTTAAATTGGATTAAAAATATAGTTTTAAGAGGAGATTTTGGTTTTTCATTTCAATACAATAGACCTGTGAGTGACGTTATCTGGGGTCGCCTGGGTTATACATTTTTAATTGCCCTGTCTGCTCATATAATCTCAGTTTTAATTGGTGTTGTAGTAGGGATTTATTCTGCCACTCACCAGTACAGTTTTGGTGATAACATTGCTACAGTTTTCGCATTTATTGGTCTGTCAATACCTAATTTCTTTTTTGCAATTGTAATCATGTATTTTTTATCTTTTAAATTAAATATGCATGTTGGTGGTTTATTTTCTTCAGAATATGTATTTGCTCCCTGGAATTGGGCAAAAATTGTTGACTTTTTGCAGCATTTCTGGGTACCTGTATTTGTTGTAGGTATAGCAGGTACTGCCCAAAATATGAGAATTATGAGGGGTAATTTACTGGATGAATTACAGAAGCAGTATGTTCAAACTGCAAGAGCAAAAGGTTTAACTGAGAGAGTTGTAATTTATAAGCATGCTGTTAGAAATGCGATTCAGCCGTTGATTATGTATCTTGGTATGTCTCTACCATTTTTGATCCAGGGTGCTATTGTTTCCAGTATTGTTTTACAGCTTCCAACTACCGGACCCGCATTTTATAATGCTTTATTGAGTCAGGATATGTATCTGGCAGGCTCATTTCTTTTAATGCTGGCAGTAACACTTGTTATCGGTAATTTACTTGGAGATATTTTGCTGGCTCAGATTGATCCCAGAGTGCGATATGAATGATAAATATTTTATTTAGGAGGTGTATATAAATGCCAGAGCAAGAAAAAGAGACTAAATTTCTAACTCATAAAGAATTAATCTGGAGGAGATTTAAAAAGAATAGACTGGGAATGCTTGGAGCCTTTGTTGTAATTTTACTGACTTTAATCAGTTTATTTGCACCTTTTTTTAGTCCCTATGATCATAATGCTACTGATAACAATAAAGCCTATCTAAGCTATCAGCAGATTCATTTTTTTGATGAAGAAGGTAATTTTCACTTTAGACCCTTTGTTTACAGTCTGAAGCAGGAATTTGATGAAGAAACCTGGGAGCGGGTTTATGTACCTGACACTTCTGAAAAGTATTTTATTAAATTGTTTACTCGGGGCTGGGAATATGAACTTTTTGGTTTAATAGAAAGTGATCTTCATTTATTTGGAGTTGATGAAGGGGCAACACTGCATTTATTTGGTACAGATGAGCTGGGCAGAGATTTATTAAGCCGAATAATTTTTGGTGGTCGAGTTTCGATTGCTATCGGTATCCTGGGCTCAATGATAACTGCAGTAATTGGTTCACTTGTTGGTGGAATATCTGGATATTTTGCCGGTATAGTTGACTCTATACTGCAGAGAGTTATTGAAATGATAAGGATGTTTCCGACCTTACCGCTGATGATGGGGTTAAGTGCTGCAATTCCTGTAACCTGGTCTCCTGTTATAATTTTAATAGCTGTAATGTTTATTATGATTATGGTTCGCTGGACTGATATGGCACGACAGATAAGAGGAAAAGTTTTAAGTTACAGAAAACAGGAGTTTGTGGAAGCAGCTAAGGCTGCCGGTGGTGGAGATTTTTACATCATTACAAAACATATTTTAACAAACTGTACCAGCCACATTATTGTAGTTACTACTCTAGCAATTCCACAGCTAATCCTGGCTGAAAGTTCTCTCAGCTTTTTAGGACTGGGAATTCAGCCGCCAATGGTCAGCTGGGGAGTATTATTAAGTAAGGCAACAAATCTTCAAACAATAGGTCAGTACCCCTGGATTATGACTCCGGGAGTAGTTATTTTGATTACTATCCTGGCATTTAACTTTCTGGGTGATGGATTAAGAGATGCTGCTGATCCTTATGGTTAAAATAAAAATGTCTACATAAAAGGAGAATGATAAAATGAGAAAGATTACATTTATTGGTGCAGGAAGTATCGTTTTTGCTAAAAATATCTTAATTGATATTTTATCTGTGCCTGAATTAAGAGAAACTAAAGTTTCACTGATGGATATTGATCCTAAAAGACTGGAAATGATAGAAAAACTGGCAAATAGAATTGTTGAAGAAAATAATTTTCCTACAGAAATTGAAGCCACAACTGATAGAAGAAAGGCTCTGAAAGATGCAGATTATGTAATTTCGATGATTCAGGTTGGTGGACTTGATGCCTATGAAAAAGATATTGAGATTCCCCGCAAATATGGAGTTAATCAGGCTGTAGGAGATACCCTGGGTCCTGGTGGTGTTTTTAGGGGCTTAAGAACAATTCCGGTCTACCTTGAGATAGCTAAAGACATGGAAGAGCTCTGTCCTGATGCTCTCTTTTTAAATTATGTTAATCCAATGGCTATCAACTGCTGGGCTATTAATGAAGCTACAAATATCAAAAATGTTGGTCTCTGCCATAGTGTACAGGGAACAGCGGCTGAAATCTGTGAATATATTGATGTCCCTTATGAGGAAGTTAATTATGTTTCAGCTGGTATCAATCATATGGCCTGGTATTTGAAATTTGAAAAGGATGGCAAAGATCTTTATCCTGAAATTAAAGCTAAATATGATGATCCAGATACTTATAAACATGATGTAACAAAATTTGAATTCCTCAAGCATTTTGGATATTTTGTAACTGAATCTACTATCCATATGTCTGAATATGTACCTTATTTTAGAAAAAACGAAGAATGGATCAGCACCATTCACAGAATGCAGAGAGAACAGCCAGAAGATTCCTATGGTGGAGGAATTGGCTGGACTACTGAAGATGAGTCGGGAGTTTATTTACATGTCTGCAAGGTAAACAAGGAAACTTACTGGGAAGATATGGAAGAATTAATAAACTCTGATATTGAAATAAAAAGAAGTAATGAATATGGATCCCATATCATTGAAGCTATGGAAACTGGAAGAGAAAAGGTGATTCATGGTAATGTTAAAAATGAAGGACATATTACTAATCTTCCAGATGGTTCTGTAGTTGAAGTACCCTGTCTGGTAAATAAAAATGGAATTCAGCCTACCTATATTGGAGATTTACCAACCCAGCTTGCTGCATTAAATAGAACAAATGTCAATGTGCAGGAACTGGCAGTAGAAGGTGCTCTAACAGGTGATAAAGAGAAAATTTATCAGGCAGTTATGATGGACCCGCTGACTGCATCTGTTTTAGATATGGATCAGATAAGAGCAATGGTTGATGAGATGTTTGAAGCTGAAAAAGAATGGCTGCCTAATTTTGATATTTAATCAGCTTTAATTTAGCTAAAAAATAAATTATCAAACTCTGCTGTTAATTCAGCAGAGTTATTTTTTTAATACCAGGAAACTATAGATTAAAAGAGTCCCAAATTGTTTTGACAAACAAAAGGGACTCTTTTACTTTTTTTCTAATCAAAATCAGGGTAACCGGGATCAATCAGGCGGTTATTCTGATTTAAAAGTTCCATTTCTCGAGCAGCTTCAACCGGAAAATCCCAGTCAAAAACATCTAAATTATTTTTGAGGTGGGCTTCAGAACTCGCTTTTGGAATAGCAACAATATTTTTTTCAATCAGCCATCTTAAAGCAAGTTGAGCCGGTGTTTTATCATATTTCCCCCCCAGATCCTTGAGCACACTATTTTTAAATACTTTTCCCTGGGCTAGCGGACTGTAGGCAGTTAAAATAACATTATTTTTAAAAGCGAAATCTAAAAGTTCTTTTTGGTGAAGTGTTGGATGGAATTCTACCTGATTAACAGTAATTAAATCAGGGTAAGTATCCAGAGCTTCTTTTAAAAGCGGGATTGTAAAGTTGCTGACTCCAACATTCCTAGTTTTTCCTGCTTCTTTTAATTCCTTCATTGCTTTTAAAGATTCTTCAATTGGAATCTTTGGACTTGGCCAGTGAATTAAAAGCAAATCAAAATAGTCAAGATCCAGCTCATCTAAAAGTCGGTCTGCCGCTTTTTTAAGCTGCTTATATTCTAATTCTTCACTCCGGATTTTAGAGGTAATAAAAATCTGCTCTCTATCTATATCAGATTTATTTAAAGCTTTTGCAATTGGCCTGTGGTTTCCATACAAATCTGCTGTATCAATATGCCGGTAACCCAGCTCAAGTGCCTGTTTAACAACCTCAGTGCATTCATTACCTTTTAAACCCGAAGTGCCCAAACCAAGTGCTGGGATTTCATCTCCAGTTTTTAGCTTGATTTTTTGCATAAATATCATCCCTTTCTTTTGACTTAAATACTAGCTAATATTCAACTCTTCTTCGATTTTGTCTAATAAATCTCTTGCTTCCGGGAATTTATCATTAATATGAAGCGTTTGTCTCAGTTCTTCTGCAGCTTCTTCCAGCATATCAGCTTTATAATATGCTCTACCTAAATAATAATGACTTGCTGCATAATCAGTATTCTTTTCTACAGCTGTAGAAAAACTAGATATTGCATTTTGATATTCCTCCATTTCTAGATACAGCTGACCTTCAGCCAGATATGCTTTTACATAATCCGAATTATTTTTAAGTGATTCGTCATAATATTTGAAAGCCTGACTATAACTTCCTCTCTCTTTTTCAATATTTCCCAGTAAATAGTATCCATAATATGAATTTTCATTGATTTCTACTGCTGTTGTTAGAGCTTTTCGGGCTTCTGTATAATTTTCCAATTTAAGATAACTTTCACCCAGTCCTATATATAAAGCTGCAAAGTCATTTCTGTTTTCAATTCCTTCTTTAAAGGTAGTGACAGCAGAATTATAATTATCCTGTTTTTGATATAAATTACCTAAATTTAGATATAAAGAGGCTCGATTTTCGCCCATATCTCTTGCGCTTTCATAATATTCTATAGCTTTAGGTAGTTTTTCCTGTTTTTCTTTAATTCTGGCTAAATTGAAATAGTCAGAACCTGTTGCATTTTCATTGACTATTTCATTATATATATTTTCTGCTGTTTCAAGTTTCTGAGTTTCGAGATATGCATAAGCAAGATCTCTTTTAAATGCTAGTTTATCAAGTCCCATTTCTTCTGCTTCATTAAGATAATCCAGAGCTGTCTCAAAATTAGCACTATCAAATTGTCCATCTTTATTTAAAAATAATTCTCCTATTTTCCAGTTTAAATTAGAATCTTGAAATCCAGCCTGATTAAACTGTTCTAGATAGTTAACGGCCTGAGTGGTCTGGTATCTTTTTATAGCAGTCATAGTAGAATAATATAAAACACTAAATTCAAGTTCTTCATTTAAATTATTTCTTTCGAGTAAAGCATTAAATTTTTCTGCAGCTGAAGTATAATTTTTCTGATTATAATCATCTAAAGCCTCAGAAAAAACATCTTCAGCTGAATCCTGATTAAGGTCAGTATTTTGAGCTAAAATCAAGGATGAGCTTGAAATTATGAGAAAAACAATTAAACTAAAATAGATCATTTTTTTAAACATTTTTTTTCCTCCTTTTTAGCACATATATTATACACATTTTGCCTTTTCAAATTCTATCTAATTTAAATTTTAATCTATTTAAGATACAATTAATATTAATTGTTTAACATTTTTTTTGCTTTATTTAAGTAAATTACCTAAATAGCTTGATTCAAATACTTTAATGCGGTAAAATAAGCAAAAGATATAATTTAAGATTTAACTTTTCAGCAGTTATTTGAGTATTAAAGGAGTTGAGCAGATGATTAATGTTTCTATAGTTGGAGCCACCGGCTATGTTGGAATCGAGTTAATGCGGCTTTTACACGAGCATCCAGAAGTTAAAATAAAAGATTTAGTTTCAAAAAGCAGTGCCGGACAGATGCTGGTCGAACTTTATCCTCAGTTTAGAGGTTCAAAGCTTAATGATTATCAGTTAAAATCAATGGAGGCTTTTAATCCTGAAGCCAGTGATCTAATTTTTACCGCTCTGCCGCATGGAGTTTCTCAAAACATTGTGGCTGAGCTTTATGGTAGAGGAGCAAAAATTATTGATTTGAGTGGAGATTTTCGTTATCATGATCTGGATATTTACGAAAAATGGTATGGAGTTGAGCATCAATACCCAGAGCTTGCCGAAAAAGCAGTTTATGGTCTGGTAGAATTGAATAGAGCTAAGATTAAAGAGGCAGATTTAGTGGCCAATCCCGGCTGCTATGTAACTGCATCACTGCTTGGAATTTTACCTTTACTAAATTTTTCCAAAGTAGATTTAACTTCGATTATTATTGATGCTAAATCGGGTGTTAGTGGAGCCGGCCGCAGTCTGAAAGAGAATCTGCTTTTTACTGAGACTCACAACACTATGAAGGCCTACAGCCCTGCAGTACACAGACACAGCTCGGAAATAGAGTATATTTCCAATCAGTTTTTAGCTGGTGAATATCAGCTGGAGTCAAAAACTGTTAAAGCAGATAATTCTGCAGCAGTCAGCAGAGCTCAGATTTTATTTACCCCCCATTTAGTTCCAATAAAGAGAGGGATTCTGGCAACTATTTATCTTAATTTAAAAGAAAGCAGTTCTGAAACTGAAATTTTAGAACTTTATCAGCAGACTTATAATCAGGAAGAATTTGTGCAGCTGCTTACAGGTAAGCTGCCTGAAATTAAAAATGTAGCCGGGTCAAATTTTGCTCAGATTGGTTTTAAATATGATCAACGGACAGAGCGATTAATTATTGTTTCGGCCATTGATAATATGCTTAAAGGCGCGGCAGGTCAGGCAGTACAGAATATGAATGTTATTTTTGCTTATCCAGAAAATACAGGACTTAAAGCAACAGCTTTATTTCCCTAAAAATAGTATAGAGCAGCAAGGAGGAGAGTACAATCAAAGAATTAATAGAAAAGGCAAATGTTTTAATTGAGGCTTTACCTTACTTTAAAGATTTTTTTGGTAAAACCTTTGTTATCAAATATGGCGGCAGCATTATGGCTGATGCTGAGTTAAAAGAAAAGTTGATTGAAGATATTACTTTGCTGAAATATGTAGGCATCAATCCGGTGGTTGTTCACGGTGGTGGTCCTGCAATTAATAAAACACTGGCACGTCTAAATATCGAGGCGAATTTCATTGACGGCCTGAGGGTTACTGATAAGGAAACAATGGAAATTGTAGAGATGGTTCTTTCGGCACAGATTAATAAAGAAATAGTGGCTTTAATGAATAAGATGGAGGCTAAAGCAGTTGGGATATCAGGTAAGGACGGCAGCCTGATTAAGGCAAAAAAGAAAGAGTTTATTGATCCAGCAAAGGATCTGGGTTTTGTGGGAGAGGTTGAGCAGATTCAGCCTGAGCTGGTTGAAAAATTAATTAAGGATGGGTATATTCCAGTTATTGCCCCGGTTGGAGTTAATGAAGAAGGAGAAACTTTAAATATTAATGCAGATAGTGTGGCAGGAGAACTGGCAGCTGCTTTAAAAGCAGAAAAGCTGATTTACCTGACTGATGTGGATGGGATTCGTTATGATAGTGAAGATGCAGAGAGCAGAGTTTCTCAGCTGACATTTAAAGAAATCAGCAGCTGGATTGCCGATGGTAAAATTAAAGGTGGAATGCTGCCCAAAGTTGAAGGCTGTATGCAGGCGGTAGAAAGTGGAGTTGTCAGAACTCATATTCTTAATGGCCTGGTTGCACACCCACTGCTCTTAGAAATCTTTACCGATCAGGGAGTAGGAACAATGATTTTAAAGGATTAGTTTTTAAATTGCGGCTCTGGCAGAAAATACATAATATTTTTGTAGGATTAATTTTATTTTAGAAGTATTTATTTCTATATCTAGAAGGGAGAAGAGATAAGATGGAAATAGAAGAAATTGTTGAGATGGATCAAAAACATTTTATGAATGTCTACAGCGGCAGGTACCCGCTATATGTTGAGAAAGCTGAGGGAATCAAATTATACAGCAAAGATGGAAAGGTATATCGTGATTTTTTAGCTGGAATTGGGGTTAATGCCTTAGGTTACAGCAATCAGCGTTTTAAGGATGTGTTAAAGGAGCAGATTGATAAAATTATTCACTGTTCCAATCTTTATTATATTGAACCACAGGCAGAGCTGGAAAAGAAACTCTGTCAGAATTCCTGTTATGACCGCGTCTTTTTTGCCAACAGTGGCTCTGAAGCAAATGAGGGAGCTTTAAAGCTGGCCCGCAAATATTTCAAGAAAAAAGGAACTAATAAATTTGAAACTATTACAGCTGATAAGTCATTCCACGGTCGAACAATGTCGACTGTTACAGCAACCGGTCAGGATAAGTATAAGCTGCCCTTTACGCCACTGCCGGAAGGGTTTTATACAGTTCCTTTTAATGATCTGGAAGCTTTAAAAAAAGCAGTAACAGATAAAACAGCAGCAATTATGCTGGAGCCGATTCAGGGAGAAGGCGGAATTTATCCGGCAGAACAGGAGTATCTAGAAGGTGTACGTCAGCTCTGTGATGAAAAAGATATACTCTTAATTTTTGATGAAGTTCAATGTGGTATGGGTAGAACAGGTGAGCTTTTTGCCTATCAGAACTATGGAGTAGAAGCTGATATTATTTCTCTGGCCAAAGCCCTGGGTGGAGGAGTTCCAATCGGTGCCTTTATGGCCAAAGAAGAGGTTGCTGCAGCCTTTGAGCCAGGTGATCATGGTACAACCTTTGGTGGTAATCCGCTGGCAACCAGAGCTGCCTCAAAGGTAATAGATATTATGCTGGAGGCTGATTTTTTAGATACGGTTAAAGAAAAAGGTAATTATTTTAAATCAGAGCTGGATAAACTGGCAGCTGCAGCAGATAATTTAGTTGAAACAAGAGGTAAGGGTTTAATGCTGGCCCTTGAGCTCGGAGAAAGCCTTTCAGCTAAGGAAATTACAAATGAGCTATTTGAACGAGGATTTTTAATTAATGCAGTTAAAAAACATACACTGCGTTTTTTACCGCCATTAGTTGTAGAAAAGAATGATATTGATTTATTAATTAAAAATATAAAAGAGATTATTAAAGAAAAATAGTTAGAAATTTTCTGCTTCACTAAATAAAAAACAAAGGAGTATTTTAATGGATGTCTTTTTCTTTATTCTAGTAAATAATATAGCACCTATCTTTTTTATAATATGCCTCGGTTTTATTTTAGAAAAGACTTTTAAACTTGATATTTATTCATTTTCAAAGATTAACTTTTATGTTTTTGTACCGGCTCTGGTTCTGGTTAAAGTTTATCAGACTGAAATTCAATTTGATTTAATGAGAGCGATAACTTTTGCCTTTATTTTCCTGGCAGCAATGACCCTGCTGTCTTCTCTGATGGCAAAAATCAGGGGTTATAAAATGTCCAGAGCCAGTGCTTTTAAAAATTCTGTTATGTTTTATAATTCCGGGAATTTTGGTATTCCTTTGATTACTCTGGTTTTTGCAGGGACTGAATATGCAGCTTATGCAGTATCAATTCAAATTATGGTATTAATGGTTCAAAATTTAACTACTAATTCAATTGGTTTTTATAATGCCGGACGGGGACAGATGAATGTTAAAAATACACTTATTGAAACAGCAAAAATGCCCAGTTTATATGCTGTGCTTGCTGCCCTTTTATTAAAGATAGTTCCTTTTAATTTAACTGAATTTTTTCTCTGGCCTGCTTTTGAATATATGCATGATGGGCTGATCTCAGTGGCCTTATTGACCCTCGGTATTCAGCTTTCCGTTGCTGAATTAGAGCTGGAAAACATGGATGTATATCTGGCCAGCTTCAGCCGCTTAATTGGAGGACCACTGCTTGCTTATCTTTTAATTCAGCTGCTGGGAATAGATGGAGTTATGGCTCGAGTTTTATTTATCTCTTCAGCGGTACCATCTGCAGTTAATACTGCTTTAATTGCAGTTGAATTTAATAATGAACCTGATTTTGCTTCTCAGGTTGTTCTGACAACTACCATATTTAGTGCTTTTACTATCACAGCAGTTATTTACCTTTCAGGGATAATATTTTAGAAAGTATAAAATTTAAAGGCTGTCTTCAGCTTTAAATAAGGCAGCAGTTCTGCTATAATTATAAGAGGTGGAAAGAAATTTGAATAAAAATAATTGAGCTCCGGAAGCTTTTTAGCTTGATGGAGCTTTATTAATGCTATATTTTAAGATTAAAAAGAAAGGTTGGGAAAAAGATGGACAAAAGATTGAAAGCTTTAAAAGAAAATATTGCCAGAAGAAAAGAAAAAGATACAGTTCATTCCTACAGTATAGGCCGTAATAAGCCCTGTCCCTGCGGCAGCGGTAAAAAATTTAAAAAATGCTGTGCCCGCAATAATCCTGATAAAAGTATAGAGGAATATTTTGGGGAAGTTAAGCAGGCAGAAAGTGAAGAAGCAGTGGTAGGTTTATTAAAAGAAGCAGTTAAAAATTATCCATTAGAACATAGATTTTTGCTGCCTCTAATTGTTTACAGTTTACAGAGTAATAACTATCAGCAGGCAGGAAAATATTTAAGGCATGCCTGGCAGCTGATGGGTACTGATTTAGATGAAGCATTTATTTCTCCACTTGTAAATATTATGCTGGATCAGGAAGAAGTAGATGAAGCAGAAAAGCTTGTGCGTCAGGCACTGGAAGCCAAAGGAGAAAGTATTCCTCTTTTAATTGCTCTGGCTGAGGTTTATAAGAAGGGGCAGAATTTCCAGCGGGTCAATGATATTATTGAGCGGGCCATGCAGATTGATCCAGAAAATTTACAGCTGATTGTTTTCCGTCTGGAAACTCTAATGGATTTAGATGATGTAGTCAGTGCTTTAAGTCTTTTTGAAAAGTATTATGAACAGCTTAAAGAGTACAAACAGATGCGCGTTATCTCTTTCTTAGATAATTTTATTAAGGAAAGATTTAATCTGCCTGAAAATAAAGAACTGAAAAAAAAGAAAGCATTATCTCAGGCAGCAGAAATTTTCAATGTTTTTCAGCAGCTTGATAATCTCAAAATGAGTGCAGCTCAAAGTGAAGCTAAAGATTTGCTGGCTGAAATCAAAGATCTTCCTCCCAAAAATTCACAGATTGCACTGGACATTCTTTCCCGTTATCTCGCCTCAGAATTATATTCTGATTTTGCAGATTTTGCAGAAGAACTTGAATCAGAGCAGATGAAAAACCCTGATTTTTTAAGACTATTATTCCTGGCTGATTATCAGCAGGGTAATCTTAAACAGGCAGCAGAAAAGATCAAAACAGCTTTTGAAATTGAAAAAGGCAGAAAAGACGGTCACTTCCACAACTGGCAGGTAGCTGCTGATTATTTAAGATTTTTAGTTGAGCATGGAGCTGATCAGGATCTGGCTGATTTTGTTATAGATTTTGATGAGCTGCTGGGAGAAGAGGACAATCTGCTGGCCAGCCTGATGATGTTAATTGAAAATGAAGAAGCCAGAAATTATCAAAAAAATCTTTTAAACAGACTGCTGGAATTAATTGATACTGATTTTGTTGACCGGATAAAGAAAAAAGATATTTATAATAACCGTCTTTTTATTAGTCTGGCTGCTCTTGATGGTGATGAAACAATTTATGATCAGGGGAGAGAAATAACAACTCAGGAATTAAATAAGGTTATAGCAGAGGTTGAAGCAGCCGGAGTTGAGACTCCAGCCTTAAGTTACGCTAAACTAAGACTCTTAAAATATCAATCAGAACTTGAACAAAGTAAAAAAGCAGAGCTGCTAAAGTCAGTTCAAGCTGCAGCTGTAGACGGTTATTTTGATACCATTGCTTACTATGAAACTATTTTAAGATTTTCTGATCCAGCTCCAATTCTAACAGAAATTCCATATGGTAAATACTTAGATGATGAATATCTGGATTTCTACAGATTAATTGCAGCTTTAAAACTCAATTATTATGAAATGAGTACAGAACTTTTCCACCGTCAATTGATGCGGGAAAGCAAACGCAATAAAGTGATGAGTTATCTGGTTAGACTGCTGCGCTATTTTAAAGAAGATAAATTGACAGAGCATTTTAAAGCAATGGAAGTTGATCAGGTAATTATTAATTATTTAAAAAAGCTGACAGAAAAAAGAAAATAAATTTTGAAAATTACTTGTCATCTGTCTTAATAATTATTATAATATAGCTATAACAGTGGGGACGGAAACTGATATTTTGAGATCTGTACCCTGAAGAATCTGTTAAATACAATAAGTTTAGTCCACCTGGATCAATGGACTGGGATGGGAGGAAAAGAAAATAAAACTCAAAACAAGACAGATTGTGATTGCAGGTATGCTGGGAGCTATTTCTATTATTTTAGGTGCTACAGGACTGGGATTAATACCCTGGCCAAGTGCGGCCGGTCATGCAACAATAATGCATCTCCCGGCTATTTTGGGTGGGATTATCGAAGGACCTGTAGTTGGACTGCTGATTGGTTTAATTTTTGGCGTTTTCAGCTTTATACGAGCTACTAATCCAATTTTTGCCGACCCAATAGTTGCAGTGCTGCCGAGACTCTTTATTGGTGTTGCAGCCTATTATGCCTACCGCTCTACTAAAAATATTAATCAGAGCACTTCTTTAGTTATTGCTGGTGCTGTGGGAACAATTGTCAATACAGCTGGAGTACTAACTTTAGCTGTTATAAGAGGTTATCTACCTTTAAGTGCAGCTCTTGCTGTAGCAGCTACCAATGGTATTCCCGAAATAATAGTGGCTGCAGTATTTTCTTTAATTATTGGGAAAGCATTAATCAATTTTCAAAAAAACAGTTACTAAGATAAACACTGAGGTTAATTTTAATTAGCTTCAGTGTTTTTTGACTTCATTACTCTAATTAATGTATAATATAATATATAGATCAGGAGTAAAAAACTCCAATTGAGGCTTGAGAGGAGGAGTTAAAATGAAAGATAAGCAGAGAATTAAAGAAGTACTGGAAAATACCGAGATATTACTTGAGCCAGACGATTTAATTTCTACCGATCATGATACAACTCTACACTATTATGTACTCAGCAAGCCATATTATCTGGATGAATTTCCGGAAGAAGGTCCAGAAACTAAGGTGAGAGAGGGAAAAATCACCTGGAAAAAACCAAAACTTTTGACTCCGGATTATATGATAAAGATGAGTGGTTTTAGTGGGGAAGCAAAAAAAGCAATGCAGATGATTGCTCGAGAAAATCCAGATTTAGCAGGTCTTCTTTATAAGATGAATTACCGCAAACAGTCAATTAGCACTTTTACCATCAGCAGGGAAATTGAAGCTGCGGAAGCAGAAATTAGAGAAGATATAGATCAGAATGATGGAAGCTTAACTGTAATTATCAAAGGTATAGATGAGCTCTGGGATGTTTCGCTGATGAAGTTTATCCAGACGCTAATGCTTAGAAGTGCCTATAAATCTCAATTACCTGATTATGAGGAAAAAGGTTTTTTAAGTACAGATGATGATGGTTATTCTGTAGTTACCAGAAATCTCGAGGGACTGCCGATTGCAGCCAGTGAAGAGATCGAAAAGATGTTTGAGATGGTTAAAAATGGTGATGAAGACCCGGCAAAATTAAAACAGGAACTTGACCGCTGGGGAGTTTTTAATGCATATCAGGATAGATTTTTTGATCTTTTTAAGGAGGACTGATAATTATGAAAAGCGCTTATGAAATTGCAATGGAAAGAGCAGATGAACTTTATGGAACAAATGATGAGAAAGTTAATTCTCTAGAAATTAGAGAAGAACTTAAAGAAATTATGGCTCCATTTTTTAAAGAGGAAATAGATGCTGAGGGTCTATGGCACAGACTGGAAAATAAAGAGGAATCCTATTTAAAAGAAGCACAGCTGATGTTGATTGAATCAATAGGACTTCGAAATTCTTCTGAACAGATAAAAAGACGCAAAGAAGCTGTTGTTGCTGTTGAATCACTTAAGGAAAGTGGAAATACTACATTTTTTGAGAAGCAGTTTACTCAGGCACAGAGCCTGCAGCAGCAGTATCAGACTCAGAAGAAACAGCTTGATGAACAGGTTAAACAGCATCTAGAGCAGGCTCAGGGACAGGGTCAAAATCCGCTGGCAGCAGCTCAGAATGGAAGCGGTGAGGGTCAGCAGGGAATGAATGCTCAGATGAGGCAGCAGCTGGCTCAGAAGCTCTCAGAATTTCAGGAAGGATATAATAAAAGATTTAATGAGCTGATAGATAAAATGAAGGCAGAGATTGAATAATTAAAAAGTAGTTTAAATTAAATTTAAAACTGATTTGATAAATTAAATCAATTATTTCGAAAAATCCGACCTCTGAGTCGGGTTTTTTATTTTTAAAGCTAAAAATAAACAGGAAAATTTTAGTTAAGCGAGAATAATATATTAAGAAGATATTTAGGTACCGGGTACTTGTAAAATTTTTCCTTATTAACTTAGATATTTATTGGTAAAATTTTACAAGTACCCGGTACCATCAAACGGGGGCTAAAAAGTGATTAAAAATATTGTATTTGATCTTGGTAATGTACTGCTTGAGTTTGACCCGGACAGTTATTTAGAAGAATCAGGTTATCAGGGAACTTTAAAAGAAAATTTAAAATCTGCAATTTTTAAGACTGAAGAATGGCTGCAGCTTGATCGGGGGACTATCAGCCAGAAAAAGGCAGTGGAAAAATGGCAGCAGCAGAACCCAGATTTAAAAACAGAGATTGCTGATGTTATGGCTGACTGGGAAAAAATGCTAACTTTAAAAGCAGACACTCTGGAAATTCTAAAGGAACTAGCTAAAAAAGATTATAATTTATATATCTTATCAAATTTTCATGAGTGGGCATTTGACTATGTTATTGATAAATATGATTTTTTTAGTTTTTTTAATGGTCGTGTAATTTCTGCTGCAGTTGGTTTGATTAAACCGGAGGCTGAAATCTATGATTATTTACTGACTGAATTTAATTTAGATGCTGCCGAAACACTATTTATCGATGATTCCAGAGCTAATATCAAAGGAGCTCTCACAGCTGGAATTAGAGTTATTCATTTTACAGATGCAGCCAGTTTAGAAGAAGAGTTAAAATTATACCTCAGGGAGTGACAATCATGCCTCATATTTTATTTGGACGTTCTAAAGAGTTAGAGTTTGAAATTGGAGAATATTTAGATCTTGTTAATCAGGGTGCGCTGACTTTTAAGAGGGATTTAAGGAGATATATCAAAAAAGATTTTGATATTTTCGAAGAAGCTCTGACAGATATTAAAGAAATTGAAAATAATGCTGATGAACATCAAAAAGACATTAAGTACAAGCTTTATAAGTATATGCTGATTCCTGAATCACGAGCTGATGTTTTAAATATTATTGAAGAAATTGACACAATTACTGATCTGGCTAAGGAAGTGATTTATGAAATTTCAATTGAAAAACCGGTGATTCCAGCTGAACTGGAAAGTGATTTTTTGGAGCTGGTGGAAAACAGTGCTGAGGCAGTTGATATGCTTGTCAAAGCTGTCAGATCATTTTTCGAAGAAATTGCTCAGGTCAATGATTATGTAAATAAGGTTCATTTTTTTGAGCATCAGGCAGATAAGAATGAGGAGAGACTGAAGCGAAGAATTTTTTCAGATGAGTGTCAGGAAGTTGAAATTGCTTACAAACTGCAGTTAAGATATTTTATTGAAGAAATAGCAGCCTTATCTGATCAGGCTGAAATGGTTAGTGAAGATGTATCAGTAGCAGCTGTCAAAAGAAGAATTTAAATTAGTGGTAATTGGTGGTGTAAAAAATGATTGAGGTTATGATATATCTTTCCAGTGGACTTTTTTTAGGCTGGTCTTTAGGAGCCAATGATGCAGCCAATATATTTGGAACAGCAGTTGGCAGTAAAATGGTCAAATTTTCAACAGCTGCCCTGATCATGACAATTTTTGTGATAGTAGGAGCAGTAGTCAGTGGAGCCGGCGCTTCTCATACCCTGGGAGCCTTAGGACAGGTTGGAACTCTACCTGCTGCCTTTGTTGTTGCTTTTGCAGCCGCAGTTGCAGTTTACTGGATGACAAAATTAAGTTTGCCTGTCTCTACTTCCCATTCAATTGTGGGGGGGATAATTGGCTGGAATCTTTATTCAGGTTTAGCTACTGATTTAAGAGTTCTCAGAGAGATTGTAGGGGCCTGGATATTTTCGCCGATTTTATCAGCTTTTTTTGCCGTAGTTTTATATTTTATATTTAAAAAATGGCTAAATAATGCACAAATTCATCTGCTGCAGCTTGATTTTTATACAAGGTGGGGGCTTTTAATTGTAGGAGCTTTTGGAGCTTATTCACTGGGAGCCAATAATATTGCCAATGTAATGGGTGTTTTTACTGGAATTCTGGAGATTCCTGACTTTAATTTAGAAATCATGACTTTTAGTGGAGCTCAGCAGCTGTTTTTGCTGGGAGGGATTGCAATTTCAGTTGGAGTTGTTACTTATTCTAAGAGGGTAATGCTCACTGTTGGCTCCAATATCATGGACATTTCTCCTATCGGTGCCTTTATAGTTGTACTGGCAAGCTCTACAACGCTTTTTGTTTTTGCTTCTGCTAGCCTGAAAAACTTTTTAATAATGCTTGGGCTGCCCTCTTTACCACTGGTACCGGTTTCAAGTTCACAGGCAGTTGTTGGGGCTGTGCTGGGGCTGGGGCTGGCTAAAGGAGGAAGGAATATTAATTTTAAGCTGCTGGGTAAAATTGGAGTGGGCTGGATTTTAACTCCGATTACAGCAGCAGTTATTTCATTTATTTTATTATTTTTTATGCAGAATGTTTTTATCAGATCAGTAGTTTAAAAATAAAAATTGGGAGAGGTGGTTAAATGTTTGAGGATGTACAGTTGGATGGATATCTGCAGCTGATAATAGATAAAATAGAAAACAGTCTTTTAATCTGGTCTAATTTAATAGAATTAATTATTTTTGTTTTACTTACTGCTGCTGCTTTTTTTCTTTCCAAATTTTTATTCAAATATGTTGATGAATTATTGGATAAAATTAAGGCTTTAAAAGAACAAAAAAAAGTCAGGATTATTGATCAATTATTATTTCCGTTAATTTTAATGATTTTAATTGGAGTTTATTATGTTACTGCAGCCGCCTTTAATTTACCGGTTGTAATTATTAGCATCTTTGGTAATTTAGTTTCTGCCTGGCTGATAGTAAAAACTATTACTCTATTTTTTCCCCGCAACAGGATGTTTCGTTTTCTTTCAGCTTTAATCTGGATTATTGCAGCTTTAAGAATTTTAAATATTTATCAGGAAACAGTAAATTTCTTAGATAGTTTAGCTTTTAACAGCGGAAATTTGAGACTTTCGTTATTATTATTAATCAAGACGGTAATTATTTTCAGTATTTTATTCTGGCTGGCCGGTAAGTTGAGCCGACTGGTAACTGGAAGAATTGATAAAAGTAGTGGTTTAACTCCATCTGTTAAAGTTTTACTAAATAAAATTGCTAAATTTTTGATTTTTACTTCTGCAATTCTATTTACCTTAAGTTCAGTTGGGATTGACCTAAGTGCCTTTGCTTTCCTCGGTGGTGCTATTGGTGTTGGTTTAGGTTTTGGACTGCAGAAAATTGTTTCTAACTTTATCAGTGGAATTATTATTCTGGCTGACAAATCAATTAAACCCGGTGATGTTGTAGAAATAGGAAATGTTTACGGCTGGGTTAGAAAATTAGATACTCGCTTTGTTTCAGTGGTAACCCGTTCTGGTAAGGAATTCTTAATTCCAAATGAAGATTTTATAACTCAAGAGGTTATAAACTGGTCTTACAGTGATGAGCTGGTCAGGGTTGATGCCGAGGTAGGAGTTTCTTATAATAGTGATCTAAGACTGGTGCAGGAATTGATGATGGAATCAATCAAAGAAAAAGAAAGGATATTGACTGAGCCAGCTCCTAATGTACTTTTAATTAGCTTTGGAGATAGTTCGGTTAATTTTGAGATTCGTTTTTGGATCAGTGATCCACGGAATGGTATTCAGAATATCCGCAGTCAGGTTTTGCTTTCCATCTGGGATAGTTTTAAAGACAATGAGATAGAAATCCCATTTCCACAGCAGGATTATCATTTAAAATCTCTGCCTGATGATTTGAATAATTATTTAAATCAGAGGCAAAACAATCAAAATGGAAAAGAGCAAAATGATAAAGACAAGAATAATAACGAGAAGAATGATAAAGATCAGGGTGATCAAGATTCTTAATAAATTGCATATTATTTGGTTTATTATTTTAAATAATGATTACAAATTTTTAGGAGGCTAATTTATGGGGAAAATATTAATTCCATTAGCACCTGGTTTTGAGGAAATTGAAGCTGTAACAAATATTGATGTTTTGAGAAGAGCAGGACTGAATGTTATTACTGCTGGTGTTGTAGGTAAGCAGATTAAAGGAGATCATGGAATTAAAATTGAAGCTGATACTACAATAGAAGAAATTGATTCTGATGATTTATCTGCTGTAGTACTTCCAGGTGGAATGCCGGGAGCAGCAAATCTTCGTGATAGTGGTAGACTGCTGAAAATTATTAGAGATATTAATGACAAAGGTGGTCTCTGTGCAGCAGTTTGTGCAGCTCCGATAGTATTAGATGCAGCAGGTATTCTGGAAGGGAAAAATGCTACCAGTTATCCCGGCTTTGATGATGAAATGCCTTCCTGTAATTACCGAGAAGAGAGAGTTGTAATTGATGGTAATATAATTACTGGTAGAGGACCGGGGGTTGCCATGGAATTTGCTTTAACAATTGTTGAGTATTTACTGGATGCTGAGGCAAGAAAACAGCTTGAAGCAGCAATGCTGGTCAAAAAATAAAATAAAAAGGTAATTAGTAATTTCGGAGTACTTTGAGGTTTTCCCCTGTATACCCACCGTTGCAAATACAGTTTAAGCTTACAGACTTAAGCAAATATAATTAAGAAAAGCCTGCCCTGTGCTTCACTGAAGCAAATCAGGCAGGCTTTCTTGTTATTTATTTATTATACATTTCCATATAATATCTTTCTAACATTTTTTTAGCAGAGAATCTTTCATAAGTAGTATCAATACTTTCCATCATCATATCTTTCCAGCGGTCTTTATTGCCGTAGAAAGTAGGTATGACATCATTAAATAAAACTCTGTAAAGTGCATAAAGATCACTTTCATCCTGACCTTCACCTACATAGCCATCTCCAAACTGCCAGCCGTTGATTCCGTGCTCACAACCTTCAACCCACCAACCATCAAGAATACTTAAGTTTAAGCCACCGTTCATAGCAGCTTTCATACCAGAAGTACCACTGGCTTCAAGTGGTTTACGGGGGTTATTTAACCAGATATCAACACCACGGGTCATATAGCGGGCAATTTCCATATTGTAATCTTCTAAGAAAACTACACTGTTGGGAAATTGTTTTGCCTTTTTAACAAGATTGGCTACAATTTCTTTTCCATTGTCATCTGTTGGATGTGACTTACCGGAAAAGACTAACTGTATTTCACCTGATTCTAAATATGGATCAATTACATCAGATTTTTTAAAAATTAAATTAGGTCTTTTATAAGCAGTTGCTCTCCGGGCAAAACCAATAATTAACTTATCAGGATTTAATTGGGCTCCATTTCTTTCTTTAATAAAGTCAACTAATTCCTGTTTCATTGTCTGACGGTTTCTGTAAATTGCTTCTGGATCACCCATATTTTCAATAATTCTATCATCAACCCAGGTGCCACGATGTACACCATTTGTTATTGAGATAATAGGTGATTTACCGGCAACCTCCTTCCACATTTCGCGGGAAGTCTGACCGTGCAGTTTAGCAACACCATTTGAAATTCTGGAGAGGCGTAAACCGGCAACTGTCATACTAAAAGGACTGTCACCAATTTCTTGCATCTGCTTTCTGCTCAGTGAATTAAAAGCACTCATTTTTTTGAGGCTGTCTAAACTGTGCGACTCATTACCTTCTTTAACTGGAGTATGAGTTGTAAAGACAATCTCTTCTTTAATATCATCCCAGGCAGTATGGAAATCCATACCAGTTTCCATTTTTTCTTTGATTAATTCTGTTCCTGCCAGAGCTGCATGGCCTTCATTGAAATGATAAATATCAATATTTAGGCCAAGTTTGCGAATTGCTTTTACTCCACCAATGCCCAGTGCAATTTCCTGTGCAATTCTTCTTTCATTAAATCCATCATAAAGCCCATCAGTAATTGTCTGATATTTTCTGTTTTCTGGAAGATTTGCATCAAGTAGATATAAAGTTGCATTATCAAACTTATCCAGCTTCCAGATTTTTAAAGTTACTTCCTGATCTCTAATTGTTACAGTTACAGTTTCACCAGTATCTTCTGCATGTTTATAAATTTCTTTATTTACAGGATGCTGGTCTTCAGGTCTACCTTCTTTATTGATTACCTGTTTTGAATAACCTTTACGCCAGAGAAGACCAATCCCTGTTACAGGGTAAGAATATTCTTTTGCTGCTTTAAGAATATCTCCCGCTAAAATTCCAAGTCCACCTGCATAAATACGCATATTTTCATCTAATCCGTATTCCATACAGAAATAAGCTGTGTGCGGCTTATTGTTGTTCATTAACAAATCACTCCCTATTAATAATTGTTCAAACGATTGCACAATATTTATACTAATATCTATTACTAATTATCTATTATATCAAATTATCAGCAAATGTCTATTTTTTAAAAACTTTTTTATTGAATTTCTCCATTAATTTATGCTCATTGTCACTATCAGGCAGAAAATAATAGCGGGGTATCTCCCTGTGGATGACCGGTATATTAAGGCTTAATCCTTTTTCAATTGCTTTAAGATATCTTCTGGCAGTCTGCTCCCAGGTATATTTTGTTTCTACTCTTTCTCTGGCTTTGAGCTGATAATCTTTCCAGACTGCAGTGTTTCCCGTAATTTTTTTCAGGCCGCGGGCAATATCAGCTGGATCTTCTGGATCAATTAAAATTCCATATTCATCATCTGCCATAATTTCGCTCTGACCTCCATTTTTAGTTACTACAGCTGGTAAACCGGCTGCCATTGCTTCAACTGGAGCCAGACCAAAGGGTTCATAAAAAGAAGTTAAAGAAAAGACTGATTCTCTTTCTGCCAGATAGCCATAACATTCAGCCAGTTCTTTTTGACTGCCCAGGGGAAACATTGAGACTTTATCTTTTAAGTTATTATTTTCTATCAATTCCATAATTTGATCAAGAATTTCTTTTTCTTCTCCTTCAGCTGAACTGTAATCCTCAAAGGGGTTTTCTATCCCTCTTAAAGTAATAATTAAATTTGCTTTTTGCTGTAATTCTTGATCACCAGCAAAGGCTTTAACCAGTGCCAGATGATTTTTTTTCTGATCCAGTCTGCTGGCACAGATAATTGCAGGTTTGTTTATTCTATTTTTTTCTAAATCTCGTTCTAAATACTGATCAATTTTTTCTGCGGTAGTCTGAGAATAACTGCCGTTAAAAACATCTGTATTTACTCCGGGGGGAATAACTGAGAATTTCTTATCATTATCTACATCGACCGCTCCCTCATAATAGGGATGAGAATACTGCTCCATTCTTTCCTGGGCAGTACTAACAATAATTTGATTGGCAAATTCCATTGTCAGTCTTTCGGCAATTATACGGCTGTGAAACTTAAATCTATCTAAAAGTTGATTATAATTTTCTCGGCTGAAGTTCAGTTTATCCATTTTTTGAGCACCAAGTGAATGGCCGGTAAAAGAAAATGGACATTCCATTTTTTCTTTAAGCAAGACACCTGCCAGACCTCCATCACCATAATGGGTGGTAAAGAAATCAGGAAATTTACCTTCTTCATCATAGAATTCTGCCACAGCATCTACATATTCTTTTAAATGAGGCCATAATTTTTCTTTAGCTAAAAATTTATTGCCGCCAAAAGGAAGCCTTATTATTCTTAAATTCTCAAAACCGGGATAGCTGTCATATAGTTCACTAAATTCGGGCCACTCTGGATCATTAATCTGACGAGTTATTATATCAACTTTAATTCCCATTTCAGCCAGTGCTTTACTGACCTCTTTAACATAAACTAGTTGACCACCAAAATCAGGATGTTCAGTCCAGTAGCTGTCATTTTGATCAAAATTTCCCTGGGGATTTAAAAATGCAAGATGTTTAATTTCACTCATTAAATTTACCTCCTTCAGCAGGCTCAATATTGTAAAAAGACATAATTTCCATTAAAGGTGGAACTGAGGATAAGGCTCCAACTCCCTGAATTTTAAAAGCAGCAACAGCATTACCCAGTACTGCAGATTTTTTAATTGTTAAGCCTTTTAAAATACCACTTAAAAAACCTGCCCAGAATGAATCTCCGGCTCCAGTTACATCTATTACTTTTTCCGAAAAAACAGGAATATGCAGCGGTTCAGTGCTGCCGTCAGATAGAAGAACACCATCTTTGCCGAGACTTAAAATAACAATACCGGCACCTGAATCATGATATTTTTTTATATAATTTTCGGGATGATCCTGGCCGAAAAGATGATAGGCATCATCAAGGGATGGTTTAATTATATCTGCCTGAGCTAAAATTTCTTTAATGATTTCTTTACCTTTATTGCCTTCCGGCCAGAGTGTTGATCTAAAACTGGGATCAAAGGCAAATATTTTTTTCTTTTTTACTGCATAGTCGATAGCTTTGAGTGCAGTTGCCCGGGCCGGATTTTGAGAAAGAATAAAACTGCCGGTAAAAAAGATTGAGGAATTATCAATTTTTTCATAAATTTTGTCATTGATTTTGATATTAATATCTGCTCCCCGATAAGCCAGCCAGGAAGGAGTTTCTTTACTTTTATTAACAAAAATAATCGGGGTAGACTCTTCCTGATCATACTGCAGACAGTCAAGATTAACACCTTCACTATCCAGGATTTCAGTTAAGTATTCTCCAAATTCGTCTTCTCCAACTCTGCTGATAAAAGCAGTTTTGTTATCTAGGCGCTGCATATTGACTAAAACATTAGCAGGAGAGCCGCCAAAATAGCGGGTAAAATTAACACATTCTTTAAGTGGAGCTTCTTCTCTGGATATCATATCCAGCAGAACTTCTCCATAAGCAGTTATATCAAAATAATTTTTATCAAAATTAATGCTGTCATGAATCGTTAACAATAATCTCACCTCACTATTTATGATTTAGATGTCCTATTAAATATTATTTCTACATAAATATTAAATAACCTGTTTTTTTGAGCAATTAATCTTAAACTGCGGCAGGAAATACTAATCAGATAAAGAATAACATATAATACAGATGATAATTAACTTCAATATGACATTAATTTATTTAAACTTAAACTGCAGTAGTTGTGGAGATGATTTCTATGTTCGATAAACATTTAAATATTAAACCGGCAAAATTATATTATGGTGGTGATGATCTTGGTTTAACGTTTTCCGAAAACGATATTCTCTATAAAATTTGGTCTCCCCCTGCTCAATCCGCTTTTATTGAAATTTATGCGGATGATCAGGGAGAAAAAATGATCGATGTGCTGGAGCTGCAGGCAGCTGTCAGTGAGACCTGGGAAGTGAAAATACCGCAAAAATATTACGGCAGTTATTATCAATTGCGGCTTAAACTCCCCCGGGAAGAATATAATTTTGTTGATCCCTGGGCCAAAGCTGTTGGCACAGATAGTAAATATGGATTAATTGTTGATCCTGCTCGAGTTTTCCCCCCCACCTGGACCCATGATCAAAAAGTTGAGCTGGAAGATCCGGTAGATGCAGTAATTTATGAATTACATGTTAAAGATTTTTCTGCAGCTAAAGAAAGTGGAATCAGACATCGCGGTCAATATTCAGCTTTTACTGAAAGACACAGTATTAATAAAGAGGGAATGCTGACTGGAATTGCCCATCTAAAAGAGCTGGGAGTTACTCATGTACATCTGCTTCCAGTTTTTGATTTTGCTTCAGTCGCTGATCTTGATCAGGATGACTATAACTGGGGCTATGATCCACTTTTTTATATGGTACCTGAGGGTTCTTATGCTTCTGATCCAGCCGATGAAAGCAGAATTTATGAATTCAAGAAGATGGTCAAAACTCTGCATTCATATGGTATAGGTGTGGTAATGGATGTAGTTTATAATCACACCTACCACACTCAAAGCTCACCTTTTCAGAAAATTTTCCCGAATTATTTTTATCGTTTTACAGAAGATGGCAAATTTGCTAATGCTTCAGGCTGTGGGAATGAGATTGCAACTGAGAGAGAAATGATGTGTAAATTTATAGTTGATTCACTGCTTTATTGGAGTAGAGAATATCATATAGATGGTTTTAGATTTGATTTAATGTCGGCAATTGATAGAGAAACTATGCTTTTAGCAGCTCATAAACTGCGTCAGGATAATCCTTCTGTTTTAGTTTATGGTGAGCCCTGGACAGCACTTGAGCCTCAGCTGGAAAGACATCAACAGATTAGAAAAGGAGATCAGAAGGGAACTGGTATTTCGGTTTTTAATGATAACTTCCGCAATGCTCTCAAAGGAGACAGTGATGGGACAGAAAAAGGTTTTATTCAGGGTAAAATTGGTCTAGAAAGAGAAATAGATGAGGGAGTTATTGGAGCAATTGGTCTGGAGGAAAGACGTTTATATGGTTTTACTCTGCAGCCTGGAGAAAGTATTAATTATTTGGATTCCCATGATAATTTAACCCTCTGGGATAAGCTGGCCCGCTCCTGTCCTGGAGCAGATGAAAAACAGAGAAAGAAAATGCATAAACTGGCACAGGTTATTTTATTTACTTCTCAGGGAGTACCATTTATTCCTGCTGGAACTGAGTTTTTAAGAACAAAATTTGGTGATAAAAACAGTTTTAATTCTGGTATTGAAATTAATGAATTAAAGTGGGAAAGAAAAACTACTTATCGCGATCATTTCAATTATGTAAAAGGCCTGATCAATCTCCGCAGTCATCATCCTGCTTTTAGAATGAGGCAGAGGTCAGAAATAAGGGAAAAGCTTCATTTTATTAATTCTCCATTTGGGACGGTTGGCTACGGAATTTTTAATAATGCAAATGAGGATTCCTGGAGTACAATTTTAGTTTTATTAAATCCTTTAAACGAGTGGAAGCAGTTTTATCTGCCGGAAAACAGGACCTGGGCGATAGTTGTTGATGATAAAGAAGCGGGGGCAGAGCCAATCCGATTTTTCCACTCCCATGAGGTGATGGTACCACCAATTTCAGGAATGGTAATCTATGCAGCTGATTTGATTACAGGATATTAAAGGCTTGTGGCTTTTCTTCACTTATGATAAAATAAAAAATAAGTATTTGAGCAGAGAGTATTTTTTAAAAAATGTGGTAATTTTCACATACTTTACAAATTTTACTACAATGAAGGGAGCAGTAGAGAAGAATATGATCAAAGATGAGAATTTAAAGAATGTTGAACTTCCAGAAGAAATTGAGGAGTTGTTAAAAGCCTGTCCCGGTTATATTGTGGCTCATAATGAGGAACAGCTGGTTGAGCTTTCAGTTAGAGATGCGAAAAACGGCTGTCAGGAGGTTAAATATGATATCCCGGGCAAGGGTCAGAAGGTGGAAGCTGTTGTCTGTAAAGTGCGCAATGGTATTTCTGCAAATTATCCTGAGCCATATATGCGGCGGCGGGATCCAAACTGTATGTTAATAGCAGATCAGAAGCCGACTGATAAGGAAAGATATGAGGAAAGGTTTGGAGAAAAGTTTGAAGAAAATATGAGGCAGGAGACCTTTGACTGGCTCAAAGAACAGGAACTTGCACTATTCTTTTTTGAAACAGGGCCTAAGGGTCTGGGAGTTAAGGCAGCAGCAGTTGTTCCTGCTAATGCAGCTTTTTTTGCCTTTGGACTTTCCCTGCTGCAGGGGATAGTTGATACTCGTAAACTGGAAGAAGTATTTAAACCCACTTCTCATATTTATATAGCCCCACCATTTCGCCACACTCATTTTAATGGAGAACAGGTGGTAGTTCATCGAAGATTGAGCAGTAAATACGAAATGTTTGCCTATAATCTTTATCCCGGTCCCAGTGCCAAAAAGGGAGTTTATGGGATGCTGATTAATCAGGGGGAAAAGGAAGAATGGGTAACCCTGCACTGCTCAGCTGTTCAGGTAGTAACTCCATATGGGAATACTGTTAATATTTCTCACGAAGGAGCCAGTGGTGGTGGAAAGAGTGAGATGCTGGAAGATATGCACCGCGAAAGAAGTGGACGCCTCTTATTTGGTAAAAATTTGATGACTGATGAAAAATTTCATATTACCCTGCCCCAGGGCTGTGGCCTGAGGCCGATGACTGATGATATGGCAATCTGTCATAATTCACTGCAGAAGGATAACGGTAAATTAACTTTAATGGATGCTGAAAATTCCTGGTTTGTACGGGTTGATCACATCGATAGATATGGTACTGAACCCAATCTGGAGGCCATTACAGCCAATCCTGATAAACCATTACTATTTTTAAATATCGATGCAGCTCCAAACAGTACAGCTTTAATCTGGGAGCATATTGAGGATGAGCCGGGTCAGCCCTGCCCCAATCCGCGGGTGACAATTCCCAGAGATATTATTCCTGATGTTTTAAAAGAACCGCTTTCTATAGATGTCCGCAGTTTTGG
>JASMSZ010000120.1:0-14591 GCA_041694515.1 Halanaerobium sp.
GAATGAATAAAATTATGAATGAAAATTTAACTTTAAACCTAATTTTAGGAATAACAGTTACTTTATTCACTTTCTTTTTTGCCGACCTTATTTTAAATGTTTATGATATTACAGCTATTGTTAAAGATTATGGAACAACATATTTAAAATATATTGCTATTGGCCAGTTATTTATGTTTATTTCCTTTGCTTCAGCAGCTTCCTTAAGAGGAGCAGGAGATACTAAAACTCCGATGTATATTACAGGGATTGCCAATATATTAAACATTATTGGCAATTATATTTTAATTACAGGTTTCTGGATTTTCCCCGAATTAGGTATTGCAGGAGCAGCTATTTCAACAACTTTTGCCCGATTTATAGCAGCTGCCCTTTATTTAGCTTTATTTACAAGTAATAAAGGTATTTTAAAACTTCATCCCAGCTGGATGAAAATTAGCAGCAAAATATTTAAACCCTTAATTAATTTGAGTTATGCAGCGGGAATTGAGCAGTTATTTATGCAGTTAGCATTTTTTCTTAATGGTATCTTTATTTCAAAACTTGATACAACTGCAGAAGCATCGTTTAGAATCCTGCTGAATATAGAGTCATTATCTTTTATGCCGGCAATAGGAATTACAATTGCTGCCACTACAATTGTGGGTAAACATCTGGGAGAAGATGACCCAGAAGAATCACTAAAAAGTGGTCTCACAGCTGCAGTGATGGGAGCTCTACTGGGAACTGGACTTGCTCTAATCTATCTTATATTTCCAGTCTTTGCCCTCAAAATTTTTACTACAGAAGCAGAGGTTATCAATTATTCTGTTCCAATCTTAAGAATAGTAGCTTTAAATCAGGCTCTTTTAGCTTTTGTAGTAATTATGGTTGGTGCATTACGGGGAGCCGGAGACACAAAAGGAGCAATGTACATCACTATAATTAGACTCTGGCTGATCTTCATTCCCCTTTCCTATTATCTAATAGTTGTTTCCGATTATGGAGTAGCAGGAGTCTGGATTGCCGAGATAATTTCATTTTTAATTGTGGCTTTAATTGTAGTTAGAAGGTTCATTAAAATGGAATGGGCAGAGATAGAGTTTTTTGTGGAATCTGAACACAATTAAAAAAATAAACCTCTCCCGCAATTATAAATCGAGAGAGGTTTTGTTTATAGTTTTTCTTTCAGTAATTTCATTCTAAAGAATTCTTCTCTCTCTTTTTCTTCCAACCTTTCTTCAATAAATTTTACTGTCTTTTCGTAACGAGGAATTGAAATGTTCTCTAACGCGTTGGCTCTTTTTTGAGTCTTTTTAATTGAAGCTGCAAGCCTGTAGACAGAGGTTTCAATTTCAGCAAGTCTGCTGATTAAATAAACCACTTTTTGAAAATTATTATAAGCTCTATCAAGAGCAAGATTTGTCTTATAAAAACTATAATGAGGGATAATTCCCTGTGATAATTCTTCTACCTCTGGTATTTCGACCCCCATCACACTATAAGTTCTAATTTTCAAATTGTCTATTAGATCAATCCCACCTGCTATTTCTTCTACAGTTTTTATCCCCTGAGTAATATCCACAATCTGCAGAGCTTCATAAGCATTATAAAAATACTGATTAATCTGAGACTGTATTTTTTTGGCTTCATCAATTCTTTCCATCATTTCTTGAATTAATACATTCCTTTTCTTATCAAGAAGCTCATAACCTTCTTCTGCCAGCTCAAGTGAACTTTTTGTCGATAAAAGATTGCTTTTTGTTGGAGATATATTAAGTTTCTCCATTTTCATCTTTCCTCCTGTAATATTTATCAATCATCGCCTCTGATAATCTATCCAATTCATGTACGGGAAGCTCGGAAATTAAATCCCAGGCTAAAGAAAGTGTCTCTTCAATATCACGACTAATATATTTATCCTGTTTGAGAAATTCATTTTCAAATTTGTTTCCAAATTCAAGATATTTTTGATCTATTTCTGAAAGTTCATCTTCTCCTATTACTGAGGCTAAAGATTTAACTTCATTAACATGAGAATAAGCAGCATATAATTGACTTGAAATATCAGAATGATCTTCTCTAGTGTATTCAGCACCAATACCATCCTTCATCAGACGAGAAAGTGAAGGCAGAATATTAATTGGCGGATAAATATCTCTCTGAAATAAATCTCTTTTTAAAACTATCTGTCCTTCTGTTATATATCCTGTTAAATCAGGTATTGGATGTGTTATATCATCATTGGGCATTGTTAAAATAGGAATCTGAGTTATTGAACCCTCTCTTCCTTTGATCATTCCTGCTCTCTCATAAAGGCTGGCCAGATCACTGTAAAGGTACCCCGGATAACCTTTTCTTCCAGGAACCTCTCCTCTTCGGGAAGAAAGTTCTCTTAAAGCTTCTGAATAACTTGTCATATCTGTCATTACAACTAAAATATGCATATTCTCTTCAAAAGCAAGATATTCAGCAGCAGTTAGAGCAACTCTGGGAGCGATAATTCTTTCTACAGACGGATCATCTGCTAAGTTTACATACATTACTACATTCTGCAGAACTCCGCTTTCTTCAAAACTTTTAATAAAATATCTCGCTTCATCATGTTTAATACCCATTGCTACAAAAACTACTGCAAATTCCTCGTCCTCTTTACCCAGTTTAGCCTGCCTTGTTATCTGAGCTGCAAGTTGATTGTGCGGCAGTCCGTTACCTGAAAAAATAGGCAATTTTTGACCTCTAATTAAGGTCATTAAACCATCTACTGTCGAGACTCCAGTCTGAATATAATTACGAGGATATTGTCGGGAATAAGGATTTATTGGTTTAGAATTAATGTCATACTTGTTTTCAGAATATATATGGCCACCACCATCAGTAGCTTCTCCAACTCCATTAAAGACTCTGCCCAAAATATCCTTACTTAGGGCAACTTTCATTGGTTCTTTAAGAAATTTAACTCTACTTTCATTAATGTTTAAGCCGGTACTCCCTTCAAAGACCTGAACTACGGCTTTATTTGAACCTACCTGCAGTACTCTTCCCTTTCTTACTTCTCCATCTGGAGCAGTTATCTCTACCATTTCATCATAAGCTACATCTTCAACATTTTCTATCACAATTAATGGACCATTAATATTAGCAAGTCCAGTATATTCTTTTTTTAACATTATATACTCCCCCACTATTTTTGATAACTATCAGCAAGCTGCTGATAAAAATCATCGATTTCTTTCTGAAAATTTTTTATTTTATCTAGCTCATCATTAGCAGCTGTATTTTTTAATCTTAATAATTTATTAAATAACTCATCATTTTTTAGCTGACTGATTGGTACATTTTTTTTAACCAGTGGTTGTGCTTGATCATAAAGATACAAAATAATCTTTAAAAGCCAGTACTGCTTATTTATATCCGAATATCTATCGATATCATCAAAAGCATTCTGCTGTAAAAAACCAATTTTTATTAATTTTGCCACCTCTAAAATTAACCGCTGATTGTCAGGTAAGACATCTTCTCCAACCAGCTGAACTATATCCTGCAGTCTTGACTCTTCTTTTAACAAAGACATTGCCCTGCTTCTTAGCTCAAGCCATTCTTCGTTTACATTATCTTTAAACCAGGGCTCAAGGTCATTTAAATACTCACTATAACTATCAAGCCAGCTTACTGCTGGAAAATGTCTGGAAGCAGCAAGAGATTTATCAAGCGCCCAGAAACAGCGGACAAATCTTTTGGTATTCTGGGTAACTGGTTCAGAAAAATCTGCTCCTGGAGGAGATACTGCCCCAATTAATGATATTGAACCTTCATTTTCACCGGCAAGGGTCTTAACATAACCTGCTCTTTCATAAAATTCAGCCAGTCGAGTGGGTAAATAAGCCGGAAATCCTTCTTCTGCAGGCATTTCTTCCAGACGACCTGAAATTTCTCTCAAAGCCTCTGCCCAGCGAGAAGTAGAGTCTGCCATGATTGCTACATTATAACCCATATCACGATAATATTCCCCCAGAGTAATTCCGGTATAAATACTGGCTTCTCTTGCAGAAACAGGCATATTTGATGTGTTAGCAATTAAAACTGTCCTTTCCATCATTGATTTACCTGTTTTAGGATCTGTTAACTCTGGGAACTCTTCCAGAACATCTGTCATTTCATTTCCTCTTTCACCACAGCCAATATAAATTATTATATCTGCATCTGACCATTTAGCGAGCTGATGTTGAGTCATTGTTTTACCAGCACCAAATCCTCCTGGGATTGCAGCTGTACCACCTTTAGCTATTGGGAAAAATGTATCTAGTACCCGCTGTCCTGTCAGCAGAGGCTCTCCTAAGTCTAATCTATCTTTATATGGCCTTGGTTTTCTAATTGGCCACTCCTGGTAAAGTTTTATTTCAGTTATTTTTTCTTCTTCATCTTTTATTCTGGTAATTACATGGTCAATAGAATATCTACCATCAGGCACCAGCTCAATCACTTCACCTTCTTTTCCAGGTGGAACCATTATTTTATGAGTAATAACTGAAGTCTCATTCAATTCTGCAACTATCTGGCCTGAGTTAAGATAATCACCTTCTTCAACCAGAACTTTTAATTCCCATTCCTTTTCCGGATCTAAAGAACTTACCTCAGCACCTCTTTCAATAAAAGGCCCACTTTTCTTTTCTAAAAAAGGGAGAGGCCGCTGAATACCATCAAAGATATTTCCTATAATACCTGGGCCAAGCTGCACAGAAAGTGGACGCCCGGTTGAGTATACTGGTTCTCCGGGTTTCATGCCGCTGGTCTCCTCGTAAACCTGAATTGTAGCTGAATCTCCATCAAGTTCGATTATTTCTCCAACCAATTTAAGTTTTCCTACATAAACAAGCTCCCTCATAATATAGCCGGTCATATTTTCCGCTTCAACAACCGGACCATTGATAAAGGTTATTTTTCCCTGTTTTTCCACACTTACCAACTCCTAATCCACTTATCAACTTTTATCTCAGAATATTATTCTTTAATTCTATTGCAATTTCTTCTCTGAATGAATCAATTAAAGCATTAAAAGTATTTTCAATCAACTGCTGCCTGTTTTTTGCTTTAATTATAAAACCTCCAAATTTAATTTTATCTGTCAGCTCAAATTCAAATTTATAATTATCCATCTCTTTTTCCAGGAGTTCTTCTAAATCAGCTTTCAGATTTTTATCTTTTTCTCTTAATAAAATAACAAACTCCCTGTCATCCAATTCTTCGACTGCTTCTTTAATAGAATTAAAAATAAATAAACAATAATCTTTCTGATCAGTAAAATCATTTAATTTGCTGTGAAGTTCCTGAATAAAGTTATTTATTGATTCATTCAATTTTTTTCGTCTATTATTTTTCTTTTCCAGAATAGCTCTGGATATTATTTGTTCTCTTTTCTGTTCGGCCTTACTTTTATAATTATTTAAAATATTTTCCTGTTTTTCTTCCAATTCTTTTTGAAAACTATCATATCTTTTTTTTAGTTCTTCTTTCTTTTTTTCAATTTGACTATTGTTTTTTCCCTTTACTTCATCAATAATTTCAGTTTCAATAGCCATTATTTTTTCTGCAATATCCACTCATTTTTCACCTCTTTCGCTGAGTTCTCTTTTATAAACGCATGGATAACTCTGCATTTATGCATCGAGCACGGCACGCTGAGTTCTCTTAGATCTTGATTCCTATCGATTCCTGGACATATTTTGTAATATATTCAGGTTCTTCCTCAGGATCAACATGTCGGTCTGGAATCTCCAATATCAGAGGAAGTTCTGCAGAAAGTTTTAACTCATCAATTAAATCAGGCACCATTTCTGCTAATTTTCTTGTAATCAAAATAATCCCGATATCTTTACGTTTCCTGACTCTATTAATTTCTTCTATAACTTTCTCCTTTTCATGAATCACTTTACCATCAATTCCAACCAGCCTTAAACCAATATTGGTATCAATGTTATCACTTATGCAGTATATTTTCATAGACTATCACCTATAATCTTCCCAAAATCATTATAGAAATTATTAACCCATAGATTGCTATTCCTTCTCCTAAACCAATAATAATTAAAGCTCTACCTAAGATTTCGGGTTTTTCGCTGATAGCTCCAATAGCTGCTGAGCCAGCGATTCCTACTGCAATACCAGCACCAATTGACGCAATTCCTATTGCAAGTCCTGCTGCCAGATATCCCAGTCCTAAATTTAAAGATGTATTAACAGCTGTATCAGCAGCATATACCTTTGCCGGCAGCGCAAAATTGGAACCTAAAATTACTAAAGTTAACAACAGGATTAAATTTACACTTAAAATTGAATATTTTAGCCATTTTTTCTTTGTCTTTTTAAAGATAATTGTTCCTCCTATAAATACTGTAATAAATACACTTAATAAAGATAATGTTAAAATCATTTTCTTTTCCTCCTATTATGATATTTTTAATTATTCAATACTCAGCGGACTAAATTCTCTTCCACTTCCACTATAAAATTTTGAAAAAATCTCAAAAAACTCTAATCTTAAAATCTGAATACCAACAACAACACCTTCTAAAACCATAATCACTATATTACCTGCAATTAAAATTAATAAACTACCAGCATTATTACTCATCATTTGAGACAGGATAATTACTGCCATAGATAAACCAGCATGATTTAAGGTAAAAGCACCCACCCTTAAAAAAGACAGAGTATTACTTAAGTAGCCCAAAACAGTATCAAAAAGTTCAAAAATAGATTCCAGTAAATATTCGGATATCTTTTGATCAATACTAAATTTTTTCCCAATCAGTAAATTACCAAGGGGCTCTTTAAAAAATATCAATAACAACAGGCTTATTACTATAACTGCAGTAATAGAAACTGGTATTAAAAGTCTATTTTGCAGACCATAAAAAGCTAAATTAGAAAGCATAAATAGATATAAGATTAAGCCACTTAAACCGCTGTCAGAAAATAAGGCTTCTGCATAATCTTTATTTTTAAAAGAATTAAATAAATTAAAAATCATTGAAGTAATTAAAAGAAAAATCCCTATCATTACCGTAAAACCAAGCCAGAACATAATATTATCCATCGGTCTAATCACTAATGCAGGTATCAGATCTTCCATCCCGAATAAACTGCCGTAAAATGTACCAAAAAGCATAGAAGCTGAACCCAGTGAAATTAATATATAGCTGATATCCTGATTCTTAATAAATTTTATTTTGTTTTTATAAATGGCAAAACCAAGCAGAACAAGAACTAAACCCTGTCCCAAATCCCCAAACATTATTCCAAATAATAATATATAGCTTAATGCAAAAAATACTGATGGATCAATTTCTCCATATTTAGGCAGCCCATATAACTTGACCAGGGAAGAAAAAGATTTAATCCACTTTGGATTCTCAATAATTGTTGGTGGATCCTCTTCTTCAGCATCTTCAACTTCTTGACTGCTATATAATACTTGAGAATATTTATTTGAAATTAACTTTTTAAATTCTTTTTCATTCTCTTCACTTATCCAGCCAGTTGTAATAAAGAAATAATCACTTTTACCATAAAAACTATTATTAACATCTGTAATTCTATTAAAAATCAATGACTGTTTGTAGTATTCCAATAACTGCTCCTGATAGCGGTGTTTTAATTTCTTAAATTCTAGTTCTATTTGAGCTCTAATAATCTTAATTTTATCAAGACGGTGTTTTGATTGACTAAGAATATCTTTAGGCTCTTCTGTAACCCTGTCAGGAAGCTCAATCCGATTGAAATTGACTGAGTTCAAAATATCAAGTGCTTTTTGTTCATAATCCTTTTTGGCAAATGTAAAAAACCAAACTCTTTCTTGATCTTCATTAACTTTCAAAACAAGAACTGGTACTTCAGTGACATTTTCAATCAGACGCTTATATCTTTCCTGATTTAAACTGCCAAAAATCAGTGTAACATAAGATAAGGCTTTTAAACTCTGAAGTTCTATATCTATATTCCTCATTACATAAACATGTTTAATTAAGTTATTTAGCCTTTCTTCCTCAGCATCCAGTTTATTTGTTATCCTTTCAAGCTTTTTGATCTTTTTCTGAATCGGCATAATGAAATCTTCAAGTTCTTCCAGACTCAACTTATTCAGCTGATCAAAGTTAAATTCCTTTATTTTTTTATCCAGTTTAAGACTGTCCATTATTTTATTTAGCTTGTTAAAATAGGGCTTATATGAATTTTCAATCTGATCATTTTTGAATCTGGTGTTATATTTTTCATTTTTTAGAAGTTCCATCTGACTATTCTTAATTATTTCTTCAGTTATTAAATCAACATCACTTTTCAAACCAAGAATCTGAAATTTTTTCATTTTCTTTATTCCCAAAATTACACCTCCTTTCGAATTAAGAAGTTTTTGATACGCTCATCTGGTAGTGAATATCTAATTCCTTCTATTATTGTAATTATATCTCTAAGTTCATATTCTCTAATATATAAATAAGCAAGAATGTTTGATATTGAAAAAAAACTTTTAGATTTAATTTGCTTCAATTTCCTGTATATATAATTCAGAAAAAATCTTTCAAAAATATTATTTACGCCTTTAATTGCATTTTCAAGCAGCTCTTGATAGGGCCCATACAAAATATGTTCTAATAAATCTTCCGCATTGTTTACCTGACTCATATTCTGTAGTTCTTCTCGTTTTATTTTAAAATGAAAAGGAATAATATAATTTAAAATTTCACCAGAGGATAAATTATAATATTTTTTTATCCTGTAAATCCACTGAATATTTAGCAAATCAATATGGGTTCCTATAATCTCATCAAAATATTTTTGATCCTGGTTTGAGAGTTTTGCAGCCAACTTATTAAGTTGAGAAAACCAATTAAAGTCTAAGGCCATTTCTATTTGAAATAGATTTTTATTTTTCTGATACTGTTCTGCAAATTCATCTAAAACGTCAGCGTAATCAAGCTCCTTAAGTACTTCCTGTAGTTCACTATAGGAAGAAGCCTGAATAAGATTATTAAAGTCAATTTTCTTATTACGATTTATATAAATCAAATTATCACTGAGATAATCATCCTCATTTTCCAGTAAAATAGTCCTCAGAATAATTTTCAGATCTTCAATTTCAAATTTTTTAAAATACTTTTCAACAAAGTTTTTTAGATCTGAACTCAAATATTTTTTTAAAAAATCTTCAGAGAGGACAATACTCTTTTTAAGTTTTAGTTCAAGCTGGCGTCTGTGAATTTCCTGGCCTGAAAATTCTTCTAAATATTCTTGATAATAGGTATTGTTATAAAGGTAATTAAAAGCCTCCTGAACAGAATTTAACTCTATTAAATTTTGAAAATCTTTTTCTTTAAGCATATTACTGCTCAAAGCTTTTAATTTGGCATTTACAGCCGGATATTGAAAAAGAGCTGTCATTATTTTCACCTTCCTGAACTAATTATTTTATCAAAATATTTCTTTAATAAATCAGCTTTTACCTTTTGATAGTTATTTTCAATCTTTTTTAATTCATTTTTACTTTCTTCTTCTAAATTAGCTGCAAATCTTTCTGCACCAGCTTTACTTTCTGCAAGTATCTCTTCTCCTTCCTTTTTGCTTTCTTCAATTTTAACTTTTTCTTCTCTTGCCATTCTTTTTTCATATTTTCCTTCTAATTCTTTAATTTCCACTGTCAGATCATCCTTTAATCTCTGTGCCTGCTGCTCAATATTGATAACTTTTTCAATTAATTCTTCCTGCAATTCAATCACCTCCAATTATTCTTCCGGCAGTAATATTTCAAAATTACTCCCCTTTTTCAAAGAACTTTTTACATTAATTTCTCCACCATGAATTTTGACAATCCAGCTGCAGATAGAAAGCCCCAGCCCAGTACCTCCATATTCTCTGGATCTTGATTTATCAACACGATAAAAACGTTTAAAAATATCATCTAAATCTTCTTCTGCAATGCCTATACCATTATCAATAATATTTAATCTATAAAAACCATCAAGCTTAGTTAAAATGATTTTTATTTTCCCACTATCTTTACTATATTTGAGAGCATTATCAATTAAATTTAATAAAAGCTGAGTAATCAGACTTAAATCTGCTTTCATTCTGAATTCCTGGCCTTCTCTTATTTCTTTTTTGATTGAGATATTTTTTTCAGAAGCTAGATTATTCATTTCTTCTATTACCGCATCAACTACAACATTTAAATCAAATTCTTCTTTATCAGGCTTAATATTTTTTCCATCTACTTTTGCTAATAGCAGCATTTGGGAAACTAATTGATTCATCTGATCAATCTGCTTTTTTATTGTCAATAAAATATTTTTCTGATCGGAAGTTAACTTTTTTTCTGAATCAATAGCTTCTTCAATCTGGGCCTTGATAACAGAAATAGGAGTTTTGAGTTCATGCGAAACATCAGCGTTGAACTGTTTTTGACGATAAAAAGAATTTTCTAATCTATCTAAAAGACTATTTAAAGTTTTAACAAGTCTGCCTATTTCATCTTCCCTCCCTTCATTAACCCTTATTCTCTGAGACAGATTACTCTGACTTATTTTTTCTGCCGTTACCGAAATTAAGTCAATTGCCTTTAAGGCTCTACTGGCCAGGAAATAGCCGCCTCCACTGGCTAGAATTAAAGTCAGCGGAATCATAATAAGTAAAATCAGTATTAAGTTATCTAACATTTTCTGTTCTCTTGCAAAGGAATAGACAAGATTTATATAAGAAGCCTGAGTAAAATCTTGAGCAGCACCTGAATTAACTGCAGCTGTCAGCACGGCCCATTTTTGATTGTTATATTCTATTATTTTAAAGAAATTATTTTTCTTAACTGCTGCTGAAATACTATCCTGTATAAATTCAGATTCCAAATTTTTATTTATTAATTTTCCCTGACTGTTGTAAATAAAAGTGCTTATATTTTCTCTGTCTACACTATTTAGTAAATAATCAGAATTAAGACCAGCTTCATTAATCTCTGATTTAAGCTGCTGCATTTCTATCTCTAATATACTTTTTACTTCTTCAGAAAGCTGGCTTTCCAGATAAAAATATAATATAGAACTGAAAAAAATTAAAACCAGAAATAGAATAACCATATACCAAATTGTCAGATTAATTTTTAAAGGATATTTTTTGTAATTCAAATTTTTATTCATCTTTAAAAACCTTCATTTTGTATCCACGACTTCTTACAGTTTCCAGAAACTTATTCTCATGTTCCTCATCAATTTTTTTTCTGAGAAATCTAATATAAACATCAACAATATTAGTATTATTGCCGCTCATATATCCCCATACATGTTCTTCAATCTGAGATCGACTTAAAATATTACCTCTATTTCTCATCAAATACTCTAAAAGAGCATATTCTTTACTGGTCAGCTCAATTATTTCCTCTCCTCTTTTGACAGTATAATCTACAGTATTTATAATCAAATCTCCATTTTTTAATGTATTGCTGTGTTCTTTAACACCTCTTCGAAAAATTGTTTTTATTCTGGCGATTAGTTCTTCAAATGCAAAAGGTTTTGTTAAATAATCATCAGCCCCCATATTTAAACCCTGTACTTTATCTTCCAGGCTGTCTCTAGCAGTTAAAATCAATACAGGTGTTTTATCTTTCCATTCCCGCAGTTCCGATAATACTTCCAGGCCATCTTTTTTAGGAATCATTATATCTAAAATAATTAAATCATATTCATTAATTATCGTTTTGTCCACTGCAGCTTCACCATCATAAACTATTTCTGCAGTAAAATTTTCTCTTTCCAATCTTTTCTTTATTATTTTAGCAAGATCTTTTTCATCTTCGACAATTAGAATATTCATTAAAACACTTCCTTTACTAAATTTAAGGCGTATTGTAAAAGATATAAACAAATTATTTAAGCAGCAAATAGAATGACTTTTCTCTTAAATATTAAAAATAGTAATGTTTTAATATCTACTCATTTATTATTCAATGAGTATAGCAGTGAAAAATTAAAAAATGATTAAAAAAGCAGTCCTGAAAATTTCAGGACTGCTTTAATAAATAATCTAAATTATATTTAATTACTTTTTTGCTTCTCTGCTTCAATAACATCAGCACAGCGCTGACAAATATCTTCATGTTCTTCAAGTTTTCCAACTGTTTCGTCATACTTCCAGCAGCGGTCACATTTCTTCCCTCTGGCCTCACTAACTTTAACCAGAACAGAACTTTCCTCACCCTGATGAACATTTTCGGGATTTAAGTCACTGTTTAATTCAGCTTGAGAGACAATAAATAAGTCAGCTAACTGGCCAATTTCTGATTCTAATAGCTGCTGCTGTTCTTTATCAGCACTATTAAGTTCTACCATTGCTTCTAAAGAATTACCTATTTTTTTATCCGCTCTCGCTAATTCTAATGCTTTAGAAACATCTTTTCTAATAGCAAGCAGTTTATCCCACTTAGCTGTTAGCTTCTGATCATAGTAATCTTCTTTTACCTCAGGCCAATCTGTTAAAAATACGCTTTCCTCAGACTTCATCTTCTCAGGTAAGAACTGCCACACCTCTTCAGAAGTATGTGGAGTTATAGGAGCAAGAGTTACTACAAGAGCCATCATAATATCATATAAGGTGCTCTGAGCAGCTCTACGGCTTAAAGAGTCAGTTCCATCAGTATATAAACGGTCTTTAGTTATGTCCATATAAAGTGAGCTCATCTCAACAGTACAGAAATTATGAACATCATGGTAAACACGGTGATATTCATATTTTTCAAAAGCTAAAGTAACTTTTTTAACTAATTCCTGCAGACGAATCATAATCCAGCGATCTAATTCTCTGCGGTCTTGATATTCAACATAATTTTCTTCACTATCAAAGTCGCTGATATTACCTAGAATAAAGCGATAAGTATTTCTAATCCTTCTATAGGCTTCAGAACTCTGCTTTAAAATATCATCTGATACTCTAACATCATTTTTGAAGTCAGAGGAGGCAACCCATAATCTTAAAATATCAGCACCATACTGATCGATTACTTTATGGGGAGAAACTACATTTCCTCTGGACTTAGACATCTTATTACCCTTTTTATCTACAGTAAAACCATTGGTAATTACTTCTTTATAGGGGGCTGTACCCTCAGTTGCAACTGCAGTTAGAAGAGAAGAATTAAACCAGCCGCGATACTGATCTGTACCTTCCAGATAAACCTGAGCCGGCCAGCTCAAATAATCTCTGGCTTCTAAAACAGCTTTATGGCTGGATCCGGAATCAAACCAAACATCCATAATATCTTCTTCTTTTGTGAAATGCTTACCACCACAGTGTGGACAGCTATAATTTTCCGGTAACAATTCTGCAGCAGATTTTTCATACCAGGAAGATGATCCTTCATCTGCAAAAATAGTTTTAACTGAATCTAAGGTATCATCATTAATAACTGCTTCTCCACAATCACCACAGAAGAAAATAGGAATTGGAACACCCCATTTTTTCTGACGGGAAATACACCAGTCTGAGCGCTCAGAAATCATATCGCTCATTCTCTCTTCTCCCCAGTCTGGATACCAGTCAACATCAGCAATTGCAGCCAGAGTTTCTTCTTTAATTGCATCAATAGACGCAAACCATTGATCTGTAGCTCTAAAAATCAAGTTGCTCTTACAGCGCCAGCAGTGGGGATAACGATGGTCAATAAAACTTAGATCCATCAGCAGATTTTTTTCTTTCAATTTATCAGTAACCATTATATTTGCTTCCTCATAATGTTTTCCTGCAAAATCTCCAGCCTCTTCGGTAAAGTAACCTTTATTATCCATCGGAGCATAAACTTCTAAATCATATTCTTGGCCGACAACAAAGTCATCATGACCATGCCCTGGTGCAGTATGAATACAACCAGAACCCTGATCTAAAGTAACATGATCTCCAAGAATCAAAAGAGATTCTCTATCAAAAAATGGATGTTTAGCTCTTTTATTTTCAAGTTCTCTGCCGCTGAACTCTTCACTAATAATCTCATAATCTTCGATATCAGTCTGGTCCATTACAGAATCAACTAATTCTTCAGCCATCACTAATTTTTCTCCATCTACTTCTACCACAACATATGGATATTCTGGATGAAAGGCAATTGCCATATTTGAAGGGATTGTCCAGGGAGTTGTTGTCCAAATAACTATATAACTGTCTTTACTGCTTAGAGTAACTCCACCAACTTCAACCTCATCAAGCATCGGAAATTTAACAAAAATGGATGGCGCACGGTCATCATCATATTCAACTTCTGCTTCAGCTAGAGCTGTTTCACAGTTCGGACACCAATGAACCGGCTTTTTACCACGATAAAATAAATCTTTTTTAGCCATTTCACCAAATACTTCAATCTGTTTTACTTCATAATTTGTGTTTAAAGTCAAATAAGGATTATCCCATTCTCCCCAAACACCAAGTCTTTTAAACTGATCACGCTGACGATCAATATAATTTAAAGCATAATTAGTACATTTTTCTCTTAACTGACTAACTGTAAGCTCAGCTCTTTCTTCATCACTCATCTCACTTGTAACCTGATGTTCGATTGGCAGGCCATGAGTATCCCAACCAGG
>JASMSZ010000121.1:0-13388 GCA_041694515.1 Halanaerobium sp.
ATTTGTTCAGTCAGTGTATTTTTATTGGATTTAATAACCTCAATCTTACTTTCTATTTTCTCTATTTCAGTTTTTAAAATAGTTATTCTTTCATTTAAGTCCGCCTTTTTTTCTAGAGCAGCACGGGCCAGTTTTTCTTTTTCTATATCTATAGCAGTCTGTGCCTGCTCCCGGGCAAGTTCTGCCTTATCTTTAACATCATCTAAGTCTTTTTCCAGACCTTTTTTGATTGTAGTTAGCTCCAGTAAAGAATTCTGTACCTGCTGCAAGTGTTCTTTCATCTCCTGCAGAGAAATATCCAGTAATTCCTCTGGATCCTCAACTTCATCCACAAATTTACTCATTTTTGCCTCAAATACTTTCTTCATCCTCTTAAATATTTTCATTTAATAGCTCCTTCCTTAATTAAACATCAGTATAGCTAATTCATACTTTTTGTTGATTTGTTATTTAAATGCTTCAAATTCTAGCTTAAATCATTAATAATATCATCTAATTCTTTTTTAGTTATTTCACCTTTAGCATAACGCTTTTTAGCAATCTCTTCAGCCTGATTTACCTGATAATTAGAGTTACCTCTGTTATAATCTGAACCAGAACTGTTAAAGTTTCTATTGTTAAAATAATATATTACAGCAATAATAATTATTATCCAAAAAATCAAGGAAAATCCTCCTCCCATCATTCCCATACCAAAACCCATCATAATATCTACTCCTTTCTTAAATACCTTATACCCTTACCGGGTAATTATATAATACCGGTTAAATGTGAAGAAATTATGAATTTCATCTATAAACTTTAAATTATCATGATATTATTTTTAGTATAACCAGAATTATAAATACATTATACCCCTAATAGGTACCTTAAGTAAAGTATATCACTCAGGATTAATTGTGTCAAAAAAACCTCAGCCAGCTTCAAATACTTATTTTGAAGTTAACTGAGGTTATAATATATATTAACTAATATCCAATTTTGTTTTATTTTTAGGTATAATTTAAAACTTTAACATTTTATCCCTTCCGCTTGTGCTGCTGCTTCAATTAGACCTACCGAAGCCATTGTAGGTAGAGTAAAAAATACTGCAGTATTTTATTTTTCTCGCCTATATAATTCAGCTGGAGTATGCCCTTTTAATACCCACTGCCTTGTATTATTATGAAAATCATTAATCAGCTTGATTAGTTCATCTTTACTATCAAAAACATCGATTTCAAAACTTTCAGCTAAAATACGAATTATCTCTGCTGTACTGATATTATTTTTAATCAGCAATGAAAAATTAAAAATAAGGATTTCTGCATCTTCGGGAGACAGTTTATAATCTTTAGTCAGCTTCTTTTTAAACCGACGCTGGGCAAGATTCCAGGTTGGATGACCTTTTTGGTAAGCATTTTCAACTTCTTTTTTTGATGGAATATAATAGTCAAGATCGCTTCGGCTCTCTCTTTCAATTAAAATTTCACGCGCATCTTCTACAGCAGTTAAAATAAAAAACGGACCGATAATGTAAGCAATCATAGAAGACTGTCCATACTCTAAAATAACATCAAGAGGATCTATTTTATCTTTTATTTCCATATATCTCTGTAAAGAATTATACAATAAATCTGGTGTTAAGACTCCATAATAGATTGCACTTCCAACTGCATATTTTATATAGTTATCATTTAATTTAATCTGCTTTTGAACACTTTTTTTATTTAAAATAGATTTTATTTTGAACCTTAATTCCTCCGGTACCATAAAAAGAGCAGTATCTTTATGTCTACCAAAAAATACAATGCCCCTTGCCTGAAAATAATCTGCAATATTATAAACCATTTCGTTAAGTTCAAAATAGGCAGCAGAATAATTTTCACACCGGGATATTATTTCTTTTAAAAATCCAATCTGATCCGTTCCTAACAGTAAAATCCATGATTCCAGGTTCTCATCAATTTTTGCAATAAGTGCTTCAATTAGTTCCATCTTATTAAGTTGGCTTATACCATGAAAATCCCAGAGTTTTCTCATCTCAGTCAGTTCTTTTTTAGTCAAATTTGCTAATAATTGCTTAAAGTCATAATCAGGTTCAATATAATTAAGTTCTTCAAGCGAAAAATTTTCTTTCATAGCCTAATGCTCCTTAAAAATTAATTATTTTTAATTTAATCTTATAGTATAATCTAATTCTTCACCCTTAATTTGGCTACCCATTTGCTCTTCCAAAAACTTAAAATAGCCGTAATTGCCAAGTTCTCTAATCCACATCTCTACTGACTTTTTTATTCGCAGCAAACATTTAACAGGGATTTCAAATATTTTTTCTTTAGTTTCCCTGTCCTCTAAATCAATATCCTTGCTTAAAGCTGTTTTTAGTTCCTCATTATAAAAAGGATCACAACTCATCTGCAGTGCCTCTAAAAAAACTTTATTAGCGTCTTTTAATTGTCCGGAAAAATCATACTCAATTCCATTACTAAGATAAGCATCAATTTTTAATAAAAATAAATTAATAGCCTCAATAACCCTTCTGCTTTTATAATCCGGATAACGCCGGTGTGTTTTGATTAGATTTGCTTCTATGGTAAAAAGTTCCATAGTATAATTATCTTCCTCACCTCTTTTTATTTTTCCAAATTTCTTAGTCATTCTTGAAGCTATTTTTTCCATCTTATAGTTGTTAACCTTAATAGTTTTCATTATCATTTTTCCTTCCTTTTTGTTTATTTTCAATAGTCATAAAATTTTTTAGTTTTAACTTCTAATTCTTTATCCTTTTTAAGTTATACTTATTATATCATAAAGCTCTTCTTATAAAAACAAAAGACCCTGAAAAAATGAAGTTTCTGTTCAAGGGCCATCTGGGTTGCCTTTTGATATTTATTATAACTTTCAGTAGCTCCAGAAATAACATCAATTTCTGCTGAAGGTATCGAAATTCGGAAGATCTTTTTCTAAATTGATTTTTACTGCCTAATCATTATGGTAAAAAAAGGAAAATAACCTTAAAATTATTAACACTATCTAGTTTTTCCTCAATTAATTCTGCAAATTTAAAAGGTCTAAATATTTATCCCAAATCTCTGCAGTATAAAAATCATCGCAAAATATACAGCTCTTACCATAATCTGCTTCTGGAATTATCTCTACAGCATGTTTTAATAGGTCAGTGAAAAATTCATTTTCACTGAGTAAAGTCTTATCTTTTATCTCAGATACTAGTTCTATCATATTTACAAATCTTCTATTTAATTTATTTACTCATGTATTGTAAAAAAACTACTGGGACAATAAATCTTAGTCTCTTCAGCAGATACACATTACACTCATAAAGCCCGGCATGATAATCCCCCAACAATCGAAGAGATTGAATTCGTGATGGTTGGAGATCCCTCACATACCCTCTGCAAAAACTTTGATGTTTTAATTGAAGAAGAAGGTCTTGCTGATCGTGCAACCTTTCACTGATAGTGATTGGTGGCTTTTTTAATTTAAATTATTCGGACATTTTTTGTCAAAATTTAAACTTAATTTTTTTAGATATCTTTTACTTTATTAAGTATATTATCTTTCTTTATTTACTTCTTCATAAATGTTTTCTGACATTCTGCTTAATAATTTTCTAATAATAAAATTTTCTTTCTCACTAAAATCTGAAGCCAGTACTCTTGTAATATCTTTAAAAATTTCTTTTATTTCTCCTTTTAAAGCTTCTCCTTTTTCCGTCACATATAAATTTTTTACCCTTCTATCATCTTTATTTCTTCTTTTTTCTATATATCCCTCTTCTACCAATCTATCCAGCAGTTTTGAGATAGTTACCTTATCTGATTTATAAATCTCGGTTAGTTCTTCCTGATTGACACCCTGGTTATCGTACAGAGTTTTTAGAATATGAACCTGATCAATATTTAAGTTAAATTTATTTGCTCTTTGATTAATATAATATTTTATATGTTTTGAAATTGTTGTGATATAGCGACCCAGTGATTCCTGCATTTAAATCCTCCTTCTAGTAAAATATTAATTTTCTTGTTATATTATAATTCTCGGTCTTACAATGACTGCCTTAATTATCTTAATTGGTATAACAACTATCCGCCCCCTCTTTTCATTATTGGGAGCAGAAGGTATAATCTTAGATTATATTGTAGAATATATATCAATTTGGTATTTTGGTTCCTTTATGGTTGTAATTCCAATGATCGGAAATAATATAATTAGAGCTTTAGGAGATACTAAAGTTCCAGGTCTAATTATGGGAATTAGTGCAGCAGTAAATATTATTCTTGATCCAACTCTAATTTTGGCTATGGACCATTTCCTGCACTTTGGATTACCGGAGCTGCTATTGCAACAGTTTTTGCCAGAGCTATAACGGCGGTGACTGCAATTAGAGTTTGGTCAGAATCTAGGTTCAAAATTATTTAAAAGGGTAGGTAGATAAGGGTTTTAAATTTGGAGAACTCTTTGCACTTCTAACCGGTCTTATTCTCGCAGTAGTTTTTAATCACTTTTGCTAAATCAATTGCCTTAATCTTCAACTCTAATCCAGAGGTAATTGATACCTTAGTTAAATATCTATTAATTGTATCCTTTACCCGACATAGATTAATGGCAAAAAACAGCTCTCGAATTTCTAGCTGCTGTTTTCCCAATAAGAAAAAATAATATTAAAATTAAGCGCTGTTTTTTAATAGTCTCTGGATAAATCATGCGAAATCTATTTTCCTTTTTTTAACAATTATTAAAAATAATGGAATCTTTGGCATAGCACCAACTGCTACAACGGGAGTTTCATAGTGGCAGTGATAGTTCTTACAATCAGGTCTGCCAGCAGCATAAAAGCCGAACCTGAGAGTACCCAAGGAAGCACAAATCGATAATCTCTACCCACAAATGCCCGCACAATATCAGGTAATTAATTATTTAAGTCCCATACTTGTTTTAACTTTATCCATTGTCTCTGCTGCAATTTCACCTGCTTTTTCTTCTCCCTCTTTTAATACATTGTTCAAATAAGTTTCTTCATTAATTATTCGTTTGTATTTTTGCTGGATAGGTTTTAATGTTTCAATAACCACTTCTGCCAGTTCTTTTTTTAATTTGCCATACTTTCCATCCGAAAAATGATTTTCAATTTCTGCTTGAGTTTGATTTGTCAAAGCCTGATATAAAGTTAACATATTTTTAATTCCAGGTGCGGCATAATCAAATCTAGTTTCCCGATTGGAGTCAGTAGTGGCACTCATTATTGTTTCTCTTATAACATCTGGCGAATCAAGCAGGCCAACAGCATGTCTTTTTTTGCTTTCACCAGTACTTTTACTCATTTTAGCTTCCGGATCATCAAAGCTCATTATTCGGGCACCACTTTTTCTAATCAATTCCTCGGGAACTTTTAAAACATCTCCATATAAATGATTAAAGCGTTGAGCAATATCTCTTGTAATTTCTATATGCTGTTTTTGATCTTCACCTACAGGCACTAAATCTGTGTTATACAACAAAATATCTGATGCCATCAATACTGGATAATCAAATAAACCGGTTCCAACTGATTCTAGATTTTTTGATTTGGACTTAAATTGAGTCATTCGCTCTAACCAGCCAACAGGAGTTACACAGTTTAAAAGCCAGGTCAATTCACTGTGCTCTGGTACATCAGACTGTACAAAAATTGTAGATTCTTCAGGATCAATTCCACAGGCCAGATACAGGGCAGCAACTTCTTTTACCTTTTTTCGCAGGTATTCTGGCTTAATACTCTCAGGAATTGTTAGGGCGTGTAAATCAACAATACAAAAGATGTTATCATACTTCTTCTGGTTTTCTACCCACAAACTTAAAGCTCCTACATAATTTCCAATATGCATTTGACCTGTGGGCTGGACCCCAGAAAAAACTCGCTTTTTATTTTCCATATTAAAACCTCCAGAATATCATTATAGTAATTTTCTTCTTGATTTTATTATCTCTAAATATTTAATTTCTAATGCTTTCTAGCAGCTAAGATTATTTTAATATTATACAGAAAAATATTTATCTTATTATTTAATATAAAGAAGATTAGCTTATCCTGTTACATGATAGCCACCATCTACATGAATAATTTCCCCGGTGACCATAGTTGAAAGATCACTGAGCAAATAAAGTGCACTGGCAGCAACTTCTTCCTGTTTAACCAATCTTCCTAAAGGTGATTTTTCCTTAAAGCTTTTCATTAAGCCTCTAAAATCAGAAATACCACTGGCAGCTCTGGTTAAAATTGGCCCAGGTGAAAGAGCATTAACCCTAATTTTATCCTGACCAAGATCAGCAGCCAAATATTTAACTGAAGACTCAAGAGCCGCCTTAGCAACCCCCATAATATTATAGTTTGGAATAACTTTTTCCCCTCCATAATAAGTAAGGGTAACTGCTGATCCACCATTCTTTTTCATAAAAGGATAGGCCAGCTGAAGAGCTTTAACATAAGAATAAACACTTATTTCCATACTGCGGAGAAAACTATCCCGGCCAGTATTTACAAATTTCCCACTTAAATCTTCTTTCCGGGGTCCACCAGCAATTGCATGAACAATAAAATCAAATTCGCCTTCAAACTCTTCCCCAATTTTCTTAAAAACTGCTTCAAATTCCTGATCATTTGTAATATCTAATTTATGATAACTTTTTGCCCCTATTTCTTCAAATAAAGGGATTACTTTTTCTCCAATTTTTTCATTTTGATATGTAAATGCAGTTTCTGCACCCTCTTCTTTTAACCTTTCTGCAATCTTCCAGGCCAATGATTTTTCATTAGCAACTCCCATAATTATACCTTTTTTACCTGCCATTAATTTAGACATCATAATTACCTCCCAATTTTAATAAATCAAAATTATTTGTAGTTTAAGATTAACTCAATAATATCACTATAATTATAACACATAGTGAAACAAAAATTAATAGTATAACTATATTCAGATAATAAACTAGCTTTATTTTCCGGAAAAACACCTGCCTGTAATGTCCAGAATCCGTTTCTTTCTGATACCTTAACTAATTTTTTTTAATAAATTAGTTCCGATATTATTCTTTCTATATTTTTCTCCTACATAAATACTCACTTCAGCAACACCAGAATAAACACACCTACTAGAAACTAGGCTTAATGCTGCCCAACCTAAAACTTCATCTCTTTTTTTAGCCACTAAACGACATTCTGAACTATGTCCAGTATCCCACTCTTTCCAATCTGGAGCCTGAGCCTGAAAAGTTGAATTTCCTGTTTTTATTCCTTCAAGGTAAATTTTTCTTACCCCTTCCCAATCTTCAGTTTTCATTTTTTCAATTATATATTCCATGTTATAACTCCTTTTTAATTATAATTGTCCCTGTTCTCAATACTTCTTGTTCTATAAAATGATTTATTTTTTCTAATCTTAAATAAAGAAGAAACATTACTTCATTTTAAAGTGATCTCTATATTATCAGTTATTATAAATCTAAATAGCAATCATACTAATAATAATTAAAAGAAATCCAAAAAGACCACTAAGGTACAATCTGCTGCAATTTCTTCTCCAAGATCAAAAATAAAAAGCATCATACTAAAAATCATAACAGCTTTGTTCCAGGGGTTGCCAAATGAATTTGCGTGGAGCGCAGCGGAACCTTCAATCCCATGTTATATGAAGTCCCGGTTATTAAATTGAACTCTATTACGTGTTATGATATAATTAATTACGTAAAGGGGTGATATTAATGAAAAAGAAACTAACTTTAAGTATTAATGATGATCTTATTGAATTTGCCCATAATTTTTCAAAAGAAACTCATCAATCCATTTCACATATTGTTGAAGAATATCTTATTGAACTAAAAAAGAATAAAAAACAAAATTTTGAAGAACAAAAGCTGCAAAAAAGAATAGAAAAGCTTTATGGTGCTTTTGAAAATAATCCTATTCCTGATAAAAAAGATTTAAGGAGTGCTTTTCATGAAAAAAATTACAATTAATATAAATGTTCTCCTTGATTTTCTAAACAAACGTAATAAGCATAAACAAGCTGCTCAAATTATTGAATTGTGTAATGCAAATAAGATTCAGGGATATTTATGTGCTCATGAAATTACAACTTTGGCTTATTTTTTAATGAAAAATTATAGTGATTCACAGAAAGTGAAATTTGTATTAAATGAGTTCTTAGACATGTTTAAATTGATTCCTATAACTGAAACTATATTAAGAAGATCTTTAAATTCAGAAATTAACGATTTTGAAAATGCTGTTATAGATGTTAGTTCGTATGAAAATGAAATCGATTATATAATAACCAGAAATCTTGATGATTTTAAAAAAGGTAATGTAAAATCTTTGAGTCCAACTGAATTCTTATCTATTTTTTCGAATAACTAGGGATTTCACATTCACGGTAGGATTAGCAGTTACCTGCTCACCCCCGCACAGATCTCAGCATGCAGAATTACCGCACTGAGCTCTTCAGTAATGTTCACTTCCGTTATCTGGCAAAGTTAAATCTTAACTGTTTATTTATCTCGCTTTGCCTTTCTTGCTATATTCTTCAGTGAGGTTTGCACTAATTGCTCTGGCCTTGCGCGTCCAGTTAGTGTTTCCTTTAAAGATTTCATATTACTGTTAACCCCTTCCTCTGTTTTAATCTCATTTTTGACTTCAGAGTACTATGAGTTAATCCGAAGTCCTGCTGCTAGTTTTTGGTTGTCCTTCTTGTTTGGTTGGATTTACCTACCAGTATGATTACTGGAACTGCAGGAGTCCTCCCAGGTTCCTAATATTTCTTTCTTTTCATGCCAGGTGCTCTGACCCCGACAGACCCTCATGAGTTTCACCATTACAACTCATTTGTACTGGCTTCCATGACGTTAAACATGTTGTCATCTGCTCTTTTGTCCGTGCTATAGACATCCAGTTAACGGGGTGTGGCTATCCTGTTCTTTAGGTTGGCGCATCTCTTGCTATTTATCAGCATTTTTAGCTTAAACAGCTGCAAGAGATGTGACAAAAGCCATGTCCCAAAGGGCACGGATATTTTATTTCTCAATTTTATACCCAGTAGCGCTAATGCTCTGTTATGTTGTATATGATAATTGGCCGCGCTAAAAGTTATTCCTTACTTCAACTTAAAAACCTATTTTATTATTCCTTAACCAGCAAACGAGTTCATGAATTATGTACTATATTAAATCTTCACGAAGTGCGGGAAGATCTAACAGTGACTAATTTATTTTCTGATATATGTAAATAATTTTGTAGATTATAATCCTTCAAATTCATTGTTAAAGAACTGCAGTTATTATTTCCTTCATTTGCAGGAGTTAATATATCTCAGTTAGCGGTGCCCCAACCCTTCTTTTATCTTTCCCCTTTTTTGCTGATGTTTAATCATTATTGCGTATAACGTCCCTGGGATTTTGCGCTCGTGCCTGATTCCGTCAGGAACTGGCGTAAAGCTTGCTTTTTCGTATACGTAATTGGTTAACCTGCAAGCTTTATGACAGAAGGCATGGCGATAATCCCATGTTATACGACTGTTGGGCTCTGCTCTTATCTTTATTAATTAAGAGCATTAATAATATAATTCTTTTAATAGAAAAAAGTACCTGCATAAATATCATAAACATTATACATGCATATTGCATGCAATGATATTAAGTGATATAATATAAATAGAATAAAACATTAATTATTAGATGAAAGGGGTTTTTATTATGCCATCTTTACAAGTCAGAGATTTACCAGAACATCTTTATCAAGAAATTGTCCAATTAGCTGAAGCTGACAGAAGAAGTATTACCCAGGAAACAATAGTTTTATTGGAAAAAGCGTTAAATATAGAAAAAGAAAACAAAAAACGTCGTCAACAACTTCTAAAAAAAATACAAGAAGAAACCAATCAAGAACAGAATGATGAAGAAATATTAGATCCTGTAAAATTAGTTAGAGAGGATCGTGAAAGATGAGAATTACAATTGATGTTAGTGCAGCTGTCGAAATAGTTATGGGTGGTAAACGTCAAAAAGAAATTGTAAATATATTAAATGATGCAGACTGGGTAATTGCTCCTTCTCTTTTTATTTATGAAGCTAGTAATACATTGTGGAAATATCATGAATATCAAGATTATAGAAAAGAAGATATTATGAAAAAAATTGAATATCTTTATAAAATGGTAGATCAGTTTATTGATGCTAAAGACATTTTTGAAGAAGCTTTGCCACTTTCATGCAAGATAAATCATCCTGCTTATGACGCTATGTATTTAGTTACAAGCAGGCGTAAAAATGCTACTTTAGTAACTTTAGACAAAAGATTAGTTAGAGCAGCTAAAAGTATTGATGTTCCAGTAGCAGTAATTGCTTAGCCCAATGTCGTATAACGATACTGGGATTTGCGCTCGTGCCTGATTCCATAGGAACTGGCGTAAAGCTTGCGTTTTCATATCCGTGATTGGTTAACCTGCAAGCTTTATGACAGAAGGCATGGCGCCAATCCCATGTTATATGATCGTTGAGCGATTATTTTTTTGTTTTAAAAAAGTCATTATATTATGTATTTGTTATCATAATTATGATATAATATTGATATAAAATAAGAAAGGTGATGATCTTATGCCAACTATTAGACCCGTTTCTGATTTGCGAAATAACTTTAAAGAAATATCTGATGTTTGTCATGAAAACGGAGAACCTGTCTTTTTAACTAAAAACGGTCGTGGAGATATGGTTGTTATGAGTATTGCTCAATTTGAAAAACAGCAGGCTCTTTTAGAACTCTATAAAAAGTTAGGAGAAGCAGAAAAAGAAAGTGAAAATAACGCTCCTACTACTTCTCATGATGATTTAATGAATCAAATGAGGAAGAAGTTAAATGAATAGCAATCAAAAATATGAAGTTATCTATCTTCCAGCTGCCAAAAAGGACCTTAATGAAATTATTTCATATATACAAACAGACGCTCCTGAGGCAGCTTTAAACTTTTTGGACAAAATTGATGAAAATATATCACAATTAAAAGATTTCCCTTACAAAGGAAAAAAACCTGAAGATGAAAGTTTAAAATCTAAAGGATATCAGATGCTTATTATAGGAAACTATCTTGTGTTTTATGTAGTATTTGAAAATAAAAAAATAGTAGAAATCAGAAGAATTTTACATGGTAAACGAAAATATAAATTTTTATTATAAAATAATATTTTCAGTTAGCTCAATGTCATATAACGTCCCTGGGATTTCCGACGTGCCTGTGCCTTTAGACCTGGCGGAAAGCTTGCCTTTATATTTCTTGTTGCCTGAGATTGCAAGCTTTGTGACAGAAGGCATGTCCCGAAGGGTAGGCTTGCTCTTTAGCCTAACGGCAATCCCATGTTATATGAAGTAAGCATTTGGATAGATAGAAAAAAACTAAAGTTGATTTATTTCTACTATTTTTGATTTTTCTATAATTTCAAATAAATAATCAGATGCTTCATTTAATCTACACTAATATAGACGAAGCTAATGAACATTTAGAATTTACTGCTGAATCTATAATATCTGCAATAAATTCCAAATTATTTTTAGATTCCATATATTTTATTAATTTTTCAATCTCTTTTTCATCAAGATAAATTTCATTATTAATTTTTTTAGCATAACTTTTAATAAAACTTTTCAATCTTATTTTTTTAGCTAAATTTATAACTTTCACAAAAGATTTAACAGGTCCAATAATTTCACTTAGATCATCACCATACTCATCTATATTTTCTAAAGAACTTTCAACAATATTATCTAGTTCTGTAAGATTCTCCACCAATTTTTTAGTGAATTCAATTATTTCATCTTTTCCAGTTGAGTTTTCTCTCATTTTTATAGCTCCTTAAATAAAAACTAAAATGCTTATTTCATATAACGTTACTGGGATTTAAGAAGTTTATGAGGCTTAGGTCGACTGCCCTTGCCGAATAAATTTGCATGGAGCGCAGCGGAATCTTTAATCCCATGTTAGGCGAAGTAGCAATTTATAATTCTGGTAAATACATTTTAAAAGCTTGAACTATATCTTCATTTCCTGCTTTAATAATATTTTTAACTTTTGTTGTATAAGTATTTGGTTTAATATCAAAAAACTTTCCTACTTGATTTATTAGACCTTTATGATTAAAAACTTTTAATATTTCTTCATAATTTTTTTCATCAATTAGTTTATTTGCATATATTATTTTCTGTTCATAATAATCATCAAGATCAATTTCTCTAATTAATTCTTGGAAATTATTTTTTATTTCTTCAATATCATTAGCTTTTCCATTAAATCCATTTAGAATATAATTTACATGGGCGGATGTAGCTTCTGTAGCATATACTTCTTTAAATTTATTAAACTCATCATATATCCAACTGTGAATATCATCAACAATATCTTCAGGCGAAGGTTCACAAAATTGTCTAGCAACTTGTAATAAAACTTCATCAATAAGAAATAAATTTTCTACTTCAGATACATCTGGAGAATAAATATCTTTTTCTCTGTATGTTTCTAAATGTTCTTCAGGTCTATAATCCCTATCAATTATTCCATAACAATCTAAATTATGTAAAGAATACATATCCCCAAAAGATTTAGTAATTTCAATGACTTTTTTGCAATTTCCAACTGATTTAATCGTAAAATCTTATTTATCGTTTTCTGTAAAATCTATTTTATCATCTACATACTCATTTCTTATATTTCTATATATATAAAAATCGGAGTCAATTGATATGATTTCTTTTATACCCTCTGTTTCAGATATAATTATCAAACTAGCGTCAGCAAAATCCATCGGAACATCTGAATATTTCTCAGAAAGATCAATGATTCTCGAAATATCAGCCATATCAATTTGTTTTACTTCTATTGCACCTAAACTAATCCACTTTAAAAAATCAATCTGAGTATCTACACTAAAATCTAACATATGCAAAACTTCTGTAATAACAGGCCATGTAGTGTACAAACGTCCTTCATGCTTTTTTAGGAAGTCTTTTACAGGTATATGAAATTTATCATCCTTATCAAACAAAGCAATTAAAGGGCCAGCATCAATGAGACATCTTTTCATTTATTTTATCTCTCACTTTCTTCTTATATGTTTTAGATAAATTTCCTTTCCCACTTCCATTTCTACCAAAAAATTCTTCCCCAAGTTCATATGGTTTCATTTTTTTCTCTTGCTCAGTAATGTATTTTTCTAAAGCTTCTTTAATAATATCAGATTTAGTTACACTTTCTTGTTTTGATAATTGGTCTATTTTATCCTCTAATTCTTTTGATAATCTTACACTAATCATATTAACACCTCCGTAATACATATTGTATTACATTATATGCAAATTGTCAATATTATGG
>JASMSZ010000122.1:0-2728 GCA_041694515.1 Halanaerobium sp.
GATTTGGAGCGGACATTATCATTTTCCAGCTCATAATCAGTTTTCACCCGGCTGTTGCGTCTTTCAGAAGAAGTTCTTTTCTTCATTGTATTTTTCCATTTATGTGAACCGCGTGGGGTTGCAGTAAATATGCGATTATCCCACTCGGGTTTGGTATAAACAGTACGTCCATAATCTGAGTCACTACAATTAAAGATGGGACAATGAAAGTTTTTATGAGTAACATGGGGACATCTCCACTTAATACGACAGCTTTCTTTAATGTAGCCCCAGTTTACCATCGGAAAACCGCCTTTGCAGATGGGGACACCATCATCATTAACTTTTAAAGGTGGATCATATTTAAAATTACCTTTGTTTTTTTCATTAAGATCAATAAAAGGCTCAATCTCCCAGTGATCAAGCAGGTCATAGGTGGCATAATTATCGTGGGCACTATCTAAAATATCTTTAAAAAAATTAAATTCAGGATAAAGATTTAACATTTCAAAGAGAGCCGAGGTATGAGATACACTATCATGTCTTGCAGCCTGATTGAGCACAGAATAAACAGGTAAATCATAGGAACTATCAGCAGCTGTAAAAGTGTAGTTGCTGTAGCCATAGACATATCTATCACGATAGCTGTCCCAGCCCCAGTTGGCAGCGGGATCACTAAAGCGACGGAGGCAGTTACAGTTAAAAATACCATTTTGACGGCAGTCACAATCTCTGGTGCCCATAGGTGAAGCACCGGTTTCAAAAACCATGCCGTCACCGGAAACAGCCAGGTTAGAAGTATCTCCAAGGAGACCTCTTCTGGCAGAAGGTAGAACAAAACATTCTTTGAATATTTGTTGAAGATATTTATCAGCTTTTTCAGGCTGAGTTTTATCTTCGTCTCTGAGGATGCGGTTAACCAGCCTCTGGACCACACCCTGGTGTTTTGGCGGCTGTTTCTGGTTCTTTTTTAGTTTCGTTTTGGGCTTTGAAAGAGTCTTATGCATTTTAGTACAGCGTTCAATTCGTTTACCTGAATCAAAATCGCAGAGCCTGTCTTCAAAATCATAGAAGGTACCGACTCCAGGCACATTACCGGGATAAAAGCCGGATATGATAGCCCAGAAGGGTTCACTTTTTAACTTTTTAACCCAGCAGGTAATGGAGCCACCGTCACCATACTGACACATCAGCCAGTAGGAGCGGAAAAGGCAGACAGGATCCCATGGTTTTTCACCACGGGGGTGATAGGTTGGAAACAGAATGTCTCGAACCGGAACAAGGTCGGTCAAAAAAGCCTTAAAGATAATGGAAGTATTCAAAAAGACAGTCCTAAAGAAGTGATCATTGGCGTAATAGAGATTAAGCAGGAAGAATAAATGATTCTGAAACTCTTTGTGGGAACGTTCTGTTTTAAACATAAAAAACACCATCCTGAATTAGTATTTAGGGTAAAATATGTCCCTATATTTAATTATGGATGGCCGGTAAAATGACTTAAATGAAAAAGTCAAGTCTTAAAATTACTGTTTAAAGACTCTGGTACTTACTGGAGTTAATATATCTAGATAAAAGCATATTAATTGCAGTTTTTATTCTTTTTATGATGCTTAACGATAAAGAGGAATGTTGGTTTTGAGTTGGGGTGAAAAATTTTAGAAAGTGCTATTAAGCCTTATCAATCAAGGGCTTATTTAGCCGAAAATCTTATAATACATTAGAGAGGTGGTTTGAAGTGAAATTAAAAGGAAAAAATATTGCAATGTTAATTGGTCCGGGCTATGAAGATTTAGAGTTCTGGGTTGTATATATGCGGATGAAGGAAGAAGGAGCCAATGTTGATGTGATAGGAATGGAAAAGAATAAGGAATACTCAAGCAAACACGGCTGCCTGACCAAAAAAGCTGATTTTACCGCAGCAGAGGTTTTGGATGAAGAATATGATGGGGTTTTAGTTCCTGGCGGCTGGACTCCTGATAAAATTAGAAGAGATAAGAATGTAGTGGAACTGGTTCGCAAAAATTATGAAGCAGGAAAAATCATTGGCTTAATCTGTCACGCTGGTCTGGTTGGGATTTCAGCTGGAATAGTTGACGGCAAAGCAACAGGTTCTGAAGGAATTAAAGATGATATTATCAATGCCGGGGGGAGCTGGGTTGATAAGCCAGCCTTTAGAGATGGGAATATTGTCTGGGGCAGAGTTGTTAAAGACATTCCTGCCTACTGCAGAGAGTTAGTTTCAGCTCTGGCTGAATAATTAAGTTAAATTATTTATTTCTAAATAAATTTTTAAAAAAGTTACTTCAAAATATATAAGAGGTGATCATATGGCAGAAAAAGAGTTTTACAGACAAAAAGCAAAAGATGTTGTGAAAGATTTAGACAGTAGTCTTCAGGGCCTGAGCCAGTCCGAAGCAGAAAAAAGGCTGCAGAGAGATGGAAAAAATGTTCTCGAAGCAGCAAAAAAAAGGTCATTATTTATAATCTTTTTACAGCAGTTTAAAGATGTATTGGTAATCTTACTTTTAATAGCGGCTGTAATGTCTCTATTAATTGGAAGTTATCGTGATGCATCTGTAATGTTTTTGATCGCTATAGTAAACTCAGTAATTGGTTTTAGACAGGAATATAAAGCTGAAAAAATTATGGATTCTTTAAATAAATTGGTTAAGTCTCCTTCTAAGGTTATTAGAGATGATCAGATTGGAGAAATTCCACAGGAAGAATTAGTTGTTGGAGATATTGTCAG
>JASMSZ010000123.1:0-17517 GCA_041694515.1 Halanaerobium sp.
GGCGACTATGATGATTTTCCAGCTGAACAGGCATTTTACCAGGAATTTGACTTTGTTGTAAATGCTGAGGTCAGCGGAATCAATCTGGATTTTGTTGTTGATACTATTACCAATGGTTTTACTGATTACGAAGGTTATAATTATGATAATTATACCAACGTACTTGGTGACCAGGGTGATGGTAAAGAGATAACTATGGATACCGGACGTTTAGATATTTCCAAAGATAACTGGATGCTTAAAATTGGAGATATGAATGATTATGATGTTGATGAGAATGCATACTTCTTTGATGTAGAAGATGCTGAAGGTGTAGAATTTACCGGTCCTGTTTATGGTCTGGACCTCAAAGCCTTTGCTATCGGTTTTGATGAAGGTGCTTCTAGCAGTAAAGATGAATATTATGGTGTAGCAGCTGCCAAAGACTTTGGTAAAACTCAGTTAACAGGTAAAGTCTATCAGGCCAGTATTGATGCTAAAGATGAAACAGTTACTGATGTTGCAGTAGCAGTTCAATCTGCTCTAACTGATGTTCTGACCTTAAATGGAGAAGTTGTTTATAACCAGTTAGATGAAGCTGATACTGATGACAGTCTATTCCAGATTGGTGCAGATTATAAATTGAGTGATATCTGGAGTTTCCGCGGTAGTTACCAGACTGTTGGTGATGAATTCAACGGTGGTGCAGATTATCCTGCCGGTGTTCAATCAGATCTGGAAGAAGACTATGATTTTGATAAATATACACTGGGTACTTCCTATGTAGTAAATGACAATAATAGTCTTGATTTTGATGTAATGATGGTTGAATATGCTGGTGATAACGCTTTTAGTGATAAGTTTGCTGCAGATAATAATTTAAGCAGAAAAACTGATGAAGATAAAATGAATTATTCTGTAGGCTGGAATAATGTTTACGGTAAATTCACCAATCACTTCAAGGTTTCTTTTGTAGAAAATGACTATTATACTGATGCGATAGATGATAATGCAACAGTAGTTGAATTGGGAACAGAGTTTCCCTGGACAGAAAAAACTACTGTAAGTGCCAGCATTGTTAACAAAAATGCTGATCTCTATGATAATGAAGATATCTGGGACAAGGATATGCAGTATACCTATCTTACAGCCGGTCTTGATCACAAGTTAACCGATAATGTAAACTGGTTGACAGAGGTAATGTATATTACCGGTGATGTTGATCAGTTAAATGAACATGAAGCTGATGATAACATTACTAATAACTATGACTATAGTAATGGTAATAATGTTGATATCGATGGTAGCTTTATCACAACATCTCTATCAATTAGCTTCTAAATATGGCTTACTGCTAAAAGATAGATAAAAACAACCCGGGGGATTTATTCCCTCGGGTTTTCTATATATATAAGAAAAAAATAACAAAATATGGTGGAGGAATTTAAAATGTGAAGAATAAGATTATAGTGTTAATGATGGCTTTAATGATAGTAGGATTGATGGCAGGTAGTGCAGCAGCTTCTGATTGGGAAGCAATTGGTGGGCTGCAGATTGTTAATGTAACTTTAGATACTTATAATGATACAATTGATAGTTTTAATGATGCTGCTGAAGCTTATCCCTTATTTGTTCTTAGCTAGGAAATTATACCTGATGGTTTGTTGTGGATAATATATATAGTTTCATAATTTCCGCTATCAACAAAATTTAACCTTACTATATTACAGATTGTCCGAAGGCCATTTTATTCTTAAAAGTAAAATATATAACCTTTATCAACACGAAATATTTTATTTTTTTAGTAGATTTATTATAAAACCAGGGCATAGTTTTGTTTTTTAACAAATCTGGATCAAAAAAGCGGGAGCAGCTTATCAAATAAATAATAAAATAACTAACCTAAACATAAAAAAGTCCCGGGGAATTTAACCCCGGGACTTTTAATGCTTAAATCAATCGATATTCTAGTTGTTTTTGGAAACATATAGTTCAGCTAACTGTGGTATCATTACTATACCTACCATTAGTGCTGATATTAGTAAATCTCTCATAATATCAACCTCCTTTTCTTATAGTCTTATAATCTTATAAAGGTTATTATGATCATTATATATCATTAGGTAAGTATGTCAAGTAAAACACTTAACAATAATAATTATTAACAATATGTTAACATTATCTTTTAACTAGGTATATGATTTAATTTTATCAGGTTGATAAATATTAATTTTTTTGCGAGAAGTTTTAATTAAGCCTTCATTTTCAAATTTTCCTAAAACCCTGGAAACAGTTTCTCTGCTGCTGCCGATCATACTGGCCAATTCCTGCTGAGTTAAAGAGATGTCCAAAACTACTTTATTCTTTTTCTTTTTCCCATATTTTTCAGCCAGAAAGATCAATAATCCAGCCACTCTGGCAGAGCTATCTTTTAAAGCCAGATCTCGAACATTTTGTTGAGCCCGGCGTAAACGACCACTCATTTCCCGGAGTAGTTTAACCCCAATTGATGGATGTTTTAAAATTAAATTTTCCAATTCTGACTGATCAAAAATAATAACTCCAGTATCAGTCATAGTAACTGCAGAAGCCGGATAATTACCTTTATCAAAAGCGACGATTTCTGCAATGATATCATTGTTACTAAAAATATTTAAAATCTGTTCATCTCCGTTTTTAATCATTTTAGTCAGTTTTACCTGACCATCTTTGATAATAAAAAATTTATCACCAGCTTCACCTTCAAAAAAGATATATTCTCCTTTTTTAAATTCTTTTTCACCAGCAATTTTATTAATTAAATTTAATTCTTCTTCTGTCAGCAAACTAAAAAAAGGTACTTCTTTAACTACACTCATATATTTCCACCTCAAATTCATTTTCTATTTCTATAATAAGTAATAAATCATAAAAAAGCAAATGATTTACTCAACTTTAAAGATTTATGATAAAAAAAGTTGTTTTTGTGATATAACACGCAGAGTTAGCAGACGGTTGATGATATATTTAATTTGTTGCGCATAATTTATATTATCAAAGATAAGAAAGTAAAAAAAATTTTGTTTGAGTGAGTTATGTCACAGAAGAAAGTTGAGTAAAATGCTAAACTTTAAATAGTAAAGAAAAATTGCTCAATAAGCAGCTTAAAATAGAAGTTTGGTGATTTAATTCACTTGTACCAGGTACAAATAAGCTTATTTGTACCTGGTACCAATAAATTTTAAAAGGAGTGTTTAAAGATGGAAAGAAAAATTGATATTAATAAAAATTTATTTGAGATAACTGAGGAATATCCGGAAGTTATATCGGTACTGGTTAATAAAGGGTTTAATCAACTTGATGATGAGGCTAAGCGAAAAAGTTTTGGGAAACAGATAACCTTAAAGCAGGCGGCAGGTCTTAAAAATCTGGATTTAGAAAAGCTTGTAGATCTGATGGAAACAGAGATAGAAAAGAAAGCTGTAAAGAATGTTAGAGGAGACAAAATTAAAGTATCAGGTTCTTTACCCTGCCCTGTAAAGATTCCAATGACTGAGGAGTTAGAAAAAATAAGTGCAGAACTTGATTATGAGGTGGAGCTTGATCTTAAATCTGCTTCTCAGGGACTGGAGTGGCTGCAGGATGGTTTTGACGAAATAGAGTCGGCAGATGAACTGTCGGACATCTTTATTTCTGCCGGCTTTGATCTGTTTTTTGATAAAGATTTAATGGATCGTTTCCGCCGTCAGGATGTCTTTAAAGATGCTGCTGGAATTAAAGAACTCAACAAAGATTTTACTGAAGCAGGTGTTGATTTATTGGATCCTGAAGGTGACTATTCTGTTTTAAGTATAGTACCAGCAGTATTTCTGGTCAACAAAGAAGAATTAGATGGAAGAGAAGTTCCGGGAAGCTGGGAAGAAATTTTAAGTGAAGAATTTGCCAACAGTGTTAGTTTACCTGTTAGTGATTTTGACCTTTTTAATGCAATTTTATTAAATATTTATAAAGCGTATGGAAGAAAAGGAATACAAAATCTGGGCCGTTCAATGAAAAAAGCACTACATCCTTCACAAATGGTTAAGGAAGGTGGCCGTAAAGCTGATGATCAGCCAGCAATTACAATTATGCCCTATTTCTTTACCAGAATGGCAAAGCGTTTTCCGCATATGGAATTCGTCTGGCCTGAAGATGGAGCAATTGTTTCGCCAATCTTTATGTTAACTAAAAAAGAGAAGATAGAACAGATGCAGCCTTTAATTGACTTAATGGCTTCCAAAAAAATGGGTAAAATTTTGGCTGAACAGGGATTATTCCCGAGCGTACTGCCTGAAGTTGATAATGGACTGCCCGAAAATGCAGACTTTATGTGGCCTGGCTGGGATTTCCTGAGAGGAGAAAATCCGGGTGAACTTTTAAGAGACTTAGACGCAGAATTTAATAAGGCTGTGGAGGTGGCTGCAGTATGAATCTAGTTACTTTTTCCGGCCCACCTTCTTCTGGTAAAACAGCTGTAATTTTAAAAACAATAGAAGCAATTCAGCAGCTTGGTTTAAAAGTGGGAGTAGTTAAATTTGATTGTTTATATACAGATGATGATCAGCTCTATGCCAAAGCCGGAGTACCGGTAAAAAAAGGTTTATCTGGTTCCCTTTGTCCGGATCATTACTTTGTCAGCAATATCGAAGAAGTTGTACAGTGGGGTAAAGAAAGAGATTTAGATCTTTTAATCACAGAAAGTGCGGGGTTATGTAACCGCTGTTCCCCTTATATCAAAGATATCAAGGCAATCTGTGTGATTGATAATTTAAGTGGGATTAATACTCCTAAAAAAATCGGTCCAATGTTAAAAACAGCAGATATTGTAGTAATTACCAAGGGAGATATTGTTTCTCAGGCAGAAAGGGAAGTTTTTGCCTCCCGGGTCAGTACGGTTAATCCGGATGCTATGGTAATGAATGTTAATGGACTTACCGGTCAGGGTGCTTTTGAGTTTTCAACTCTGCTCTATGATGAAGAAGATCATATAGAGACTGTAACCGGTAAAAAGTTGAGATTTTCTATGCCTTCTGCTATGTGTTCCTACTGTCTTGGTGAAACAAGAATCGGAAAAGAGCACCAATTAGGAAATGTTAGAAAAATAGAACTGGGTGATGAGTAATGATCAGTAAAGACAAATTAAAAAATTTAAGTGTTAATGAAATTATAGAGGAATATCCTTATACAGAAGGCTTTTTTGAAGATCAAAAGTTGGCTGTTGATGATAAAGATAAAAGTTTAAAGGAAATCTTTGCAGAATTAACTATAGAAGAGATGGAAGATGTAGTTTTTGACCTGGACCAATTTGCAGATAGTCTTGCCTCTCATATTAGAAATATGCAGGAATTTTTGGGGGAAAATGATTCGATTGTGGGAACACTTTCTATTCTTGCCGGAAAAGATAAAGATGGAAAAAAAGAAGGCTATGAAAAATTAGATATTAGGAGCGGAGAGATTATTTCCATAGTTGGACCGACTGGTTCAGGTAAAAGTCGGCTGCTGGCAGATATTGAATGGACTGCTCAGGGAGATACTCCGACTGAAAGACAGATTTTAATCAACGATGAGGTTCCCGATAAAAAATGGCGCTTTACGGGCGGTAAAAAGCTGGTGGCTCAGTTATCACAGAACATGAATTTTGTCATGGATCTTTCGGTAATGGAGTTTTTAAATCTGCATGCAGAAAGTCGTTTAATTGATAATCAGGAAGATGTTGTGGAAAGAATTTTTAAAGAAGCAAATCAGCTGGCCGGAGAACAGTTCGGCCGGGAAACTCAAATTACAAGTTTAAGTGGCGGTCAGTCTCGAGCCCTGATGATAGCAGATACTGCAATTTTAAGTTCTTCCCCCATTATTTTGATTGATGAGATTGAGAATGCGGGTATTAACCGCGAAAAAGCACTAGAACTGCTGGTAGGAGAAGAAAAAATTGTCTTAATGGCTACCCATGATCCAATACTGGCTCTAATGGGGGACAAGCGGATTATCATAAATAATGGTGGAATTAAAGATATAATTGAGACTACTGTTGAAGAAAAAGAATTAATGAAGGAATTGAAGGTTTTAGATAAGGTAATGACTGATTTAAGAGATGATCTGCGTTATGGTAATAATTTATCTCGAATCAGTGATGAACTGGCTGAAATAAAAAATGAATAATTATTTATTAGTACCAGGTACAAAACGGCCGTTTTGTACCTGGTACAAGATATTAGTTTCACATAGTTTTCTATATTTCACCAATCCAATATAGCGAAGAATATCCTCTAGTGGTAGATAGATTTATTAAATTCTGTTTACCCATCAGGGGATTTTTTGATTTTACTTATTTTTTAAAATTAACTAATTTTATTTTCAAATAACTTTCAATTTTTTGCAGTAGAGGATATAATGATATTAACAGTAAAGATTATTGATTCAGGCAGAGAAATATCCTTCTTCAGCTCAGCCCTCAATTAAAAGGATTGAAGATAAACTCCGGGGCAGAAGGCTTATTGGAAACAGTCGAGCAGCTTGAGATCGGCAGAAGCTTTGCTGAAACTGTTGAATATTTAAAATCTATTCGAGAAAATTTATATATTTATGTTAATGTCAGTGATTTTAAATATATGGTTCATGGAGGTAGAGTCAATTCACTTAAGGGAAAGCTGGCTGGAGTTTTAAATTTAAAACCAGTAATTTCAATTGACCGGGAGGGTAAGGGTAATGCCTTTGCAAATTCCTTCAGCAAAAAAGATAATTTTAAAAAGCTTGAATCAATTTTAAAAGATCATCAAAATAAAAATGGAATTAAACGTTTTGCTGTTGTTCATGGTGATGATTTAAAAAGAGCAGAAAGGTATAAAGAATCTTTCAGCGAATTATTATCTATAGAAGTTGATTTTTTAGAAGTAATATCACCAATAGTTGCTATGAATGCAGGACAAGGTAGTACAGCAGTTGCATTAATTGAAAAAAATTAAGGGGTTGTTAAAATGCTGAATTCTATTTATTTTCAGGTATTTCTTTTAGTTCTACTTTATTTCACCTTATTTTTTATAATTGCAGTTTTAAAAAAGGATAATTCCATTGTCGATATTGGCTGGGGATTGGGTTATGTGTATACAGCTAATATGACTCTCTACCTGACAAATAATTATAATTTGCGTTCTTTTCTGATTACTTTTATTGTAACCATCTGGGGTTTAAGATTAAGTTATTATATTTTCAAAAGAAATTTAGGTCAGGGCGAAGACTTTCGCTATGCAAAGTGGAGAGAAAACTGGGATCATTTTTATCTTAAGTCCTTTTTAAGAGTATTTATGCTGCAGGGAGTACTTTTATTTATAATTTCTACTCCAATTATCAAGATAGTTTCTGCCCCCTATCATAGTTTAAAGATAATTGATTTTATCGGACTTTTTATCTGGGGGATTGGTTTTGCTTTTGAGGCAGCGGCAGATAAACAGCTTAAGGAGTTTAAAGCACTTCCTGAATCAGAAAAAGACGACCATGTTTTAAAATCTGGAGTCTGGGAATATACCCGTCATCCTAATTATTTTGGTGACGTTTTAGTCTGGTGGGGTTATTATGTTATTGCACTTGCAGTCAGCGGAGGCTGGAAGTTTATCTTTAGTCCAATAATTATGGCTTTATTACTTCGGTTTGTTTCCGGTGTACCACTATTAGAAAAGCGATATGCTGATGATGAAGAATATCAGAGATATGCGGAAAAAACTAATAAATTTTTTCCCTGGTTTCCTAAAAAATAAAAATAGAGGCAGGAGGAATTTATTTTGAGAGAATTTGAAAAACCTAATTTGATTTTAAGTAAATGTTTAGAATACTGTAAGTGTCGCTATAATGGTGATAAAATTCCTGATGAATTTGTGCGTAAATTAGAGGAATATGTTAATTATATTAAGATCTGTCCAGAAGTTGAGATTGGTCTTGGGGTTCCTCGCAACTTTGTTCGTCTGATTAAAAAAAATGATGAGTATAAACTGATTGATTCAATAACAGGAGCAGACTATACTGAAAAAATGGATGATTACATTAAAAAATTAACTTCCGGATTACAGGAAGAAGAGGTGGAAGGATTTATTGCTAAAACCAGCTCACCCTCCTGTGGAAGTAGTGATTCTAAAGTTTATCCTGAAGCCGGCAAGGTACCTGCACTGGGTGAAAAGAGAGCAGGTTATTTTACAGACCAATTAGTAGCAGTTTTTCCTTCCCTGGTTATAGAGAATGAGGGAAGACTCAAAAATTTTAAATTGCGGGAGAATTTTTTGATCAAAATTTTTATGCTGGCAGATCTCCGATCTGTAATAGATAGTGGAGAGATAAAAGAATTGATTAATTTTCACAGTAATAATAAATATTTAATTATGTCATATAATCAAAGTGGTTTAAATAAACTGGGAAGAATAGTTGCTGCCCACGAAAAAAGAAAAACCGAAGCAACAATGAATAAATATAGAGATAAATTAGTTGAAGCTATTAATGTACTGCCCGATACAGGTAAAAGAGTTAATATGCTGCAGCATATTTTTGGATATGTATCATCAGATATCAGCCGTGAGGAAAGAGAGTACTTTTTAGATACTCTTAAAGATTTTAGAAAAGATAAAGTTCCATTTTCACTGCCTCTGGCTTTACTTAGATCCTGGGTTATTAGATTTAAAGTGGAATATCTGATTCCCCAGACAATATTTAATCCTTATCCCGAAGGATTGGTTGATTTGAGTGATTCAGGAAATGGTAGGATCTAAAAATTTATAGATATTTTAGAGATAAAAAAAGGTGCAGAACCAGCTGCTTTAAGTTCTACACCTTTTAATTCTTTGTGAATAAATTCTTCTGTACCAGGTACAAATCGTACGATTTGTACCTGGTACCTACATATATGGTACCTACATATAAAATTTTACTCCCACTCAGTATGAAATGTACCCTCATCATCTCGTCTCTGATAGGTGTGAGCTCCAAAAAAATCACGCTGAGCCTGAATTAAATTGGCAGGTAGTTCTTCCGATTTGAGGCTGTTAAAATAGTCAAGAGCAGCATGAATTGCAGTCAGGGGTATTCCTGATTGAGCTGCAGTAGTTATTAGCCCGGTAATTTCCTCAGCAGCAGCATTAAGCTGAGTTTTAAATTGCTGAGCTGTGATTAAAGTATTTAAATCCATATTTTCTGAAAATGCTTCCTGGATTGGTTCTAAAAGCCCAGAACGAATAATACAGCCGTCTTCCCAGATGCGGGCAATTTCTTTGTAATCCAACTTATAATCATATTCCGCAGATGCAGCTTTCAGAAGTTTAAAACCTTCTGCATAAGCAATTACCGAAGAAAAATAAAGCGCTGATTTAAGCAGAGGCAGCATTTCTTTTTTATCAACTACGGCCCGATTACTGCTTTTGAGTTGAGCGGCAATTTTGATTCTTTCTTCTTTAATTGCTGACATTAAACGGGCATTAACTCCGGCATTAATGGTAGGAATAGCGGTCCCCAGGTCTAAAGCACTCTGAACACTCCATTTACCGGTACCTTTGTGTTTGGCTTTATCAAGAATTAAATCAATTAATTTTCTGCCTGTTTTAGGATCATCTTTTTTCATTATTTTAGCAGTTATTTCGACTAAATATGATTCAAAATCCTGGTTCCATTCAGCGAAAATGTCTCCCATTTCTGCCGGCTTTAGCTGCAGTACTTTGCGCAGATAGTCATAGATTTCAGCCAGGACTTCCATAATTCCATATTCAATACCATTATGAACCATCTTTACATAGTGGCCTGCAGACCGGGGGCCTAAGTAACTGACACAGGCACCTTTTTCAGTTTTGGCAGCAGCATCTTCCATAATATCTGATACTTCTGCATAAGCGTTTTCGTTACCTCCAGGCATAATAGAAGGGCCGTGTAAGGCACCATATTCACCACCACTGATTCCAACTCCCAGGTAGCGGATTCCTTTTTCGTTAAGATTATTGATTCTTCTATTTGTATCCTCAAAATGAGAATTCCCCCCATCAATAATAATATCATCTTCTTCTAAGTAGGGAAGCAGGCTGTCAATTACCAGGTCCACTGGTTTCCCGGCCTGAATCATCAACATTATCTTACGGGGCTTTTTAAGTGAGGAGACAAAATCTTCCAGTTCATAAGCTGCTTTGATTTCCTGATTATTAACTTTATCATTAATAAAATTCTTGGTTTTACTGGTTGTACGATTGTAAACTGCAATGGAGTGGCTGCGGGCAATATTAAGAGCCAGATTCTGACCCATAACTGAAAGACCAAATAATCCAATCTCGTATTTTTTCATTTATAATTACCTCCTTATAGGCATTTTAAAATAAAAATGATTTAAAAATCAGTGACAGTTTATTTAAATAATTTAAGCATGGTTTCAATTTCCCCGGGTGCAAATAAATAGGCTCTACCGGGAAGGCCGTCACTTTCTGCAATTTTTAAAAGAGAAAGTAATAAGACATAATTTCCAGCTGGAACTTCATTTAGTCTCAAACCTTCCAGGATCATTATCGTTTGCGCCAGCAGTTTTTTATGAGTTGGGTGCTCAGATTGAGCTCTTTCTATACCATTTGTATCAATTCCGACTCCTTTAATATTCTTATTAGTTAGATATTCTGCACCGCTTTCAGCCAGATAAATAAATTTTTCAGGTGTCTCTTCCAGAAAGCCCGGGATTGAATTTTTGGTTTTTAGGATTAAAAAGGAATTTTCTTCGATTTCATATTCTTTTAAGTCAGCAGCTGTAATTTTTTCATCCAGCTCAGTTAAATCTATTAGCTGAGCCTGATAGAATGGATTTTCAGCAAAGAATAAATTTGCATTGGCTCCCTCTTCCAGCATATGCAGTGGTGCATCAACATGGGTGCCGGTGTGGACATTCATCTGCAGTTCAGATTCGTGTGCATCTCCCTTAGCAAAGTCTCTAACCGTGGAGAGTCGCGGTCTGATTTCATCTTTACCTTTATAAACTAACATATCTTTTTTAATGGTCATTGAAATATCATACATTTATATTTCCCCCTTTATAGCTTAAAATAGCCTCAGTTTAAGATGGTTATGCTATAATTTATTTTTACTATAATTAGTCTTTATCCTGCCAGCTGCGTCCATCGTCTTCCAGCAATTTATCTGCTGCTTTAGGACCTTCACTCTGGGCGGGATATTTATGAAGTTCAATATTTTCTTCTGCACATTTATGCTGAATCTTATCTATAAACTTCCAGGAATAGGATACTTCTTTCCAGCTGGTAAACAACGTCTTATCACCATTTATCATGTCATAAATAAGTCCTTCATAATTTTCCGGTGAGTTGAAATACTGCTGACAGCTCTGACAGAATTCCATTTCAACTGGTATAATCTGATTATTACTTGCCGGTTTACGGGTATTAAATCGCAGAGAAACACCTTCTTCCGGCTGAATATTAATTAATAACAGATTAGTGTCCAGCTTCTGTTTATCCAGATAGGCAGAGTGAAAATCATCCTTAAATTCAATTGCAATTGCAGCTTCTTTTTTACTTAATCTTTTACCTGATTTTAGATAAATCGGTACATCACGCCAGCGCTGATTATTTAAAAATAATTTAAGAGCCATAAAGGTTGCAGTTTCTGACTCGGGATCAATTTCTTTTTCTTCTCGATAGGCTTTTAGATTTTCTCCGTCAACAGTATTGGAATCATACTGCCCCCGGACAATGTGTTTATCAATATCACTCAGATCATTATCAGCTAATTCTTTAAAAACCTCAACTTTTTTATCAGAAATCTCTTCAGCACTTAAATTTTCTGGTTCTTCCATAGCAATTAAGGATAAAACCTGGAGGATATGATTCTGAAACATATCTTTAATTACTCCGGTGTCATCATAATACTTACCGCGGTCCTTTACTCCTTCTGATTCATTTAAGTAGATCTGGATATTATCAATATGCTCCTTATTCCAGAGAGCTCTAAAGATAGGGTTGCTTAACCTGATAACCATTATATTCTGGATCATTTCTTTTCCCAGATAATGATCTATCCTGAAGATATTTTTTTCTGAAAAAATACTACTGAGGGTATTGTTCAATTTCTGGGCTGAATCAAAATCATGACCAAATGGCTTTTCAATTACCAGTCTGGAATCATACTTTTCAAAACCAACATTTAACAAATTGAACTCTTCCAGTTTTTCAGCAATTTCAGCAAAAAATTTAGGTGCAGTTGCCAGATAAAATATTCGGTTACTGATTTCTTCAGTTTCAGATTTTTGTGCCAGTCTTTTTCTGAGTCTTTCAAAGTCGTTTTCATCTTTAAAAGACAGCTGAAAATATTCTATATGTTCTGCCAGCGAGTTCCAGATTTGTTTGTCAATTTTTTCTTTTTTGTTCTGCAGAGAACTATAAAGTGCTTCTAGATATTCCTGTTCGCTATCATAGCGGCGGCCGGTAGCAAAAATCGTATACTGATCCGGCAGGATATTTTTGACTGCTAAATTATAAAAAGCAGGTATGATTTTATTATGTGCCAGGTCACCGGTCCCCCCAAATAATATAAATTGAAAATTTCCTTTGATATTTTTATCAACGGGACTGTTGTAAAGTTTATCTAATGTTTTATTCAATTGAAACACCTCCCATAACTAATATAAATTTAACACAATTACCCTAAGATTACTGTAAATAGATTAACATTCTAAAATCCCAGTTCTTCCCCAACTAAAATAACTTTAATTCTCCCCTTAGAGCCGGAATAGCGGGTTATCACAGTCTGGCAGCAGATAGTATCTTCCACCTGACAGCTGTGACAGTATCCTGTCTTTACACAGGGAGTTTTTTTATCAAGCCGGATAGCATTGGCTGGTGCTGCCTGATTGCGAACTCTTTTAATAGCACTTTCTTCGTCAACTATAACTTTATTCATCCCGGCAACAATGATCACATTTTTTGGCCCGTAGACTAAAGCTGCCAGGCGGTTACCATTACCGTCTATATTAACTAATTTGCCCGTCCTGGTAATAGCACTGGAGCTCATCAGATAATAATCTGCATTTAAGGCCTGATGATATATTTCTTCTTTCTCTTTTGAATCTTTTGCAGCAGCTCTATCCAGCAGCCTGTAATTGCCTGATTTTAATTTATCAAAGATTTCAATCTGCTGGAGAGTCTTTGATCCACCCCAGGAAACCAGGGCATTATCTTCAATAAGTTCAAGAACTTTTTCTCCTGCTGCTTCTGGATTTTCGACAAAATAACCATCAATATTTCTTCTGGCAAAGTTTTCGATTAAATTTTCTGCTTTGACTTTGTAATAATCTTTTTTTGCATTCATTAAAATTCTCCTTTCAAATTTAGTCTCTTACTAATATTAATTATACAAAAGTACTATAATTACCTGCTTTATTTAATTAAATTACTCAAAATAGTGGAAAAAAGTCCTAATATCTGTTATTATTAGAGTATATATTAAGTTTAAGTGAGTAAAAATTTCAAAGGAGTTGATAGAATGAGCAGTGTAAATGCTGCGGTGCAGCAGGCTCGTGCCGCCGGTTTTAGTAAAGGTCAAAATATCAATTTAATGGCTTAGCCTGTAATATTTAAAGTTAGAGATTAAGGGCCTTTGATCGGCTCTTTTTTTATGTATTGTTTGTAATTTTTTAAATTTTTAGATAGAAGGATAAATAATTGAGGTGATAAGAGTTGTTTGCTTCCAAAAATAGAGTTTTATTTTTTTTGATACTTAGTATTATTTTCGTGCTTGGCGTAACTATTTCTACTGCTGCAGAAAATAATCAGCAAAAAGTAAAAAATAAAGAGGAAATCACTATTGCCTATGTGCCCAGGTCACTGGACAATCCGATTTTCCTAGATGCTTTTGAACATGCACAGGAAAAAGCTCTTGATCTTGGAATCAATATTGAGTGGGTGGCCCCTTTTGCCTATAATGCTGAGGATCAGATAGAAATAATTGAGAGTTTAATTGACAGGAATGTAGATGGGATGGTAGTTAGTGTTAATAATACTCCAAAGTATATTAAGGTGATTAATAAAGCGGTAGAAAAGGGAATAGCAGTTGCAACTTTTGATGCTGATGCTCCTGATAGTAAAAGACTTTTTAATATTGGAATTAATAACTATAAAGCGGGTCAGGTAACAGCTGAAGGTTTGCTTAAAGTCTTAGATAATAAAAATATTAATTATTATTCACAGAATAATCAATTAGACATAATGATTATGACAGGTGTTAGAGGTGCTTTAAATTTAGACAGGAGAATTGAAGGATTTTTGGATAAAGTTGAAAACACTAATATCAGAGTCCAGGATATTGTAGAAAATCAGGATAGTGTTAATCTTTCAGTCGAATTACTGGAACAGTATTTACAGAAAAATCCTGATGTTGACATTATATTTTTCGTAGGGGGCTGGCCTTTTTATGTTCCCGCAGAGGCTTTACCAAATTTTCAGCGCTGGGCAAAAAATGGTGGTGTAGCAGTAGGAATTGATATTTTTTATGATGCCCTATTATTACAGGAAAGAGGGCTGCTGCAGTATCTTGTTGGTCAGGATATGGCAACCATGGGTTCTAAAGGACTTTCAACATTATATAATTATATAAAATATGGAATTCAGCCAGAGGAATATATTGAAACAGGCTTACAGATTGCAAATGAGAAGAATTTGCAGCGTCTTCTGCGGACTCATCGACCCTGGAGAGTTAAATAAGGTGGGAAGTTAATGTTTAATAATCTTATAAAAAAATTATTTAATAGAATTGAGATTCATACGATTAGAACTAAACTTATTATTTCTTTTCTGGTAATTGGTCTGCTGCCAATTTTGTTATTTGGCCTGCTTTCTTTTAATATTTATCGGGGGGCAATCAATGATCGGATCAGTGATTACTCTCAAGAAATGGTAAACAGGATGGAAAGAGATCTGGAAGATTATATTAGTGAGATAGAAAGACTTTTAACTAGAGAACAGGATTTTTATATTAATCAGTTTATTAAATTAACACAGGGCAATGATTTTCGCAATAATAGAAAGTATGCTTTTAGAATTTGGGAGGATTTTAATAATTTAAAACAGATGAAACCCGGACTGGAGGATATAGCGATTACTTTTCAGGATGGACGCAGAATCAGCAGTTACGGGGTTTTTAACATTGATATAGAAGCTTTCAAAGCTAAAATGTATCCTAATTTAAGTGGGAATATATATTTTACACCACCCTATAAAAGCTATTTTCAACAGGAAGTTATAACCATTGTAAGTTCCTATTATCCTGAAATAGCCGAAGAAAATGTTTTGATTTCTGCAGATATTGATCTGGGTGTACTGGCAAACCTGACGGATTTCAATCTGGGGGAAAAGAGTTATTTTTTAATTGCCGATCAAAATGGAGATATTATTTATCATCCGGAAAAAGAGAAGATTGGAGAAAGAAGTCTTTTATATAATGATGGTTTTCCCGACCGAAAAATTAATTTAAATGGGGAACAGTATTTATTGACTTCCACTATCTCTAAATCTACCGGCTGGTATATAATTAGTATGGCTTCTGCTGATGAGGTTGAAGCAGAGTTAAATTATATTACTGATCTTACAGTTTATATGACAGGAACTATTCTCTTATTAATAATTTTGCTTGCCCTATATTTATCATCATCTTTATCTAAACCAATTCAGAAACTGCAGGAATTAACACATCGTGCTTCCGAAAATGATCTGTCAGTTAAAATTGATATCAGTGGTGATGATGAGATTGCAGAATTAGGTCAGAGCTTTAATAAAATGATCAGGCGAATAAATAAATTAATGGAGCAGAATGTCAGGGAACAGAAGTTTTTAAGGCAGCTGGAGATGCAGAGCCTTGATAATCAGATTAAACCTCATTTTATTTATAATACCCTTGATTTAATTATTGGACTTTTAGAAAATAAAGATTTTGATCGGGCGACCCATATGGTTGAGGCTTTAGGTAAGTTTTTCCGCCTCAGTTTAAGTCACGGTAAAGAAATGGTTTTAATTAGAAATGAAATTAAACACGTAAAAAATTATCTTTTTATTCAGCAGTTCAGGCACGGAGAAGAATATGAATATATTATTGATATAGAAGATTTTGAGATAATGGATAAACATATTCCAAAATTAATACTGCAGCCGATTGTTGAAAATGCAATCTATCATGGTCTGCTGCCGACTGAGAAAAAAGGTTTGATCATTGTTAAAGGTTACAGAGAAGATAAGAATATATATTTTAAAATCGTAGATAATGGAGTTGGAATTTCAGCTGCAAAAGTTGAAGAAATCAATAAAATTTTGACTGGTGAGCTGGAAACTGATGATCAGCAGAAATATTTTGGCCTGCGCAATGTTAACCAGCGTTTAAAGTTAATGTATGGTGGTAGTTCTGGACTAGCAGTTGAAAGTATTAAAGGAGAAAAGACAATTGTTACTATCAGAATTGACCAGAGAGGAGGAAAGTGATTTTGAGTTTTAATTTACTGCTTGTTGATGATGAAAAACCAATTCGAGAAAAATTAATTAATAATACAGACTGGGGAAATGAGGGATATCAGATATTTGCTGCTTCGAATGGAGAAGAAGCTTTAAAAATTATTAAGGAAACGGGAATAGATATTCTGGTGACAGATATCCAGATGCCCAAATTAAGTGGAATGAATTTAATAGAAAAAGCCAGAAAAAGCGGTAATCATTTAAAAGTTATTGTAATTTCTGGTTTTGCAGAATTTGAATATGCTCAAAAATCAATTCGTTTTGGGGTCAATGATTATTTATTAAAACCATTTCGTTCAGCCAATCTGCTGCAGGTGGTCAATAAAGCCAGAGACGAACTGATTAAGGAGAAAAATAAGGAACAGCGGCTTGCCGTTTTAAGAGGTGAAATTTCCAATTATATTAATGAATATAAACTTAATACAATTTATAATTGGTTAATTGATGATCAATTTTTTCAGCATCAGTCTCTGATAATGGATAGAATTGACTTAAATGCAGTTTTAAAAAGAGGTAGTAAAGAAGATATTTTAAAGACAGTAAACAAAATCATTGTAGAATTAGAAAGTGTAGATTTGAATAAAGAAAAGTTATATGTGGTTTTAAATAATTTGATTTTAGAAAGTTTTAAAATCATCAAGGATTTAGAGTATGAGGCTGAAGACTTAATGAAAATTATTGATAAAGACAGAATTGAAAAGATCAATCATGATGATTTAAAGGAAATAGAAATAGTACTCAAAGAGTTTTTGCTTAGATTACATGATTTAATTTCTTTTAACCCGGGTGACAAAAATGCAGAAATCATTAATGAAATGAAAGAATATATAGCTGCAAATTATCAGGATGGGATTAGCTTAAGTGAGATGGCCCGCAAATTTAATTTAAGCACCGGTCATTTGAGTAATCTTTTCCATGAAGAAACTGGTGAAAGCTTCAGTGAATATCTTAATATGATCAGATTAAACAAAGCCAAAGAACTTCTGAAAACAACAGATGATAAAATCTA
>JASMSZ010000124.1:0-1514 GCA_041694515.1 Halanaerobium sp.
ATGACAACTTCAGATATCTGTGATGGAATTGCTCAGGGACATGATGGAATGAATTATTCTCTTGTTTCGAGAGAGATGATTGCCAATATGGTTGAAATCCAGGCAATGGCAGCTCCTTATGATGGGATTGCTCTTTTTTCCAGCTGTGATAAGTCTGTGCCGGCTCATTTAATGTCCATTATGAGACTTGATCTGCCAGCAGTTCATATTCCAGGAGGATCTATGGCTCCCGGTCCGGATGGTTTAACCCTGGAAATGGTAGGAACTTATTCTGCTCAGCTGCAGCGGGGTGAAATTACAGAAGCTGAATTTAAAGAATATCAGTATTCTGCCTGTCCAAGCTGTGGAGCTTGTCAGTTTATGGGGACAGCATCTACAATGCAGCTGATGGCTGAAGCACTTGGTTTAGCTTTACCGGGAGCAGCTTTAATTCCCTCAACCAGTCCTGCACTGGCAGATATGACAAAAGAGGCAGGCCATTATTTAGTTGAGTTAGTTAAAAAGGGACTAAAACCATCTGATATAATTACCCGAAAGTCATTTGAAAATGCGATGATGATTCATGCAGCAATTGGTGGCTCAACAAATGCACTGCTGCATATTCCGGCAATTGCCCACGAATTTGGGATTGAAATTGAGCTGGATGAGTTTGATCAAATCCATCGGAAGATTCCATTTATTGCAAATGTTAAAACCAGTGGTGAGTATCCAACCCATTATTTCTGGTATGCAGGTGGACTGCCGGCAGTAATGAGAGAACTCAAGGATTATCTGCATTTAGATCAGATGACTGTTACCGGCAGAACTCTGGCAGAAAATTTAGAAGAACTGGAGCAGTTCAGTTATTTAGATTATATGGAAAGTGAAGCTCCAGCTAATCTGCCTGCTGATGTAATTTATCCAGCATCTGCTCCGATAAATGATGAGGGTTCTCTGGCAGTACTTAAAGGTAATCTGGCTCCAATGGGAGCAGTAGTTAAACATTCTGCAGTTGAACCAGAAATGCATCAGTTTAAAGGAAAAATTAAGGCTTATGATACAGAAGAAGAAGCGCTGTCAGCAGTACTTTCTGGTGATATTGTGTCAGGTGATGCAGTAATCATTCGTTATGAAGGACCAAAAGGAAGCGGGATGCCGGAGATGTTTTACACCAGTGAAGCGATAGCCTCAGATGAAGTCTTAAATACTTCTACAGCTCTAATCACAGATGGCCGCTACTCAGGAGCTACTCGAGGTCCGGCAATCGGTCATGTTTCTCCAGAAGCAGTAGATGGAGGTCCAATTGCCCTGGTTGAAGATGGAGATCTCCTGGAAATTGATATTCCAGCCCGCAAACTGAATATTATTGGGATCAATGGTCAAGAAAAAACAGCAGCGGAAATAGACAAAATTCTGGCTGCAAGAAAAGAAAAGTGGGTTAAACCAGAGCCTAAATTTAACAGTGGAACACTCGGCCTGTATATTCGTCATGCTGTTCCTGCTGCTAAAGGTGCCTATATAGGTATGGAATAGTT
>JASMSZ010000125.1:0-2937 GCA_041694515.1 Halanaerobium sp.
AGCCACTATCAAAAAAGAATTCGATTTAGATGAAGATGAGATAGAAAATCCAGATCATTTTTATCATAATGCATTTAAATTAAAGATTCACCGCAGTGTGCCTGAAGCTAAATATAAAATTTCAAAAAGTTTTACTGATGATTATGATGGTGAAGCATATTATTATGTTCGAGTTTATCAGCGAAATGGAGAGATGGCCTGGTCTTCTCCAATTTGGATTGAAAAATAAATAATTAATTAATGAATGAATGAAGTCATGAGCCTCCAGCCAGCTTGTGGCTTTTGTTTTTTAACAAACTGTCAAAAAGGAGTTAAATAATGGTAAACAAAAAGTTTCACTTTAATGTAATGGCATTTCCAACTGGTCCAGTCTGCAACTTAGACTGTGAATACTGCTATTATCTTAAAAAAACAGAACTATATCCAGATACAGAAAGTTTCAAAATGTCTGAAGAAACCTTAGAAGAATATATAAAACAGTATATAGAATCTCAGCCAGGCCCGGTGGTAAACTTTGGCTGGCAGGGAGGAGAACCAACCCTGAGGGGATTGGATTTCTTCAAAAAAGCAGTTGAATTACAGAAAAAATTTGCCCCAGAAGGCTGGAAGATAGAAAACTCAATCCAGACCAATGCAGTTTTAATAGATGATCAGTGGGCTAAATTTTTAAAAGAGAATAACTTCCTGGTAGGAGTAAGCCTTGATGGACCTCAAGAACTGCATAATAAATATAGAAGAGATAAAGGAGGTAAGGGTACCCATCAAAAAGTATTGGCTGGAATAAAAAAACTAAAAGAATATGAGGTAGAGTACAATATTCTGGCAGTAGTCAATAATGTTAATTCGAAAAAGCCAAAAGAAGTCTACCAGTTTTTTAAAGAAATAGAAGCTGATTTTATTCAGTTGATCCCAATTGTTGAAAAAAATCCGGAAGGGAATATATTATCTCACTCAGTGGGATCAGAAGAGTACGGCAAATTTTTAATCGGAGTTTTTAACGAATGGATTAATGATCTGGGAGAAATTTATGTCCAGATCTTTGAAGAATCTTTATCAGCCTGGGCGGGTTTTGGAGCTATTTTATGTGTCTTTGATGAAGAATGTGGCAGAGGGCCGGTAATGGAGCATAATGGAGATTTATATGCCTGTGATCATTTTGTTGAGCCAGAATATAAGCTGGGAAATATTAATGAGAAAAGCATTTTAGAGATGATGAACTCTAAACAACAGCAGGAGTTTGGTAGAGCTAAAAAGGATAAACTTAATCAAAAGTGCCGGGAATGTAAATACCTATTTTTCTGCAGTGGAGGCTGTCCTAAAAATAGAATAATAGATGCTGGAGGTGAATATAAATTAAATTATCTCTGTGAGGGATATAAATTATTTTTTGATTATATTGATCCTTTTATGAATAAGTTAGCTCAGATGGTTAAACAGAGGAAATCTCCAGTTTTAATGAGGAAAGAAATGAAAAAAATATATAAAGAAAATAGGTGTTAGATAATCTAACGATCCATGAATTCTGTGGTTATTATGCCAGTTAACATAGGTTAGATCACTGACAACAACATCATAGTTGAAGCTCTGGATAAAGAACTGCTGGCTGAAAATACTGCCTTTGATAAAGAAATTCTGCAAAAAGTATTACCCAGGATCCAGGGTAGTTCAGCCATTATTAAAGAAATACTGCTGGAACTATTTGATTTCTTTACTGGAACTAGCTTCAGTCAAGAAAACGGCCAGCTGGCTGCACGAGTCTGGAATTATTATCAGGCAAATCAGGAGAGCTTTAAATATCCGGAGTCAGCAGAAAAAACAGCATATATGCTGCGCCGCTTTGAAGAAGATGGTTTTACTTCTTACTGGTTGTAAAAAATATATTTGTTCTTTCCTGGCTGAGTTCTATTATATTAGCTTTAGTTTCATCTACCTGAGCTGACTGTTCTTCCATTGCTGCTGCCATCTCATGGGTGGAATTCCCAACCTCTCTGGCTGAAGTTGATATTTCTTCACTATTATCCTGGAGTTCATGACTGGCTGCTGACAATTGTTTTGAGACATGAGAAATACTGTGGACAATTTTATCAAGACTGCTAATTAAGTTTTCGATTGAACGAGAGAGGATGCCAATCTCATCAGTTCTATTTAGATATTTTTCTTTCACTGTTAGATTTAATTTACCATCTGATGTTTTTTTGATAATCTCAACTAAATTAATAATTGGTGCTGTGATTTCTCTGCTGATTATGTAAATTACTATTAAGGCAAAAATAAAGGCGGCCAGGCCAATGTAAGTGGTGTATTGTTTAAAGATTTGAAGCTCAGATAGTATAGCTGATTCTGCTGCAGTTAGTGCCAGGGACCAGTTAGTTGTGTTTATTCTGGCAGCGGTAATTATGTTATTTTGATTATTAATCTTGAAATTACCTGTGTATCTATCATTTTCTCTAATTAGATCTAAAACTTTTTTTAATTCTGAGCTGGAGTTTTGATAATAATCCTGGGCTCCAATTAGTTCTTTTTCTGGATGAGCTAAAAGTTCTGACTTCTGATTTAAAATCATGCCATAACCACTGCCATTTAAATTTAAATCGGTTATTAGATTCTGGATATCACTTAATTTAAGCACTCCCACTAAAAATCCCTGTAACTTATCATAGTCATCTGTAATTGGAGCTGCAACTGCAAAAACACTTTCTTCAGTAAAGAAATCAACATAAATTTTTGAAAAAACACTTTTTTGCTGCTCCAGAGCCTGTTTAAAATATTCCTTTTCAGAAATATCACCAAAACTACCTGAAGTGGCTTTAAATCTACCATTCTCTTCAACTAACATTATATCCATAAAATTTGTTTTTTCCTGAGTTCTTCGTAAAATAAGCTGGGCAGAATTCCAGTTTAACCCCTGAACACTGTTGATATTGGTCAGTGTTTCTA
>JASMSZ010000126.1:0-5144 GCA_041694515.1 Halanaerobium sp.
ACCTATCTCGGCAGTGCCCGGGTAGCAGGTTGTGTGGCAGTTTTAGGTCATATTCCAAGTCCGGAGGAGTACTTTAAGTTATATAAATAAATGTGCAGCTACCGTTTACAGGACCAATTATTTCCAAGAATATATAAACTATTTAATAAAATGAACTAAAAACTAATGCATTTGATTTTAGATATAATTTTTAGTATGAATATCTATTAATTTGTAAATCACTTTCTGAAATTAATCTTGTAATTTGAGCCAAAGTTCTATATAATTATATATCGCTGCACCAGAAATATAAGCTGTCTGTTGACTGAAAATTTTATCAGCAGGCGGCTTTCTTTTGTTTTAAATTATAGAATTCTGACAATTGAAGGAGCCTAAAATGAGCTATTTATTAAATGATTTAAATCCAAAACAGAAAATTGCTGCTCAGACTTTAAAAGGGGCAGTTTTAGTTCTTGCCGGGGCCGGAAGTGGAAAGACCAGAACTTTAACCTATAGGACAGCTAATTTGATTGAGAATGGTGTCAATCCCAAAAATATACTGACAGTAACTTTTACCAATAGAGCGGCAGATGATATGAAAGCTAAAATAAGCAAATTAATTGGGTCAGAGATTATAGATGAGATGAATCTGGGTACTTTTCACAGTATCTGTCTTAAAATACTGCGGGAAAATTTGAAAAAGGTCAACCGATCAGAAGGTTGTTTGATTTATGATACTACGGATTCGATTGCGATTGTAGAAGATATTATATTTGATTTTGGTCTGGAGGAGACAGAATATGATCCAAAGATTGTTTTCAATATTATCTCAAAGGCCAAAATGGAACTTGTGCTTCCGATAAACCTGACAGAAGAATATGCTCAGCCAGACAATCAGGGCTCTGAACATTTTTATCAAATTGTGAGCAGAATTTATAAAGAGTATGAGCGGGTGCTGGCAAATAACAACTGTTTTGATTTTAATGATTTAATCAAAAAGACAATAGAACTTCTGGAATCGGATCAGGAAATTTTAAATAAATACCAGAATCAATTTAAGTTTATTCAGGTGGATGAGTATCAGGATGTAAATCACTCTCAGTACCATCTGATTTCTCTGCTGGCAGAACCGCGGAATAATATATTTGTGGTTGGTGATGACTGGCAGGGGATTTATGGTTTTCGAGGAGCTGATATCAGCAATATTCTGGAGTTTGAACATGATTATCCAGAGGCTGAGGTGATTAAACTTGAGCGCAATTACCGCAGCTCAAATAATATTATTTCCGCATCAAATCAGTTGATCAATAATAACAGTCAAAATAAAGTTAAAGAGGCCTGGACTGAGGCAGACGATGGCGCTCCAATCTTTGTGGCCCGGGCAGAAAATCCTCTGGTGGAAGCAAAATATGTCTGTAAACGGATCAATCATTTAGTTGATTTTTATAATTATAAACTAAGTGATATTGCTATTTTATGCCGCAGCCATTTTCAATCAATGCAGCTGCAGAATCAGCTGCCCAGGTTTAGAATTCCCCATCAGCTGGTAGGAGGAGTAAGCTTTTTTGACCGCCAGGAAATTCGCTATTTTGTTAATTATCTCAAACTGCTGGTTAATCCCAATGACAGACTGGCCTTAAAACGGCTGTTTAGAATTGAGGTTCATGGGGTTGGAGAAATTCTACTGAGTGAGATCACTAAATATGCTCGAGAAAATAAGATGAAAATTACTGATGTTTTCGAAAGTCCGACCGTGGTTAAGGGAATTGGCAGCAACAAGGCTGCAAATATTATTGAATTTCAGCGGCGGGTAATTGACAGCATTTTTGATCTGCGAGAAGAAAAGCTGCCAATGCATAAGAAGGCAGTGGAGCTTTATGAAAGGGTTGACTTTGATCAGAATGTGCTGGCAGAACTTGATGATCCTGATGGTAGAAAAAAATATATGAATATGTTTTTGGAGGACATGACCGACTTCCAGAAAAACAACCCCGGGCGTGGACTTTATGATTATCTGCTGATTAATAAACTGATTGCAGATAAGGATATTACTGAAGACACTCAGGAAAAGGTAAAGGTAATGACAGCTCATTCAGCTAAAGGACTGGAGTTCCCGGTAGTTTTTATTATTGGAGCCGAAGAAGAGGTTTTTCCACATCTAAAAAGCATGGAAGAAAAAGCAGCAGGGCTGAACCCCTATGCAGTTGAAGAAGAGCGGCGTTTATTTTATGTGGCAATGACCCGGGCAGAAAAATTACTGTTTATTTCCTTTGCTAACCGTAAGGTTTCTGGAGATCAGGGCCAGTATAAACAGATTATCCCCTCCAGATTTTTATCTGAACTGCCGAAACAGCGGCTTGATTTTACCAGTGTGGAAGCTAAAAAGGGTGGATCCGGGATTCAGATGCGAAAAAATGTAGAAGTGATTTAAGTTTATGTGATTCAATTCACTTGTACCAGGTACAAAAAGGCCTTTTTGTACCTGGTACCTATATGTTGGTACCTATATGCTAAAAAAATCCTTGACATAACTAAAATTGAGTGATAAACTTTTATATAACTTAAAACGAAAATAAAAATCATCAAGAGCGGTGGAGGGACTGGCCCTTTGATACCCGGCAACCTACTTAAACTTTAGTAAGGTGCTAATTCCAGCATTCCAGAAGGGAATGATAGATGAGAGGCAATTAAATCCTCTCGGGAGGATTTTTTTCATTTCTAACTGCTCTTGATATTTGGAGCAGTTTTATTATTTTTTAGAGGGTGATGAGTATTGATTAAAATTGAAAATTTAACTAAGCACTATCATGCAGCCCAGGGAAGAGTTGAAGCAATTAATGGACTTAACCTGGAAGTTGATGATGGTGAGATATTTGGAATGATTGGACCCAGTGGAGCCGGTAAAAGTACCCTGATTCGAATGCTTAATTTACTGGAAAAACCCACTTCGGGGATCATAAATATTAATGGGACAGACTTAACAGAACTCAGTTCTCAAAATTTGAGAGCAGCCAGACAGAAGATAGGTATGATTTTTCAGCATTTTAATTTGCTATCTTCCCGGACGGTTCTGGGTAATGTATCATTTCCGCTGGAGATTGCGGGAGTGGGTAAAGAGAAGAGGAGAAAAAAGGCGAAAGAATTAATTGAGCTTGTAGGCCTATCGGATCGTGCAGATCACTATCCGGCACAGCTTTCTGGAGGACAGAAACAGAGGGTAGGTATCGCCAGAGCTCTGGCAAATGAGCCAGATTTACTTTTATCTGATGAAGCAACTTCTTCTCTGGACCCGGAGAGCACAAAATCGGTACTTGAACTTTTAGGTAAAATTAGAGATGAGATGAATCTAACAATTATCTTAATTACTCATGAGATGGGAGTAATTAAAGATATCTGTGATCGAGTTGCTGTTTTGGAGGCCGGGCAGATAATTGAAGAAGGTTCAATTATTGATATTTTTTCAAAACCTCAAAAATCATTAACCAAAAAGTTTATCAGTTCAGTCATTGATTTTGAGCTGCCGGAGCGGATACTTAAATATGTTAAGGCAGAAAGACCGGGAGAATTAATTAGAATCTCTTTTGTTGGAGAAAAAACTCATGATCCCTATATTTCTGATCTGGTAAAACATTATTCAGTTGATGCAAACATTTTATATGGAAATATTGATGAGATTCAGGGAGTGCCTTTTGGCACCCTGGTTTTAGATCTGGAAGGACAGCTAACTAATATTGAAGAAAGTATTTCCTATCTAAAAAGCCAGGGTTTGAGAGTTGAGGTGTTAGATAATGTTTGATTTAATTACAGAATTAGCCCGCTACAATGATCTAATGATCAGCGGTTCTTTAGAAACTTTATATATGGTAGCAATGGCATTATTTTTTGCGATTGTAGGAGGAATTCCACTCGGAGTTTTAACTACTATTACTCGACCGGGTCATATTTTGCCCAATAAGCCGCTAAATTTTATTCTGGATGGAATAATTAACATTGGGCGATCAATCCCCTTTATTATTTTAATGGTTGCAGTTATTCCTTTTACTCGGATGATTGTGGGCACATCTATTGGAACCAATGCTGCAGTTGTTCCCCTTTCGCTGGCAGCTATTCCCTTTATGGGAAGAGTTACAGATAATGCTATTTTAGAAATTGATCAGGGTGTGGTAGAATCAGCTCAGTCCATGGGAGCCAGTCCTTTACAGATTGTGTTTAAGGTATTATTACCAGAATCACTGCCGGCAATTATTCTCGGCCTGACCCTGACAGCCATTAGTTTAGTCAGTTATTCAGCGATGGCAGGAGCGATTGGTGGAGGTGGCCTCGGCGATATTGCAATCCGCTATGGATATCAACGGTTTCAGCTGGCTGTTATGCTGGAGACTATAGTTATCCTGGTGATTATGGTTCAGCTGATTCAATATGCAGGAAATCAGATAGCTTCATTTTTTGATCACAAAGCTTAGCTGGTTAAGTATTTACTATTTTTAAACTAATACTTAAGATATTATTGAGTAGGAATAAGGAATTATTTCTGGCAAAAACACACAGAGCCAGAATTAATTTAATACATTTATAACAGGTAGAAGAGGAGAGATAATTATGTTAAAGAAAACAATTTTAATTTTAGTGCTTTTAACTTTTGTGTTTGCTGGTGCTGTTCAGGCTGATAATCATGTGCTTAAGATTGGTGCAACTCCTGTACCTCACTCTGAGATTTTAAATTTCATTAAGGATGATCTTGCAGAAAAGGGAATCAAATTGGAAATAGTTGAGTTTACTGATTATGTAACTCCAAATATTGCTTTAAGTGATGGCAGTATTGACGCTAATTTTTTCCAGCATGTGCCTTATCTAAAACGCTTCAATGCTGACCGCGGCCTGAATTTAGCTTCGGCAATTAAAGTTCATGTAGAACCAATCGGCTTATATTCTGACAAATATACAAGTTTAAAAGAAATTCCAGAAGGTGCTTCGATTGCTATTCCAAATGATCCGTCTAATGAGGGGCGGGCTTTAATTTTACTGCACAATAATGACGTTATTACCTTAGCTGATCCAACAAACTTAAGTGCAACTCCAATTGATATTGTGGAAAACCCAAAAAACTTAAACTTTGAAGAATTAGAAGCAGCACAGCTGCCAAGAGTTTTACCGGATGTAGCAGC
>JASMSZ010000127.1:0-16826 GCA_041694515.1 Halanaerobium sp.
AAAGGTGTTTCCATCTGACCAGCCGAGAGTAAGCAGTCTAAATCCAAATTTGTACTGTTTTTTTGCATGATCATATATTTTAGAGAGTAACTCAACTTTTTTGGATCTTGAACGCTCAAAGGTTGTATCATCAATAATTAGAACGTTCACCCGCTCATTATCTGTTAAATGCTCAATGCTGTCATCAATGATTCTGCCAGCTAAAAGGGTTGTAAACTGTATCCAGTTGATGTTGATAGATTTCATAAAACGATAAACAGTGTCTTTGGCAAAGTCTTTTTCATTTTTTCCTGTTAAAATATCCATATACATAGAACGATTATCAAAAATTAAAGAAAATAGATAGAAAAAGATTGAAATCACTGGTATCCCTTTAGACTTATAGGCGTTTGCAGCTTTTAATATAGAGGCTACTCGATATTTTTTAAAAAAAGTTGAGACAGTAGAAAAAATTCTCTTATCATTCTGGTAAATTTGTGGTATAATTTTCATAGCATGAACCTCCGTTATGGTTTTTTGTTTTTTGCTATTCAATTATACTAGAAACGGGGGTTTCATGCTATTTTTTTGCTAAATAATATTGAAATTTCAAGGTGCAAAAGCACTTTTACAAGTGCGAAGTTTGAGTTTATTAAAAAGAATGGAGATCAAAGGGTACTCTATAATTAGGATTCTTAGTAAATAGACTCGGGGTAATAGAGTGAAAGTCTGCTCGCAAACCTCGGAGTTTTGCCCCGAGGAGGGTCAAGGAATGGCTAAAATTCAAAATGAAACTGATGACGCTAAAGTTAAAGTTTGGACCAGACAGCATAAGAATGTGCTGAAAGTGCTTAAAGAAGAAAGGATTTATAAGGTAAAAGAAAGATATATCAGAAAAAAACTTGAAAATTGTGCTGATATTTATTTTGATGTATATAAATGGCTGCGCCATGAGTCGGCTAAAAGAATGGAGATTTCAGCAGAAGTTAAATATCCTATCTGGCTAAGCATAGAAGAGGAACTAAAACTTCCTGCAGCTGAAGGAATGGTCTTTTTTGAACTTGAGATTCCAAGGGATCAAATAATGATTTTTGATATGATGAAGTGGGATTATATTGTTAATTATCTCTATTTACCAAAAGATAGGAATGACAGAAAAAGATTTAAAGAAAAACTAAAAAAGTATAATATTAATGTTGAATCAGAGATCTATCTAGAGAATTTTTATCCGCGGTTAAAAAAAGAAATGACTTCAAGCTGGAAAAGACTATTTGACTCAGAAATAGAGCTTTCAGATCAGAAAGTTGCAATCAGTTGGGAGCTAAGAGAGGAGTGGGTGGTTGATTATGAGTACAAAGATTGAGCTTTGGACACAGCAGAGCAAAAAAGTAAAGGAGCTTCTTTTTGATCAGCAGCGGCTGACAGCAAAAAAAGATATATTGAGCAAAAATATGGTTCAGAAGCTAAAATATTTTTAAAAGCATATGATTTCTTTGTCAAAGAAGCTAAAAAAATAGTTCAAAAACCTAATGATGCTGAATATCCATTTTGGGCTGCAGCTGATCCTAAGACTGCTCTAAGTGGTGGCGGTGGATTTTTAATCCGATTAAAAGTGCCTAAAGATAAAGTTATATTTTTTGATAAAAAGAAGTGGAATCAAATTTTAAATCTTAGTTATATTGCTGATGATCAAGAAGACTTAAAAAAACATAAAAAAAACTTTAAAAAAGTATGGAATTACTGATGATTCAGAGATTATTCTTTCCCCTCACTATCCGGTTAAAAAAGAAAATTAAAGAGAGCTGGGAGAAACTTTTTGAAGGTAAAAATGATGGCTTTAATTCTGAGAAAAAAGGGGCAGCACTTTGGGAACTTCGATCTGAATGGGTGGAAGAGATTATTGAGAATAAGGAATATAGTAGGAAAAAATGACAATAAAGACAATGAGATGACTGAATATTCTATAGATAGTATACTTTATTAACAAACTAAATTTGACAATGCTTAAATATTTTTATGCAATGCTAGTAAAATTAGATATAATTAAATATCATAAGTAAGAGATTTGCTGTTCCTATACAGTAGATCTCTTTTTTTATTTACCTAGAATTAACCTTTTGGAAATTTAGATTTAACTTTTCAGTGTTAATATTATTGTTAGAGAAAAACATTTTAGTGGATTTCTATTTTCACCAAATTAAAAGGGAGTGAAAAAAATTTATGAAAAAAACTGTTTTGTTAGTTCTGGTAAGTCTCTGTTTTATAGTGAGTTTTTCGGCAGCGGCAGAAGAAGTTACAATTGATTTCTGGCATGCAATGGGAGGACATAATCTCGAAGTAGTAAACACGTTAGTCGAAGAGTTTAATAGTAGTCAGGATCAAGTTGAGGTTAAGGCTCAGTATACAGGTTCTTATAATGATACTTTGACTAAAACTCAGTCAGCAGTTCAAACCGGAACTGCACCACATATTATTCAGATTTACGAAATTGGAACTCAGATGATGCTGGACAGCGGCATAATTATGCCGATAGAGGATCTGGGCAAAGAGGTAGCGGGCGATAATAGTTTTGACTGGGACAAATTTTTAGTTCCGGTTTCAAATTACTACACAATTGACGGCAAATTGAATTCTATGCCTTTTAACTCATCTACACCAATTTTATATTATGATAGAGATGCTTTTGAAGAAGCGGGTTTAGATCCTAATAGACCCCCTCAGACTTTTGCAGAACTAAAAGAGTATGCACGAAAATTAACAATTAAAAATGACGATGGCACAGTTGAGCGCTATGGATTTACACAGGGAATTGTTGGCTGGTTTGTAGAACAGATGGTTGCAAACCAGGATGCAACTCTGGTTAACAATGATAATGGACGTAGTGCTAGAGCAACAGCGTCTAATCTAAACGAAGAGGCAGCAGTTCGTTTTGTTAAACTGTGGAAAGAAATGGTTGATGAAGGAATTATGCTTAATCCAGGACGAGGCTGGGATGGAGCAAATCAGGCATTTTCTTCCGGAAGAGCAGCAATGTTAATAGAATCTACCTCTTCAGTGGCCGGGTTTACAGAAAATGCTGAGGCAGCAGGTTTTGAATTGGGAACCGGATTTTTACCAAGACCAGCAGCTGCTAATCGCGGGGGAGTAATTATTGGTGGTGCAAGTCTCTGGACAATTGCTGACCATCCAGAAGAGGAATTGAAAGCTACCTGGGAATTCTTAAAGTGGCTTTCGGAAGAAGAACAGCAGGTTTACTGGTTTGAAAATACAGGCTATTTCCCGGTAACCAAAGCAGCAGTTGAGAGTGAAATGAATAATAAGTTTTTTGCTGAAAATCCAAATTATCTAACAGCATTTTTGCAGCTATTACTGAGTAAAAAGGCAGTTTCAACTCAGGGAGCACTAATCGGTACCTTCCCTGAAGTTAGACAGATCGTGGAAGAATCAGTTGAAAAAACATTAGAGGGAAACCTGACTCCTCAAAAAGCAATGGATGAGGCAGCAGAGAGAGTAAATAAATCACTTAAAGAATATAATCAACTTTATGAATAAGAATTTATATAGTTGATTATTGACAGCTGTCCCTCCCTGAAATTTAGGGAGGGATATTATTATTGGAGGTGTATTTTTTGCAAAAACTAAATTATCGATCCCATTCACTTGTTCCATATTTACTTCTTTCCCCCACATTTATTGTTTTGTTATTGTTTTTATACTGGCCCAGTATTAATTCAGTGTTTTTAAGTTTATTTAAACAGGCGCCTTTTGGGCGTAAAAGAATTTTTGTAGGAATCCAGAATTATGTAAGTTTATTTCAGGATCCAGCTTATCTCAGTAGTTTATTGAGATCTACTCTTTTTATTATTTTTACTATTTCTATAGGACTGATTTTTTCTCTGCTGCTGGCAGTTATTTTAAATCAGAATTTAAAGGGTATAAAATTTTATAGAGTTATATTTTTTATTCCTTATGCAATTTCTCCTACTGTAGCCGGTTCTCTCTGGGTGTTTATGCTGAATCCGGTAGCAGGCCAGGTTAATTATTTATTGGATCTTGCATTTAATATTCAGGTTAACTGGTTAACTAACAGTTTTTTTGCTTTTTTAGCGATTATTATAGCAACTGTCTGGAAAAATATGGGCTTTAATATAATTTTTTTTCTGGCAGGACTGCAGGCGATACCGGATAGTGTTTATGAGTCTGCAGAGATTGACGGAGCAGGAGCTATAACTATATTTAAAGATATTACAATTCCCTTGTTATCTCCTACAACTTTTTATCTAATCATTATGAATATAATATTTAGTGTATTTGAAAGTTTTGGGATTGTAGATATTATGACCCAGGGTGGACCCGCTGATTCTACAAATATTGTGATTTATAAACTTTATCGAGAAATGTTTATTAATTTTCGACCCGGGGCTGCAGCAGCCCAATCTGTAATTTTATTAGCTCTGGTGATTATAGTGACTATTTTTCATTTCAAATATGGAGCAAATAGTGTACATTATCAATAAGAGAAAGGTGATTAAATATGTTTGATTTAAATAGGGGTCCCTATAGTATTTATAAAAAAATAGTACTGCATCTAATTATAATTATCATTTCCTTCATTGTTTTGATGCCTATTATTTTCGCTATCAGTGTAAGTATGCAGCCCAGAGCCCAGATATTTTCTTACCCGCCATCATTTTTACCTGATAAATTATATTTTGAAAATTATATTAAGGCCTGGAATTTAGTCAGTCTTGGTAAAATTTTGATTAACAGTATTCTTGCTTCTTTTGTTGTGATGTTTGGGAAATTAGGGCTGGGGGTCTTAAGTGGCTATGCATTCTCTCACTTTGAGTTCAAATATAAAAAGTTTTTGTTTTTTGCAGTCTTATTTACTCTAATGCTGCCGATGCAGGTGCGAGTAGTTCCTTTGTTTGAGTTTATAAGTCGACTGGGACTGGGGAATTCTTTTTCAGGTCTTGTTTTACCATTTCTGGCAAGTGCCACTACAACTTTTTTGATGAGGCAGCACTTTTTGACTATTCCTAAATCCATTATGGAGTCTGCTCAAATAGACGGCTGTGGACCTTTTCGGTTTTTATTTCAGATTCTGTTACCTTTATCGGGAGCTAATCTTGCCGGATTGGCTGTAGTAAATTTTTTAGTGATGTGGAATGCCTATCTCTGGCCTCTGATCATTATTAATGATGATCAGAAAAAGCTAGCTCAGCAGGGAGTAAAAATGCTTTTTGCCAGTTCTTCAGAACGAGATTGGGGTATTATTATGGCAGGGACTATTATGGTCGTAATTCCAACTCTAATTGTATTTTTACTGGCCCAAAAGTTTTTTGTTAAAGGAATTGCTGCTCAGGGGATAAAAGAATAGATATAATATTTATTCTTAAATTTTTTTAAAAGATTTACTTTTATTCAGTAGTTTGTTCTTTTTTTCTAAAAATCTCTTTTTCTATCCAGACTGTGATATTCAATTTCCAGTGCTGATTAATTTCCTGATTAACTGATGCAGGAGCAAATAAAAACCAGCTATTAATTAATAGCTGGTTAAAAGTTATTTATTTAAATCACTTTCCATAAATTCTGCCAGATGATTCTCGGAGATTCTCCACTTTCGGGCAATTTTTTTTGCTTTTAGCTCTTTATTTTTTATTAATTTAATTACAGAAGAAGGCGTTATTTTTAACATTTCTGCTACTTCTTGTGTTGTATAAACCTTCATATATAAGACCTCCTTTGAAACTATTATACATTATTTATGTAATTTTTTCAATATCTTTAAGAGTTTTTTAACACCGTTTGGGTATTTTTGATGTTGTAGATTATCTGTGTATCTGCTAATTTTTTTATTGTGCTTTCAGTAAAAAAAAAATGTTTTTCCTCTTCTAAAAATGGAAAATCTGAATAATTAGACATTTAAATCTTGCTTGACTTTAAAAATGGCATCTGTTAAGATTAAATTGTAAAATATAAAACTTAATTTGTACCTCATATAATAGTGGAAATATGGTCCACAAGTCTCTACCGAACACCGTAAATTGTTCGACTATGAGGGAAGTGTACCTAGGTTTCCGCAGTAATAAAGAGATAATTACGTCTGATCTGGATTTAATTAGACAACATCTTTTTAGCTGGCTGGTCCGAGCGGTACAGATATTGATATATGTATATCACACCGAAGGGATAAAAGCCCAGGCGGGGAGGTTCTACTCATTGAATGTAGAGCCTTCCTACCTGGGCTATTTTTATTTTTTCGTTTAGGTACCAGGTACCGGAAACGATTTCGTGTACCTGGTACCTATAAATTAAATTAAAGTGGGAGTGGATAGAATGAACATTCTTCTCATCGGTAGTGGTGGAAGAGAAAATGCACTTGCCTGGAAATTGGCTCAGAGCAGTAGAATAGAAGAGTTATATATTGCAGCAGGGAATCCGGGTACTGCAGAATATGGACAAAATCTTAATTTTGATGAAAGTAATCAGGAGGCACTATTAGAATTTGCCTTGAAAGAAAAAATTGATATTACAGTAGTTGGACCTGAAGCACCTTTAGCAGCTGGAATTGTTGATCTATTTGAAAAACACGGACTTAAAGTGTTTGGTCCCAGACAGAGTGCTGCTCGGCTTGAGAGTTCAAAAGTATTTTCCAAGGAATTAATGCAGAAATACCAGATTCCAACTGCAGAATATGAGAGCTTTACAGAAGCAGATAAAGCAGTAGAGTATATAAAACAAAAAGGAGCTCCAATTGTAGTTAAAGCTTCAGGCCTGGCAGCAGGTAAAGGGGTTATTGTGGCTCAGACAGAGACAGAAGCAGTAGAAGCTGTTGAGATAATTATGAAGGATGAAAAATTTGGAGAAGCAGGAGCCAGAGTTGTGATTGAAGAATTTTTAGAAGGTGAAGAAGCAACTATTCTTGCTTTCTGTGATGGTCAAACTATAGTGCCTATGATTGCCTCCCAGGACCACAAACCTGCCTATGATGGCGGCAAAGGGCCCAACACAGGTGGAATGGGAGCTTATGCACCGGCTCCAGTTGTAACCGAGCAGATTAGGGCAAATTTTAAAACTGAAATTATGGAACCAACACTGCAGGCACTGCAGAGTGAGGGTTTAGAATTTAAGGGTATTATTTATTTTGGTTTGATGATTAAAGATGGAAAAGCTAAGGTTTTAGAATATAATGTACGTTTTGGGGATCCAGAAGCACAGGTAGTACTGCCCTTATTAGAAACAGATCTGGTAGATATTATGGAAGCTGTAATTAAGGGTGATTTAGCTCAGCTAGAAATTAACTGGAAGCAGCAGAAGGCTCTCTGTGTGGTAATGGCTTCTGGTGGTTATCCAATAGAATACGAAAAGGGCAGGGAAATTTCAGGTATTAAAGAAGCTGAATCAGCTGAAGATATAATTGTTTTTCAGGCGGGAACCAGCTTAGAAAATGGAAAACTCCTGACAGATGGCGGTCGAGTCCTGGCAGTTACAGCACTGGGAGAGAGCTTTCAAGAAGTAATTGATAAGGCCTATACAGGAGTTGAAAAAATTAATTTTGCAGATTTTCAGATTAGAAATGATATTGGACAGAAAGCACTGAAAAAATAAATTTAACCGGGAGGTTATAATTTGAAATTTAAAGATAAGACCAGACAGAAGCTTGGAATTATCGGTGGAGGTCAGCTGGGTAAGATGATGATTTTAGAAGCCAAGAAATTGGGCTTTTATGTTACAATTTTAGATCCGACAAAATCTTGTCCGGCAGACAGCATTGCTGATCAGCATCTTGTCGCTGATTTTGATGATAGAAAGGCAATTAGAAAACTTGCTCAAAAATCTGATTTAATTACTTATGAGTTTGAACATATTGAGGTTGAAGTTTTAAAAGAATTGGAAGCTGAAGATTATAAGATTTATCCAACAGCTCACAGTCTGGAGATTATTCAAAATAAATTTCATCAAAAAAATGTCTTAATAGAAAAGCAGATTGCTGTTCCAGACTTTAAAAAGGTTACAGATTCAGCTGATATTAAAGAAGCTGCTCAAGAATTTGGCTATCCACTGATGTTAAAAAGCTGTACCGGTGGTTATGATGGTAAAGGGAATGTCTTAATTGACAGTCAGGTAGAGGTGGAAAAAGCCTTTCAGAAACTGGGAGCGGGAAAGACTCCACTGATGGTGGAAAAATATATTCCTTTTAAGAAAGAAATATCAATTATTGCAGCCCGTGGATTAAGTAAAGAAATGAAAGTTTATCCGATCGGAGAAAACGATCATCGGGATAATATACTGTACGAAACCAAAGTGCCAGCTGAGATCACTTCAGAATTAAAGAAAAAAGCGGAAGAATTTGCTAAAGAAGTACTTCAAGTTTTTGCAGGAATAGGAATTTTTTGTGTGGAAATGTTTGTAACAGAAAATGATCAGCTTTTAGTCAATGAAATTGCACCCAGACCCCATAATTCGGGCCATTATACAATTGAAGGCTGTGTAACCTCGCAGTTTGAACAGCATGTGAGATCAATTACAGCTCTGCCTCTGGGAGATACTACTCTGCTGAGACCAACTGTAATGCGCAATATTCTGGGCAGTGGAGAAAGCGGAAAAGCCGAGATAATCGGACTTGATCCCGCTCTGGCAGTAAAAGGGGTAAAAGTTCATATTTATCAGAAGCAGATTTCCAGACCCGGCCGTAAAATGGGGCATTTAACAGTTACGGCAGACAGTCTGGATCAAGCAGCTGAACGAGCTTTAAAAGCCAGTCAGTTAATTGAAATCAAGGGTGAAGTTTAGATGGATTCAAATAAAGCCAGGTATATTTAGAAAAATTAATTATTTAAAAGAGTATTTTAAAGAAAGTTCAAGATTTATTCAAGTTGAAAATAGACAGGAGCTTATTAGCAAAAATTTGGGAGGTCAAATTAGATGAAGCCTAAAGTAGGAATTATTATGGGTAGTGATTCTGATCTGCCGGTAATGAAAGCGGCAGCAGAAATTTTAGATCAATTTGAGGTAGAATATGAGCTGACAGTTGTTTCAGCCCACAGGACACCTGATAGACTATATAATTATGCGGAAACTGCAGAAGATAAAGGCTTAGATGTAATTATCGCTGGAGCTGGAGGTGCAGCCCATCTGCCGGGAATGGTGGCAGCAGTTACAGCTGTACCTGTAATTGGAGTTCCAGTTAAAACTTCAAAGTTGAGTGGGCTTGATTCACTTTATTCCATAGTTCAGATGCCGCCTGGAGTTCCTGTGGCCACAGTTGCGATTAATGGGGCCAAAAATGCTGCCTTACTGGCAGTCCAAATTTTAGCCCGCAGCGACGAAAAATTAAATAAAAAACAGAAAGAATACCGTCAGGAAATGAAAGAAAAGGTGCTGGATACAGCAGAAAAAGTAGAAGAAATGGGATATCAGGATTACCTTGAGAGGAGCGAAAAATTTGCAGACTAGAGATGTTTTTGCCAATATAAGTCCCCTTGACCACCGTTATTCAAGGCGAAAAAAAGATTTTTATCAGATTGGAAAATACCTTTCGGAAAATGCAGCAATTACTTTTCAGGCAGAAGTAGAGCTGGCCCTGGTTAAGGTGCTGTCAAAGCGAGGTATGGCACCGGAAAAGGCGCCGGCTGAGGTCGAAAAAGCGATTGCGGAATTAACTACAGAAGAGGTTTACGAAGAGGAAGCAAAAACCAAACATAATATTAGAGCCCTGGTTAACTGCATTCAAAAAAAGGTAAGTCAGGAAACCCGCCCCTATATTCACTTCACAGCTACTTCTTATGATATTGTTGATACAGCCAATTCACTCCGCTATCAGAAGGCAGCTGCAGAATTAATAATACCTAAATTAAAAGAATTACATCAAAGTTGGGCTGAGATTGCCTTAAGAGAAAAGGATAGAGTTCAGATTGGAAGAACCCACGGCCAGCATGCGGTACCGGTTACCTTTGGTTTTACCATTGCTGAATATGTGGCCCGCCTGGGAGAAAGAATAGAAGAAATTGAAGCCAAAGCAGACAAACTTGTCGGTAAATTTGCAGGAGCAGTTGGAGCTTATAATGCCAGCGGTATCTTTTTTGAAGATCCGGAAGAGTTTGAGAAAGAAGTCTTAGCCGAACTGGGTTTAAAACCGGGAGAGCATTCAACTCAGATAGTCCAGGCTGAGCCGATGACAGATTTTATTCACTCTCTCGTTTCAACTTTTAGTGTGCTGGCAGCCTTTGCTGATGATATGCGCCAGCTGCAGCGATCAGAAATTGCAGAAATTGGTGAGCATTTCGGCAAAGATCAGGTTGGTTCTTCAACCATGCCCCACAAAAGAAATCCGATTAACTATGAGAATGTAAAGAGTTTATGGAAGGCTTTTATGCCCCAGATGACTACAGTTTATCTGGATCAGTTATCTGAACATCAGCGGGATCTGACCAATTCAGCCTCTTCCCGTTTTATTCCAGAGCTGATAACTGCTTTACTCTCAGCAGCAGCCCGCCTGACCAGAGTCAGCTCCAGGATGGTAGTTGACCAGGAAAATATTAAGAAGAATTTTGAACAGAATAAAAAGATGATTGTTGCCGAACCATTATATATTTTATTAGCAGCAGCAGGTCATCCCGATGCCCATGAAGCAGTACGGAAGCTGACCTTGAAAGCTCAGGAAACTGATCTTTCTTTAAAAAAACTGGTAGCTCAGAGCAAAGAGCTGCAGGGATACTGGGAAAACTTTGCTGAGCGCCAGAAAGAATTAATTTTAAAACCTGAGAAGTATACAGGTATTGCTGCGGAGAAAACAGAAAAAATAGTTAAAAACTGGCAGCAGAAATTCGATTATGATTTGAATACGGAGGTTTTATAATAATGAAAAAAAAAGAAATGCTCTATGAGGGAAAAGCCAAGCAGATTTTTAGTACAGACCAGGATGACCAGGTAATTGTACACTTTAAAGATGATGCAACTGCCTTTGACGGTCAGAAAAAAGGTCAAATTGCAGAAAAGGGTAAGATTAATAATAAGATCAGCAATTTCTTTTTTAAACTTTTAGAAGAAAAGGGTATCAAAACTCATTTGATTGAGGAATTGAACGAGCGTGATTCTCTGGTCAAAAAAGTAGAGATCATTCCTCTAGAAGTTGTAATGCGCAATGTTGCAGCCGGCAGTCTGGCCAAAAGGATCGGTATGGAAGAAGGGACTTCACTTAAACAGCCGGTAATTGAGTTTTATTATAAAGATGATGACCTGGGAGATCCTTTAATCAATGTTTCGCATATTGAGCTTTTAGGACTGGCCGGCAGAGAAGAGCTGGAAAGATTAATTGCTTTAGGCCATAAAATTAATGATATTTTAGTTAAATTTTTAAAAGAGCGGAATGTAGACCTTGTTGATTTTAAACTGGAATTTGGAAAGACAGCAGCGGGAGAAATCATCCTTGCTGACGAAATTACTCCTGATACCTGCCGTTTTTGGGACAGTGAGACTAAAGAAAAGCTGGATAAAGATCGTTTTCGTCGTGATCTTGATGATGTAGAAGGAGCTTATCATGAAATGTATAAGCGGATTACCGGCCAGGACTGGAAATAAGCTAATCAGCTAATAATTAATAAGGATTCTATTTTATTAAAACAGAATATCTCTCTTTCCATAGTAATTTTAAAATGAATCTAAGATTCTAATTTCGCATTAAATTGGACTACCTTCCCGATCACAGCCTCCTGCTGTGCGGTCAGTTCAGGACATCGTGTCCTTCAGTCCACTTTAATACCCATTATCATCAAGATTCATTAATTAAAATTCCTGGTCTTTCGATATATTCTGTTTGAAAAAATAGCTCTTAATTAATAATGTTTATAGCTGATTAGCTTATTTCAGTCCGTCCGGATGGGTTAGAAGGATAACAATCATCAGAATTAAGTTGAATTAGAATAAAACTATAGAGTCGTTAAATATATCTTTCTTTCAAAAAATAAATATAAACATAATTTTATAGAAGCTTATTTCCAGTCTGGCGGTAGTTGGATCAGGGATGAGAATTGATTTCAAATTATTTTTTAGTATTAAAGGGAGGAAAATTAATGAGAGAAAGCTGTAATTTCTCTAAGCAAAAAAATAGAGTTCAGCCGGGTTCAAATGATTTAAAGTTAATTCAGGCTGATCTAAATAAAGATAAAATGAGCGAAGAATGTGGAGTTTTTGGTATTTTTAATGCTGATGGTGAAAGCAGCGCAGCAGAATTAACCTATCTTGGTTTGATTGCCCTGCAGCACAGGGGCCAGGAAAGTGCGGGGATCTGTGCCAATTATCAGGGAGAATTCAATCTGCATAAGAATATGGGGCTGGTAGAAAGTGCTTTTGAAAAAGAAGATATTCGGAATTTAAAAGGTGAGATGGCGATCGGCCATGTTCGTTATTCTACCAGTGGTTCCAGTAAGCTTGCCAATGCACAGCCAATTTTAATCAACAGTATGAAAGGTGATCTGGCTCTGGCTCATAATGGTAATCTGGCCAATGGAGCAGAACTCAGAAACAATTTAGAAAGCAATGGTTCAATTTTTCATTCTACTTTAGATACTGAGGTTATTGCTCACCTGGTAGCCCGTTCTTTTGAAGATAATATTGTTGAAGCTCTGATTCAGAGCCTGCATCAGTTAAAGGGTGGATTTTCGCTGGTGGCAATGACCAGAGATGAGCTGGTTGCTATTCGGGATCCTCGCGGTTTTAGACCACTTTCAATTGGAAAACTGGATAACAGCTACATTGTGGCCTCAGAAAGCTGTGCTTTTGATATTATTGGAGCTGAATTTGTGCGGGATGTTAACCCAGGTGAGGTTGTTATAATTGGTGAAGATGGAATTAAAAGCAGACGTTATACTGGTCAAAATGAAACCAGTCTCTGTGTTTTTGAATATATCTATTTTGCCCGTCCTGACAGCAATATTTCCGGTCAGAATGTTCTGCTGGCCCGTAAAGAAATGGGGAAACAGCTGGCCCGGGAGATGGATGTTGAGGCAGATATTGTGGTGCCTGTACCTGATTCGGGAATTGCAGCTGCCTTAGGATTTGCCGAAGAATCAGGAATCCCCTATGCTCAGGGAATTTTAAGAAATCGCTATATGGGACGAACTTTTATTCAGCCGACTCAGGAAATCAGGGATTTAAAAGTTAGACTAAAACTATCCCCAATTAAAGAAATAATTGAGGACAAAAAAGTGATTTTAATAGATGATTCGATTGTCAGAGGAACAACCAGCAAACAAATTATTGGGCGAATCAAGGAAGCAGGAGCGAAAGAAGTGCATATGGCTATTTCTTCTCCTCCTGTTGAACATCCCTGTTATTTTGGACTTGATACCTCACGCCGTCAGGAACTGATCGCCAGCAGCAGTTCTGTAGAAGAAATAAGTGAAACAATTGGAGCTGACAGTCTTTACTACTTAAGTAAGGAAGGGATGCTCCAGTCAATTAAAACTGAGGTTGAGCTTGGATTCTGCACAGCCTGTTTTGATGGCGATTATCCGATAGCCCGCCGCTACTTAAGTGAGGAGGAATAAATGTGGGTTTAGATTACAAAAAAGCCGGAGTCGATATTGATGCCGGCAATCAGGCAGTTGAACTGATCAAAAAAGATGTACAGTCAACCTTTGGTCCGGAAGTAATGACTGGATTAGGGGGATTTGGCGGGCTTTTTAAGCCTGACTTAATCAATTATCAGAATCCAGTTTTAGTTTCAGGTACAGATGGAGTTGGAACCAAGCTCAAACTGGCCTTTAAACTGGATCTTCATAATACAATTGGCATTGATTTAGTAGCCATGTCAGTTAATGATATACTGGCTCAGGGAGCTCAACCTTTATTCTTCCTCGATTATCTGGCAGCTGGAAAACTGGAGCCGAAAAAAACTGCTGAGATTGTAAAAGGGATTGCAGCCGGCTGTAAAGAGGCTGGTGCAGCTCTAATTGGTGGAGAAACTGCAGAAATGGCAGGCTTTTATCAGCCGGGAGAATATGATCTGGCAGGGTTTGCAGTTGGAATTGTGGACCAGGATCAAATTATCACCGGAGCTGAGATTGAGGCTGGTGATTTAGTTATCGGTCTTAAATCAGATGGACTGCACAGCAATGGTTTTACTCTGGCTCGAGCAGCACTTTTTGAGAAAGCAGGTTTTGACTATACTGCAGAAGTTGAGGGCTTGGAAAAGAATTTAGGAGAAGAATTACTTAAACCGACCAGAATTTATGTAAAAACTGTGCTGTCTCTGCTTAAAAAATATAAACTTAAAGGAATTGCTCATATTACCGGTGGTGGTTTAATAGAGAACTTACCGCGCATTCTCCCAGCTGGTTTAAAAGCTGAAATCAAAAAAGACAGCTGGCAGCCGCAGATAATTTTCAAATTGATCCAGCAGGCAGGAGAGATTGCAGAAAAAGAAATGTACAGAACCTTTAATATGGGAATCGGAATGACCTTAGTTATAGATAAAGCTGATAAAGATAAAATACTTAAAGAACTTGCAGAAATGGGAGAAGAGGCCTGTCTGATTGGTGAAATAAAAGCAGGAGCTGCAGACACATCTCTCGAAATAAAATAAAGAAGGTGCAAAAATGCTTAAACTAGCTGTTTTTGCCTCAGGCAGAGGCTCAAATTTTCAATCAATTATTGACAGTATCAAGAGTGGAGCCATTCCGGCCGAAGTTAAACTCTTAATCAGCGATAACCAGGATGCAGGTGCTTTAAAAAGGGCAGAACGCGAGAATGTAGAGCATCTGTTTATTGATCCGACTCATTTTGAAACAAAAGCTGATTACGAAAAAGAGTTAATTGGACTCTTAAAAAATGCAGAAGTTGAACTTGTAGTTCTGGCGGGATATATGCGGATTCTTTCACCACTTTTTGTGCAGAAATTTAAAAATCAGATTATCAATATTCATCCTTCACTCTTACCTGCTTTTAAAGGTTTAGATGCTCAAAAACAGGCTGTGGATTATGGGGTTAAATACAGCGGCTGTACCGTTCATTTTGTGGATCAGGGTATGGATACCGGCCCAATTATCAAACAGGCAGTGGTGGAGGTTAAAGCAGATGACAGTGCAGATAATCTGGCAGCCAGAATTTTAAAAGAAGAACATAGAATTTATCCTGAGGCAGTCAAATTAATTGCAGAAGGAAAAATTAAAATCGAAGGACGAAAAGTTAAAATTTTAAAGGAGGAAAAATAACTTTGTCTAAAATTAAAAGAGCATTGATCAGTGTTTCAAATAAGGAAGGTATTGTAGATTTTGCGAAGGGTTTAAAAGAATTTGGGGTAGAGATAATTTCAACCGGTGGGACAGGCCGGATGTTAAAAGAAAATGATGTCGAAGTTACAGATATTGAGCAGGTGACTAATTTCCCGGAAATGATGGATGGAAGAGTTAAAACTTTACATCCCGCTGTTCACGGCGGTATTTTAGTAGTTAGAGATAATGAGCAGCATTTAAAGGAAATTGAAGCTCAAGATATTGAACCAATTGATCTTGTTGTCTGTAATCTCTATCCCTTTGCTGAAACAATTGCTAAAGAAGATGTGACTTTAGAAGAAGCAGTAGAAAATATTGATATCGGGGGACCGACCATGATTCGCTCTGCTGCCAAGAACAATAATGATGTGGCAGTTGTAGTTGATCCGGCTGATTATGACGAGCTTCTGGCTGAAATGAAGGCTGGTAATGGCGGTTTAACTAAAACTCAAAAGCTAAAGCTTGCCTATAAGGCCTTCCACCATACTGCAGAATATGATCAGAGAATTCAGAAGTACCTGGGAGAAATTGTGCTGGATGATGAAGAAAAAGGAGAAATGCCGGAGACACTGCTGGACCGCTATGATAAAAAAGAAGATCTCCGCTATGGCGAAAATCCCCATCAAAAAGCAGCATTTTACTTAGAGGTTGAACAGAATGAACCATCTATTTCTACTGCCGAACAGCTGCACGGTAAAGGAATGTCCTATAATAACATCAACGATACAGATGGTGCTCTGGAACTAATTAAAGAATTTGAAGCTAAACCAGCTGCAGCAGTAATTAAACATGCCAATCCCTGTGGAATCGCTACAGCTGATAATCTAAAAGAGGCATTTATTAATGCTCATGCAGGTGATCCCTTATCTGCCTTTGGTTCGATTGTAGCAGCTAATAGGAAAATTGATACAGCAGCAGCGGCAGAAATTGCAGATCAGGATAAATTTATTGAGGTGGTAATTGCTCCTGATTATGAAGCGGAAGCTTTAGAAATCTTAAAAGAACGTTCTGATAAAATGCGTATTCTAAAAACCGGAGAGCTTTCTATTAATCGGGAAAAGCCAGGTTACAGCATGAAAAAGGTCACAGGTGGACTTTTAGTACAGGATAGAGACTTAGCTCAAACTGCTGCTGAAGATCTGGAAGTAGTAACCGAAAAGGCTCCAACTAAAGAACAGATTGAAGACTTACTATTTTCCTGGAAGGTAGTAAAACACGTTAAATCAAATGCAATTGTAATGGCCAAAGATGAGATGATAGTTGGTGTTGGTGCCGGTCAGATGAGTCGAGTTGATTCGATGATTATTGCCGGCCGTAAAGCTGAAGGCCGTCAGGAAGGTGGAGTTGCAGCCTCTGATGCATTCTTTCCTTTCCCGGATGCTGTAGAAAAAGCAGCTGAGCTGGGTGTTAAAGCAATTATTCAGCCCGGGGGTTCAATCCGTGATGATCAGGTTATAGAAGCCTGTAATGAACTCGGAATTGCAATGGTCTTTACCGGTAAGAGACACTTTAGACATTAAAAAAATCCAGTCAGACTGGATTAATATAGATTTCCCTAATCAATTCTCCATT
>JASMSZ010000128.1:0-25376 GCA_041694515.1 Halanaerobium sp.
ACGAAGTATCAAAAGACCGATAGTGATCTGGATTTAGCCGTGCTTTTTGATAACCCACCAGGGATGCTCGAGCAGATGGAGCTGGCAGCACGACTGGAATTGGAATTAGGAAAATATGATATTGATTTAATCAATTTAAATAATGTTAAACTGGCTTTTAAGTATGAAATAGTTACAGGTGGAGAGTTAATTTACAGCAGAGATGAAATTGAGACTGCTGAGTTTAAAGAAGGGGTTTTAAGACTTGGTCCTGATGCTGAAGGATTTAAATATAAATTTCAGCAGGAGTATATTACAGGAATAAAGGAGAAAACAGCAGGAATAAATCATAAACGGATAGCAGAAAAGCTAAAATTCATCAGAGCTAATCTGAAAAAATTAAAAGAACTATCTGAACTTGAAAAACATAAATTTTTAAGCGATTATAGAAATTATGACACTGCTAAATATAATTTGCAGGCAGCAGTAGAAGCTATGCTGGATATAGCAGCCTATATTATTTCTCGAGAAGGATATACAAGTCCTGATACAAGTGCAGATTCTTTTAGAATACTTGCTGATGAAGGGATTATCACGGAAGATATGCTGTTAAAGTTTGTTAAAATGACTAAATTTAGAAATAGAATTGTTCATCTTTATGATCAAATTGATGAGGAATATATATATCAAATCATAAATAATAATCTGTCAGATATAGAAAGTTTTGTTGATTTAATTGTCAATCGATATTTCTAATTTGTTTCTAATATTTTTTTAAAGTATTTTTAATCCAGAGCTGCTATTATATAATTAAGCTAAAAGAAATACAGTTTATCCCCTTTTTAAAGCTGCTGCAGATAGCAGCTATAACATAAATTAAAGTACTAGATACTTTTCTCCTTGTTTTTACCGTCCTTTTCCCGGGGCGGTTTTTTATTTATATTTATAATTTTTGTATTAGGTGATTTTTGAAATCTGCTGCATTTTTCATAATTGAATTGATAGCTGTAAGAATCGATCAGACTTGCAAATACGGGCTTATCATATTCATCAATTAGAATCACAACTTTTTAGGGTATTAACAAATAGCTTTAAATAAGTTAAGATGTCTATTAATGATCTTTGAAACTGGTTTAAATTCAATTTTTATATTTATAATTTTCACAGTAGGTGATATAATATAATTAGAGTTAAGTTTTCACTTTAGGAGGGAGATCAATTATGAATCTTTCACAGGAGCAGAGAAAAAAAATTAAAGACATATTAAATAAACACAATATTAAGAGAGCTGGAATATTTGGCTCCTATGCTCGCGGTGAAGCTGTTAATGGTAAAAGTGATCTTGATTTAATCGTAGAACTTTCTCAAAATGATTTATTTGAATTAACCGCTGTAAAATTAGATATTGAAGAAGCTCTGGGTTTATCAGTTGATATTGTTACTTATAGTGGATTGAAAAAATTTGCAAAAAAAGAAGACTTTAAAAAAGAAGTAATAAAAGATCAGGTGTCATTAATATGATTTCTAAAAAAGATCGAGATTATTTGAATGATATTTTATATAGTATTGAAATGATATATGAATATTCAGATGGTATTTCTAAACAAGATTTTTATGAAAGTCAGGAAAAACAAGATTTAATAGTGCATCGACTTGAGATTATTGGAGAAGCAGCTAAAAGATTATCTGATGAAGTTATAAATAATTATCCTAGAGTTCCTTGGAGAGAAATAAAGGGAATGAGAGACGTTTTAATTCATCAATATGATAGTATTCTATTAGAAATAGTATGGGAAACATTTAAAAAGAAAATACCAGAACTTGAAATTGAAATAAAAAATATTTTAGATTAGTTTTGTTTTGTATTGAAAGCAATAATAATTGACCATCTTGAAGGAGTTAATATGGAGCAAAAAATAACAGATATTTTAAATATACTAAACAGTAAAGATAGTCCTTCCCAGCGGGAAATAGCAAAAGAGGCCGGTATTTCTTTAGGTCTGGTTAATACCCTGCTTAAAAAGTGTGCTAAAAAGGGTCTGATTAAAATCGAAAGGCTTAATTCCCGGAATATTAAATATATCTTAACCCCGGCTGGTATTAAGGAAAAAACTAAAAAGACTATTAGATATGTAAAAAAGTCTTATCAGGCAATTAAAGAAATCGAAGCCGAGGTACTTAAATTAGCAGCCCGGGCTGAAAAAGAGGATAAAGATCTTTATCTTTACAGTGATGAAGAGGAAGATGAGATCTTGGATCTGGTTTCTTTAGTCTTAAGGGAAAATAATTTGGAGTTTGAAATATTTACTGCAGAGGAAGAGCTGGCAAATATAAATAAGGAGGAGAGTCTGCTTCTGCACTGGGATCCAGATTTAAAAGTAGAGCACCTGGAGCCGGTTAATATCTTTATTTAAATTTTATATTTTTTTGGAATTCAAAGCTGCTCTTAGTTGGGCAGCTTTTTTGGTCTGGACTAAATATATTATTTTAATCTTTTCCATTTGGCATTTCTGCCTTTACCAAGAACTTCAATTACATTATCCTTTTTTAACTGTCTCAAGACTCTATCTATAGTTGAATCTGAAACATCAGGACAGGCATTTCTAATATCATCTTTGGAAAAAGTACCGATAATATTTTTTACAGCTTGTTCAACCCTATAGCTTTTATTACCTTTTTTTGCTTTCACCATACCTACACGTTCTTCAAATTCTTTATAGGCTGCTAAAAGTGTTCCGAGAAAGTATTCTAACCAAAAAAATAAGTTGTGTTTTCCTTCATGCCAGCCTATGGATGATTTATTTAATGTCTTATAATAACTCGATTTACTGTCTTCTATTATTTTTTCTAAACTTATATATCTTCCTACTTTATGATCATATTTATATAATAATAGCAATGTTAATAACCTTGATATTCTTCCGTTTCCATCATTAAAAGGGTGAATACAAAGAAAATCTAAGATAAAACTTCCAATTAGGATTAATGGTTCTATGTTCTCTTCCTGCATTTCGTTATTCAAAAAGTTACAAAGAGAATCCATAGCGGCAGCAGTATTTGACGCAGCAACCGGTTTAAACCTAACAAATTTTTCACCATTAGGAAGGATTTCACCAATAATATTATCCTGACTTTTCCAACTTCCACCTTTTTCAGATATATATTTATACATATCTCGATGTAACTGTAAAATTATATTTGAAGTTACGGGTATTGCATCATAAGAGCTATGAATAGTATTTAGAACATCTCTATAACCTGCTATTTCTCCTTCTGATCTTTCTCTAAGATTAGTATCATCTTTCATTATTTCTTTTAGTCTTTTATCAGTGATTACAATTCCTTCAATACTGTTTGAAGCTTTTGTACTCTTTATAACAGCAACTTCTTGAAGCTTTTCTAAAATTTGTGGAGATTGTTCTATATATAAATCCTGTTTCCCTTTATATTCGTTTATTTTTCCAATTAATTTAACAATATTCATTGGTATATCTAATTTTTTTAATCGATCATTTTTAAATGACATCATAATATACTCATCCTTTCTTAAAGATATTCATTAAACAACAAATGACCATGTTTATTATAACATAAACATGTTCATAAGTACATAAACATACTCAATTAATACTTAAATGAGTATGTTTATGGGATTGATGACTATATTAAATTTAAACTTCATGCTGCTTTTTAATTTAGCTAAATATTCTTCTATAATATTATAAGATTAACCACCTGGAGCCGGTAAATATCTTTATTTAACTAATTATATCTAAATAGATGTCTAAACTTTTATTTAAAGATGCAGATACTAAGTCAATAAAGTCACTATAGTCACCAGTAGTATGTGCTTTATCTAAGCTTTCATAATATTTAACTCTATCTTCATTTCTGATAATAATAATTGGATAACCAGCTTTTATTAACTCAAAATTCAATAATATCCTGGCTGTTCTACCGTTTCCATCAATAAATGGATGTATTTTAACAAAGTCAGTGTGTAATCTAGCAGCTCTTTCTATGGTAGGAAGAGTTGAGCCTTTATCATAATACCAATTAATTAGTTCTTCCATTTGATCGTGAATAAAAACTGGGGCAGGAGGAACATGCTCAGCGCCACTTATTACTACTTTCTCACTTCTATATTTACCTGCATTTTCATCATCTATTCCTTTGAGTATTAGATAGTGTATATTTTTAATTTGTCTTTCTGAAAGTTTCTCATCTTTATTAATGATATCCTCCATATAATTAATAGCTTCTTTATGATTTACAACTTCTAAATGTTCCTTTAATGTTTTTCCACCGATTGTTATACCATCTTCCAGTATTACTTTTGTTTCTGATAAGCTTAAAGTGTTACCTTCAATTGCATTTGAATTATATGTCCACTCCAAAAGGAGTTTTTCTCTTAAGCTTTTTAAAGTGTTTTTGGGTAGTGGTCTCTTTTCATCAATTTTTCTCTTTTTCTGATCAATATTATCAAACATAATTAAGGTCCTCCTTAGATATCTGAAATTCCAGAATCTTATTTGCACTGCATAATTCAATTATTGAGCAGCCTGTTGATGTTATTTCTTTTGTTTAAAAAACCAGTAGAATATTAATATCACTTCTTCATGTATATAATTATATCACGGCATGTGGTGCTAAACAACGGCAGTATTTAATCTTTTTTACCTGGCTTTCGAATAATATAAGTACTATAATATAGTTGAGGTGATCGACTATGAAAACTGTAAAATTGAGAAAAGTAGAAGGTATGATCTATTATCATGTTATAAAATTTAGAAACTCTAAAGGGGGACTATAATTGTCTCCTTGACAAATAATTTCACAATGATATAGACTTAAATATATACCAAACTGGAAGGAGATGGTTATCATGGATGTTGCAAAAATATTTAAAAATGGTAGAAGCCAGGCAGTTCGACTTCCTAAAAAATATCGTTTTAATGATGAATCTGAAGTTTTTGTTAATAAAATTGGTGATTTTGTTATGTTGATTCCAAAAGACAGCAAATGGGAAACTCTTACTAAGAGTTTAGATAGTTTTTCTGATGATTTTTTAGAAAATAGAAATCAACCCGAACTACAAAATCGAGAGGAACTATAATTATGAAATATATGCTTGACACTAATATATGTATTTATATAATTAAAGAAAAACCCAAAAAAGTTCTTGATAAATTTCAAACTTGTAATATTGGTGATATTTGTATTTCTATGGTTACATTTGCTGAATTACAATATGGTGTTGAAAAAAGTCAATATAAAGACAAAAACCAAACAGCTTTAGCAAGTTTTCTTGGTCCAATTGAAATATTACCTTTTGAACAGAATGCAGCTATAAAATATGGAAGTATTAGAGCAGATCTAGAAAATCAAGGCAGGATTAGAGGAGCCTATGATTTAATGATAGCTGCTCATGCTATAGCAGAAAACTTGATTTTAGTTACAAATAATACAAAAGAATTTAAAAGAATTACAGATCTTTCTCTTGAAAATTGGGCTAAATAAATAGAATTACTATTTCCTATAATGGATCTAAAATTTATACTTGTTCCTGTTTCCGCCTGCTGAAATCATTGATATAGTCGAATTAAAGATATATAATTATTATATAAGGTAGTTTCCCGAGAGCAGCGGAAAACTTTAAAAGAGAGAATACTACTCAATTGTATTCCTCCATTAAGGAGGATTTTTTTAGGAGCTCTACATTTGGAGCACCCTCTACATCTACAGTTAGAGGCTTACAACGATTAACAGCTTTAATCGGTTCACCGTTTTCTTTAGCTTCAAAGTCCACGTGAAAGAGTCTGGAGAAAAAGAGATAGATCAAAAAGGACAAAATTTATAAGAGGTTTAAGCAGGAAATTAGGAAAATTTCGAGAATTCATAACTTAGGATCCCTTCCTTTCTGGGTGTAGTAGGTTGTGATCTCTCAATTAATATTTAAGAGCTCAGGGGAAGGGATTCCTGCATTTTATGGAGATTTCCAACCTGAAAATTATGATAACTGTTAATATTTTTGAAAAAACTATTAGATTTGACGTAACGAATAATTAAGTTGGAGGCTGAGATATGAATTGGAAATTCTGGCAGAATGATGACCAGCAAAAACTTTTAGAGAAAATAGAGAAATTAACTGAAAAAGTAAATTCCATGGAAGAAAAAATTAATGATTTAGATAAGTCAGAGAAAAAAATGAACCGCTTACAGTATAAACAGAATCAGGATCTTTTCAAAAAAATTGATGAGCTTTCACAATTGGTTAATCAACAGAGACTTGATCAGGAATTAATCTCTAAATTAAAAAGCAGAGTTGATAGTTACAGCTTAAATGTCGAAAACAGCAGTAAAAAAATAATTGAGCTAATTGATGAGTTTGACCTGCTTAAAAGAGGACTGGACAGTGATGAAAACAGCTGGAGCAGTTTACTGGAAAATTGGAGTCAGAGACTGCTTAAACTCCTGGAGCAAAATGATATCTATCAGCTGAATTTAAAAGAAAAAGAATTTGATCCCCGCCGGGCGGAAGCCTTAACCACTGTAAATTCGGAAACTCAAATAGAATATCTGCAGCAGCCGGTTTCAAATTATAATAACAATCAGATTGTTGAAGTTATCAAACGGGGTTATCAGGATCAGGAAGATAATATATTACGCAAATCACAGGTAGTTGTCTATAAGGAGGCCAAATAATGAGTAAAGATCGTTTTAGACCGGTTGTGGGGATTGATCTGGGTACCACAAATTCTTCCCTGGCAGCTGTTATTGAAGGTAAAGCAGAGGTTGTAACTCTCATGGAAGAAAACAGCCCCTTATTACCTTCAGTAGTTCACATTGATCAGAAGGGTGAGGTTATTGTCGGTAGTGATGCTAAATCAGCTCTGGTGGCGATGCCTGAGAGAACAATAGCAGAGGTTAAAAGAAAAATGGGCGAAAATGAAATGCTTAAAATTGCCGATCAGAAGCTGCTGCCGGAGGAGATATCAGCCTTAATATTAAAAGAACTAAAAAAATATGTTGATCAGATTTATGGTGATGAAGTTGAAAAAGAGGCTGTAATTACAGTTCCCGCCTATTTTACCGATCAGCAGCGTCAGGCTACTAAAAAAGCTGGTGAACTGGCAGGTTTTGTTGTTGAAAGAATAATCAATGAACCAACAGCAGCTGCTATGGCCTATGGTCTCGATAAACTTGATGATGACCACCAGTTTCTGGTCTATGATCTGGGTGGAGGTACCTTTGATGTCTCTGTTCTGGAATTAATGGGCGGAATCCTGGAAGTAAAAGCCTCGGCAGGTAATAAAGAACTGGGTGGATCCGATTTCGACAGACTGCTTCTGGATTATTTTGCTGAAAAAATTATAGAAGAAAGTGGTCTGGATCCAAGAGAAAACTTAAGCGCCTGTGCCCGCCTAAAAGAAGAAGCAGAAAAAACAAAAATAAAATTATCAGATCAAAAACAGGTTCAGGTTTCTATACCGGCTCTGATGGTAAAAAATAACCAGCCGGTGGCCTTTGAGATGGAAATAAGCAGAAAAGAATTTATTGACTTAATTGATAATTTGCTGAAGGAGACTTTAAATAGTGTTAAGAATGTACTGGAAGATGCGGAACTGCTTCCAGACGAGATTGAGCAGGTGATTTTAGTTGGTGGTTCAACCAGAATCCCGAGGGTCAGAGAACTTCTGCGTGATTTTTTTGATCAAGAACCCCAGAATGAGATAGACCCCGATCAGGCGGTAGCAAAAGGAGCAGCTGTTCAGGCAGGTATAAAAGCAGGTCTGCTTTCTGATAGTGGGATGATAGTTACAGATGTTGCTCCCTATTCACTGGGGATAGAGGTGCTTAAAGACCAGGGGGTTCTGGGCTTCAAACCGGGCGGTTTTGAAAGTATTATTGACAGAAATACAACGATTCCAACCAGTAAAACAAAAGTATTTACTACAACTTTTGACAATCAGGAGCAGGTTAAAATTAAAATTTACCAGGGTGAAGGTGACTGGATAGAAGAAAATCATTATCTGGGAGAATTTATTCTGGACGGAATTCCAGCTAAAAGAGCCGGCGAAGAAAAAATTGCAGTTAGCTTAAATTATAATATTAACGGGATTCTTGATGTAACTGCCAGATCACTTTCTACAGATAAAGAAATGCAGCTTACTGTCCAGGATGCAGTTGACCGAAAATCAGAAGAATCATATCAGGAAAGCCTGGAGAGGCTGGAAAACTTTCACAAAGAGCTTGCAGGGATGGCAGAGAATGCTGAAAATAACCTGCAAAAAATTGAATATAACCCGGATCTATCTGAAGATATTGAGGAGTCAGAACTTGATGATTTTGCAGCAGAGTTTGAGGATTTTAAAGGACTGGCTTTAGAAGCAGAAAATTTAAAAGAGCGAGCCGGAGAATTATTTGTAGAAAATGAAAATATCAGCCGCTCAGAATTTAAGTCCATGGTTAAGAGACTTGATCAGGCTCTTGAGAGCGGGGAAAAAGATAAGTTGCGGCAGGCCCTGGAAGAAGTTTTTGAAGAAATTCTGGATCTGGAAATGGAGGAATAATCTTTTATGAAATTAAAAAATAGTGTTTTTAAGAGTTCAAATCTCTACCGTATTCTGGGTACAAATTCCAATGCGGGGGAGGAATTAATTAAGCAGAGATACCTGGAAAAAGTTCGAGAATTTCCACCGGAAGAAAACCCGGAAGAGTTTAAAGTAATTAGAGAGGCCTATGATACTCTAAAAGATCCTTTTAAAAGAAGTGGCTATGATTTAAAAACTAAATATCAGGGTCAGGCGTCAAAATTTTTGCAGGAAGCAGTAAATTATATGGAACGAGGAAATATTGAAGAGGCGGAATTTCTTTTAAACAAAGCAGCTGAACTTGCCGCTGATAATTTATATATTTTAAGGCTTAAGGCAGAAGTGGCTGTAATGAAAGGAGATATAAATCTTTTTAATGATATTTTTGAACAGCTGGAAGAACTTTTTCCTAAAAAGCAGGAGTATTTACTGCTGTTGAATAAAATTGTTCTGCTTCTGGAAGCAGAACAATACACCAAATATGCTAATAGAGTTCTAAAAGAAATGGAAAAGAAATTTCCAGATAAAAAATCAGAAATGACAGATGTCTATATTGGTGTTTATGATCAGCAGGGAAAGTTTAATAAAATCTGGAATGTTTTATCAAATGAATTAAAAACTTTTTCGGAGCCTGATGAAGATAATATCCGACATTTTTTAACAGCAATTGCTCTGATAAATAAATACGAAAAATGGGAGAAAAAAGACAGCCTGATTGCTTTAACAGAATCTTTTATAGCAAAGATAAATGAAGATCAGGAATTAAGAGATTATATTATTTATGTTCTTGATGAAAATTACTTTGAAGCAGAAGAACATGGTGATATTAAGGCTCAATTATATATTACAGAACTGCTTATGTTATTTGAAGATGATCCCGATCTTGAGCTTGAATATAAAAAATTACAGCTGACAGAAAAGATTTTAAATGAAGTTGACAGAATGTCTGCAGATCCTAAGTTATCCCCCTATATTTTCTATACGGGCAGCAGATTATTTTTTAACTGGGCCTATGAAGAGCTGGATCCGGAAACTTTTGTAGATTTTCCAGACAAATATGCTATGCAGAACTTTAAAGAAGAATACTCAGCAAATTTACAGGCAGTAAAAAGATTGAAAAAGAAGTATCCAAGAATGTATGATACTTTTAGAAATGAGTGGGATAAAATTGCTGCTAACTGCCGGGAACAGCTTAATAACAGGCAGCTTTCTCTATTTGAAAAGCCGAGAAAAGTAGATCAGGATTCTGATTACAAAGAGCTGGCATCAGGGCAGATTGTTAGTAAAAATAAAGTGGGCCGCAATGATCCCTGTCCCTGCGGCAGTGGTAAAAAATATAAAAAATGCTGTCTTAATAAATAACATATGACATAGTCAAATTTATGGTATATAATTAGTATATAAGTTAGTTTCCCGAGAGCAGCGGAAAACTTTAAAATAGAGAATACTACTCAATTGTATTCCTCCGTTAAGGAGGATTTTTTTTTAGGAGTTGAATTATATGTTTCTGGCATCAGTTCCGATGATCACACTGAGTTCATCCACTTCAATATTTTCTACAGCCAATGAGGCCCTGACATTTTCTATTGCCTCTTTAATTTCTTTGCTGCTCATTCTTTTCATTTGAGATTATCCTTTCTTTATTAATTATATTTAGAATGATATAATATCAGTTTTTAATATTTATGATCTGGATGAACTGAAAAAGGATTTGGGGAATGCGTAGGAGAGGAACTTTTGCTGAAAATTAATTCAGTTATAGAACCTGGATTGTCAATTTTTTTAAACATAAAAAAAGAGCAGAATATACTGCTCAGAAGTTTAAAAATCAAGATTTAATTGCCCCTTTAATGCATTTTATTAAAGGGCCTAAGTTTAGTACAGATTCTACTGAGGCTTTAAAAAGTGTTTTTTGATTTATAGAATTCCACTTAATTTGATAACCATTTTTTAAAGCTAAAATTCTAATAAACTCTCTTATAGTTCTACCATTACCCTCTCGGAATGGGTGAATAATATTTAATTCTGCCATATAATAGGAGGCTTTTTCAGAAAATTGATTAAATGAGGTGCCTATTAAATAATTTTCCTCTTTTAGTTCTTCAAATAGCTTTATAGCACTTGTTTCTATATATTGATATTTTGCAAAATGTGTATTTCCTTTAATAATGTCTTCTTCTCTTAATTTTCCAGCGAAATAATATAGATCCTGACCCATATTTAGTAGAAAAATTCATTGTCTCAGTTGTTTGTTTCTTATATATTCAGTAATACTATCAATTGCTTCTTTGCTTGAAATTTCACCATTTAAATATTTTTTTCCAGTAATGACACTAATATTATCAACTTTAATATTTTCTACTGCTAATGATGCTTTAACATTCTCTATAATCTCGTCGATTTCTTTGCTGCTCATTTTTTTCATTAATATCATTCCTCACATTTGATTTTTCAAAATGATTAAAGAATTATCTTACTAATTATATTATATTACTATTTATACCATTAGTCAAAACTTATGTTCAACATTAACAGATTTAATTTCAGATACAGATTACAGATTTTAACTAAATACACCAAAAAATAATTTTACTAATGCGCTAAAATATAATTATAGCGCAACAGTAAAAGAGGTGTAAATATGGATTATCAAAAATAATTTCACTCTATTGGAGTTATTGAAAAAGAAACAAATTTTGGCCGGATGATTAAAGTCTATAATAAAGAAAGAACTATTTGTGATATTTTAAAAAATAGAAATAATATGGATCCTTCACTTTTAAATACTGCCATTAGAAATTATTTAACAAGCAAAGGCAAAAACATTCCTAAACTTCTCGATTATTCAAAAAAATTACGGATTAAAACAATTCTCAGAAGATATCTGGAGATTTCTTTATAAAATTTATTGTTAATGGTATAATATATATAAGAATTAAATTCCCAAATTGGAGTTTGATAGATATGGATTTGAACAGAATAATTCAATTATTAGAATCTGAAAAGATCAACTGGAGTCAGCATATTTTAAAGAAAATGCAGAAAAGAAGAATAAAAATTAATGATATTATGTTTTCAATAAAGAATGGAGAAATTATTGAAAATTATCCTGATGATTATCCCTATCTAAGTTGTCTTGTTTTAGGCTACAATAAAGAGAAAAAACCAATTCACATAGTGTGTGCTGTAGGAAATAATAAATTATGGATGATTACCACTTATTACCCTGATGAAGAAATTTGGGAAGATGATTTTAAGAATCGGAGGTGAAGCAATATGGAAAAATGTTTGATGTGCAAAGGTGATTTAGAAAAAGGAAATGTAAATCATATTGTTGATCTTGATAATTTTATTATTATTATTAAAAATGTTCCTGCTAATGTTTGTAAACAATGTGGCGAATATTATTTAGAGCATAAAGTTGCTTTAGAAATTGAAAAGATTATTGATAGTTATAGAAAAAATGCTGCGGAAGTAATAATTATTAATTATTTTGATTTAGTGGCTTAGTAATTTAATATGACATATGACTGAGTGCATATGCTAAACTAAAAGTGTACCAAAAATAATGTTCTGCTAATCGAAAAGTGTACCATCTCAACACCATCTCCTGTATAATTGATTTATCCAATAATCATTATAAACAGGAGGTAAGAAAGGTGAAAGAGATGGCACAATATAATTATATTAGGTTTTTATTTTTTAATCAAAAGAAAAGTAAGAGAGCTATTGCAAGCGAACTTGGGATACATCGCGATACTGTAACTAGAGCTATTGCAAACCCAGAGCAAAAGTACAGGCTAAGTACAGACAGACCTCAGCCAGTAAATGGTGATTTCAAAAAACGAATAAACATAATGGTTAAAGAAAATCATGAAGCTCCCAAGGGACAAAAATTAACTAAACTCAGAATGTATGAATTAATCTGTGAGGAAGGCTATTCAGGTACTTATTCTTCCTTTACCTATCAATGCAGAAAGGAGGAAGAAGAACTCCATATACACCAGCAGGAAGCCTATCTGAAACTGGTTCCAATTAGTGGGTCCCTACAGGTTGATTTTGGTGAAGTGTACTCTAAACGAAATGGAGTACCCGTCAAAAAACATGCCTTCTGTGCTAAATTATGCTCTGGCAAAGGAGAATTTGTTAAAGCCTATCCCAGAGAACAGACAGAATTCTTTTTTGATGGACTTAGTTCAGCCTTTAAATTTTTTGGTGGTATTCCTAAAAAGATTATTTTTGATAATCTTAAACCAGCAGTAAAAACAGTTCTTAAAGAACAGGATCGTATACTGCAGCAGGAATTCCTTAAAATACAATCATTTTACTCTTTTGAAGCAGAGTTTTGTGGACCTGGCAAAGGTAACGAAAAGGGCTTAGTTGAGAATTTAGTCAAATATGTCCAGAATAATTACTTTTTACCTAGACCAGAATTTATCAGTTTTGAAGATACAAATCAGATGCTGCTTAAAAAATGTCTGCATAGACTTAGAACCAGAAAACATCTCGGTGAAACCTGGGAGAAAAGATTGTTAGCAGAAGATTTTCTTCCTCTAACAGAAATTTATGAATATGCCCGTCTTAAAGATGTTAAAGTTAGCAGCTATCAGCTGGTTCATATAGATACCAACCGCTATTCTGTACCGACTGAATATGTTGGCAAAAGACTACAGGCTAGACTATATCCATTTGAAATCAGACTGGTCTATAATGATAAAGTGGTTGCCGTACATGATAGGCTCTTTGGTAAAAACAAAGAAATTCTTAACCCCTATCATTTCCTGAGCTTACTCTGGAAAAAAGCTAGAGGCTATGATCAGGCAAAAGTGATCCAGGACTGGAAACTACCAGAAATATATACTGAATATCATAGATTAATTCAGGCTCATTTAGGATCAAAATCTAAAGGGACCAGAGAATTCATTGATATTCTGAGACTAACAGAAGAATATTCAGTTCCAACCATCGCCAGAATTTTAAAAGAACTTGATCAGAAAAACAGATACAGCTATCAGGATGTATTAAGTGTACTTCGTTACCAAACTCAGTGTACCAGTGGTACACAGTATTTAGCAGATGATATTTTGAAAAAACTTAATATTGACCATATCCACACTACTCATCTTCCCTTAAGCGAGTACGATTCTTTACTGGTAAAAGGTGGTGAGATAAATGGATGATAAATTAAGAGAACAGCTTAAATTCTGCCGCCTGCCAGGTATTGTAGAATGCTATGATGATATTCTAAGAGAAGCAAGAGATAACAGCTGGAACCATGAGCAATTTTTTAGTAACCTTGTTGAATATGAAGTTATCATGCGGGAAAACAACAGATTTAATAGACTTTTTAAACAGGCTAAATTTCCTAATTTAAAAACAATCGAACAGTTTAATTTTTCTGAAGCTCCTTTTTTATCGAAAACTGAAGTTATGGAATTATTTAGCTGCAAATTTATTGATCAGAACACCAATGTTTTATTTTTAGGATCACCAGGTACTGGGAAGTCCCACTTGCTCATTTCAATAGGTATTGAGGCCTGCAGACAGGGTAAAACAGTTGGATTCTTTACAGCAGCTGGTTTGTGTAATCAACTAATTGAAATGCAGGAAGAACAGCAGCTGCTTAAATTCTTAAAGAAGATCAACAAACTGGATTTATTATTAATTGATGAATTGGGCTTTGTTGAATTATCAAATCAGGCGACACAATTAATGTTCCAAATCTTTTCAGAACGATATGAAAAAGGCTCTATATTTTTAACCAGCAATCTTGAATTTGCTGAATGGGCTAAAGTGTTTCATGATGAAAGGATGACTGCTGCAATTATTGATAGACTGATTCACAACAGCAAGATAATGTTATTTAATGGATCCAGTCATCGACTCTTAGATCAGCAAAAGAAAACAAAGAAAGCCCAGTAATTTTAACTACAGAAGGAGTATTTTCTTCTCCTTCTCTTTTTTAAACTAGGTGGTACACAATTCGATTGGTAGGGTGGTACATTTTTCGCTTGACAAAAGCAACTGAGAGCGGTTATTATAAGAAATATACTGCTCTCTTTTTGTTTTAATCTATAGAAATACCAAAAGATTATTGAGTATGAATATAAAATTATAGATTATAATGAATTTAATAATATTTCATCGTGATAGAGTGAAAGTCTGCTTGCAAACCTCGTGGGCTTGCCCCGAGAAGGGTCAAATCCAGGAAAAATTCAACAATATACTAGATGAGTAGGTGGATGAAATAATTATTTTAGATAAAACAATTAAGATTGAATTATTAACTGAAAAAGAAACAAGAGATTGGCTTGATATTGCTGCTCATAATCCAGAAAAAGGAATTCTATATCAAATAAAGAAACACAAAATTGGAGAGAGATGGCAGAAAAGAACAAAGCATGTTAAATTAAGTAATTTAAAAGCTCTAATAATTGATAATGATGAAATGGAGCTTTTACCAGAAGAAAAAATCAATAAGGATCTGTCTTTTTTGGCTGGGTAGATGTCGATGCGGAATAATTAAAAAAGAGCAGAAAAGTCTGCTCTAATTTAATCTATTTCTTCAATTTTAATATCTTTTATATTTCTTTTTTCAGTGTCAAAATTGGTGCCTATTAAAATTATTCCTTTGTCTTTAATTTTAAACCTCTCAGCATAATTTTTATCTTTTATCTGCTGTAAAGCTATCTCAGCACCCTGATTTGCCTTGAATTCTATAATATAAATATTAGTGTCAGTTTCAATTATGCTATCAATTCTTCCTTCAGATGTTAGGACTTCTGAGTAAACATTTAAATTGTTATCTGTTAATAAAGTAGTTATCAGATAAAAGAGGCTGTTGTAATAAGCTTCTTGTTCTTGAAGAGATTTTGGAATATTAATATTAACCAGGCCTGCAAATATTGATTTAATCTGTTCTATAAATTTTTCTAGATTTTTATTTATAAGTGATTTTTTAATATAGTAGATAAGGGGTAATTCAATTTTTTCATTAGTAAATTCATCTAAAATATTTTGAGTTAAACTTTTTTCAACTTCTAGATTAGGATAACCAAGTTTATAAATTTCTTTGTTTTTAATTTTTTTAATTGTTAAATATCCAGTTTGGAATAATAAGGGAATAAGTTTAAGTTTTTTAATATCAGTCGCATCTAACTTATTTTTATTAACTTCCAGATTGTTTAAATTAGTAATCTGAAAATTTTCTTTCTTAATTAATTCTATTAGGAAAGTAGGGGTCCCACTTTTAAACCAGTAATTATCAAATCTAGTATTTTTTAAAGCGGAGCCGACTGAAAAAGGATTATAAACTCTACTATCTTTTTCTGTAAATCGAAAACCATTATACATTTGCTTGAATTTTTTTCTGCATTCTGAGATAGTTAAACCATTTTTTTCTGCGAGTTTAGCAAAATGTGGTTTAAAATATTTATTTAATTCTGCTTCAGTATAACCCATTATTTCAGCAAATTTACTTTCTTGATCAATTTCAAATAAATTATTTAAAGTTGAAAATATAGATAACTTACTGAACTTAGATACACCTGTAATAAAAACCTTTTCTAAGTAGCCTTCAAGTGGTTTTAAATAGTCATAAAGCATTTTAAGATAATCCTGATTTTCGTCTATAACTTTAAAATTAGCGTTGTTTTCTTTTAAAGGAGACTTAAGATTAGAAATTATAGGTTTATCATATTCATCGATTAAAATGACAACATCCTGATCAAATTTATTATAAAGCTTTTCTATTAACTCTGGAAACATATAGTATGCTTCTTCAACTATTAGGTCGATATTATATCTGGCAGCAATTTTACTAAAAATCTTTTGTAAACTTTTATTTAAAACTTCTCTGTTTTCTGAAGGTATCATATTAAAATCCAGTCTAATAATCGGATGTTCTTCCCAATTCCAATCTTGATTAAAGATATAAAGCCCTTCAAAAAGTTCTTTTTTACCCTGATAGAATTTTTCTAGAGTATCTACAAAAAGAGTTTTGCCAAAGCGTCGCGGTCGAGAGAGAAAAAAATATGGTTCTCTACTACTTATAATTTTATATAAAAACTCGGTTTTATCTACATAAATAAAATCATCTTTTATTATTTCTTCAAAATTGGCTTTTGAAACAGTAATATCCTTCATCTTTGACACCTCCAGCTTAAATTAATTATACTTTAAAATTCAATGATTATCAATTAAACTGCAGAAGAAAAAATCAATAAGGATCTATCTTTTTTAGCAGAGGTAGATGTCGATGAAGAATAATAAAAAAAGAAAGAGCAGAAAAGTCTGCTCTAATTTAATCTATTTCTTCAATTTTAGTATCTTTTATATTTCTTTTTTCAGTGTCGAAATTGATACCAATTAAAACTAATTTTTTGTCTTTAATTTTAAATCTCTCAGCATAATTTTTATCTTTTATTTGCTTTAAAGCTATCTCAGCATCTTGATTTGCCTTAAATTCTATAATGTAAATATCAGTTTCAGTTTCAACTGTGCTATCTATTCTTCCTTCAGAGGTTAGTACTTCCGAATAAACATTTAAATTGTTATCTGTTAATAAAGTAGTTATCAGATAAAAGAGGCTGTTGTAATAAGCTTCTCTATCCTGAAGCGATTTTGGAATATTGATATTAACCAGACTGAAAAATATTGATTTAATCTGTTGGATGAATTTTTCTAATTCTTTGTTAATTAATAATTTTTTAAGCCGATGTACAACTGGAACTGTAATTTTGTTTTGAGAAAAAGATTTCGCCAGATTTAGATTGAAACTATTTTCTACCTCATAGTTAGGATAATCAAGTTTATATATTACCTGATCTTCAATTTCTTTGATTGTTAAATAACCTGTTTGAAAAAGAAGAGGTATTATTTGTATATTACCTATATCATAAGCTTTTATTTCATTTTTTCCAACTTCTATATTTTCTAAATTACTGAGATCAAAGTTTTTATTCTTAATTAATTCAACCAAAAAGGTAGGTGTTCCACTTTCAAACCAGTAGTTATCAAATCGAGAATTTTTTAATGCATTGCCTACAGAAAAAGGATTATAAACTCGACTGTCTTTTTCTGTAAAACGGAAGCCATTATACATTTGTTTAAATTTATTTCTGAATTCAGGGATAGTTAAATTATTTTTTTCTGCAAGTTTAGAAAAATAGGGACTAAAATATTCATCTAATTCTTTTTCTGTATAACCCATTATTTCAGCAAATTTTTCATTTTGATCAAGTTCAATTAGATTATTTAAGGTCGAAAATATCGATAACTTACTAAATTTTGTGACTCCTGTTATAAAAACCTTTTCCAGATAGGGCTCAAGTGGTTTTAAATTATCATAAACTAATTTCAAAAAATTTTGATTGGCACGGGCAGTTCTAATTTTATTTATAGAGCCTTCAATTACTCCAAAATGAGATAATATTGGTTTATCATATTCATCTACCAATAAGACAACTCCATGCTTAGTTTTTTTGAGATTTTTTTTATTAATTCGTTAAATTTAGTAGGCACATAAGTTGAGGTCAGTTCAAGATTATATTGATTAGCATAATCAATTAATTTTTCGGTAAGTACGATTTTTAATTGCTCAGTAGTTTGAGATATTATTTCATTGAAGTCCAGTCTAATAACTGGATGCTTTTCCCAATCCAAATCCTGGTTTGAGATATAAAGCCCCTCAAAAAGGTCTTTTTTGCCCTGATAGAATTTTTCTAGAGTGTCAACAAAAAGGGTTTTACCAAAACGTCGAGGGCGTGATAGGAAATAATATTTGTTTTCAGATACTATTTTATATAAAAATTCAGTTTTATCTACATAAATAAGATTATTTTTTCTAATATATTCAAAATCAGCAAGATCAATTCCAATATTTTGCATAAATCCACCTCCAAGTTAAATTAATTATACTTTAAATTTTATTGATTATCAATTAAAGTGAAAAAGTGATAGAATGAAAGTCTGCTCGCAAACCTCGTGGGCTTGCCCCGAGGAAAGAGAAGACGGTATTGAATTTTAAGTATTATATTTAGATATTAAATATTCTAAAAACAAGAACAAATGTTTGTTTAACCTCTTTGTTTATGGTATAATATTAGTGAGGAGGTGAAAGCATGACAGGTAAAAAAATTATAAGAGAAAAAGGATATAAGTTCAGGCTATATCCTAATAAAAAACAAAAAATATTAATAAATAAATCAGTTGGTTGTGCAAGGTATGTATATAATCATTTTCTTGCAAAAGCTAAAGAAGATAAATATAAAACATATACTGAATATTCTAAGCAGCTAACAAAATTAAAAAGAAAATTAATTTGGCTTAAAGAGCCAGATAAATTTGCTTTACAAAATGCTCTTAAAGATTTAGATAAAGCTTTTAATAATTTTTTTAGCGGCAAATATGACTTTCCTCAGTTTAAATCTAAAAAAAATATTAAAAACTCTTATCGGACTAATAAATTTATTAGAAAAAGTGGAACTACCAATATTGAAATAAAAGATAATAAGATTAAGCTGCCTAAATTGGGGTGGGTTAAATTCAGTAAATCTCAAAAAGTTAAAGGCGAAATATTAAATGTGACAGTAACTAAAACTAATACAGACAAATATTTTATTTCAATAGCAGTTAAAGAGGAAATTAAAAAATTACCTGAGGTAGATAAAAAAATAGGTATAGACCTAGGACTTAAGGAGTTTGCCATTACTTCAGATGGTGTGAAAGAAGCTAATCCTAGAATTTTAAATAAATATGAAAAAAAGATTGCCAGGTTAAATAGAAGTTTAGCTAGAAAAGAAAAAGGTTCTAATAATTGGTATAAAACTAAGAAGAAATTGGCTAGAGTACATGAAAGAATAGCTAATATTAGATTAGACTTTCTTCATAAGTTTTCAACTAAATTAATTGAGGAAAACCAACTCATAGCAGTTGAAACTTTAGAAGTAAAGAATATGCTTAAAAATTCTAACTTCACTAAAACCTTTAATTTGAATTACGCAAGGAAGGTTTTAGTATGACCGTATTCGATTTGGCCCAGCTAAATCAATATCAGATGTATCTTGGAGTAAATTTATAGAATTATTAACCTATAAAGCTAAATGGTATGGAAGAGATTTTATTAAGATAGACACATTTTTTGCCAGCAGTCAGCTGTGCAATAACTGCGGCTATAAGAATGAAAAAGTTAAAGATCTAAATATTAGAAAGTGGAAGTGTCCTGAATGTGGAGAAGTTCATGACAGGGATATTAACGCCAGTATAAACATTTTAAATGAAGGGTTAGAAATACAAAATGCAAGCTAGAGGATATAATACCGTAGGACTTACGGAATTTTAAGCCTGTGGAGATGGTGGGTTACCACTTCTTAGAAGCAGGAATCCTCGAGGGCTTGCCCCGAGGAGGGTCAATATAATGTATATAAACTCAATTGATTCAGAAAAATATAGCAAGAGGATCTTAACTAAATTATTAAAAAGTTATGTTTTAGAATGGCTGGGCGCCACAGAATTCAGATCAACTTTTAATTTAAAAGATGCTGTTGATTACTGCGGCCAGCACAAAATGGAATTAATTACATATCATGTTGAATCATTAATGGAAGAAAACAGCAGCTTAGAAGTTGTATATGAGAGAATTTTGGATTTTAGAGATTTTAGAGATTTATTAAACTATCTTTCACCTCATAACTATGATACAGCTGAATCAACACTTTTGGAATTTTTAAGAAATCATGAAAAAATAACTATTATTGAACATGAAGCAGATGACACATTTAAGTTTTATTTAACTGAAGAATTAAATGAATACAGAGAAGAAGCAGAAAAAATAACAAATCTAAGTGTTTATTTTCGATCTTTTGTAGAAATATTATTAGATATCAAAAAAGAAATTTTCAGTTTTGATGAGTTATATGAGTTTTTGCTGGAAGAGGAAATAAGCTATGATTTACCAAGAAATTATCAGGATTTTCTTTATTTTAGAAAAGAAAAGTCATATGATGTCCCCGAAATTCTGAAACTAATAGAAGGTGAAAAAATTACTACTCCAAAAAAAATATTTAGAGATCAAATAAAGAAAGATTACAATCGATTTTATAAAATATTTGATAATTATTATGGGTCAAGAGGCTGGAATAGAGATGCAAAATTTCAGGCATATTTAAAATTATTTGATAAGTTTCTGCAGAATAAAGATAAAGGAAAATATGAATATTTAGGGAAAAAGCTTTTAGATTTGATACCCAAAGTTGATAACTCAAAATATAAAACTGAGAGACTAGAAAAAAATATCAAAAGGATTTTAGAAAGGGGTTAATAATCTTGGCAAAATTAAATTCAATAACTAAAAGTACTTATCTTAATGAGGGGCTTAAGGTTTTAGAACAGATAAAAGACGAAAAATATGAAGATTATCAAAAACTGATGGATAATGTAGATGTTGATCAAAATTCAAAAAGCAGCTTAAATACCTGCTGGGGTCAGATTAAAAAAAGATATTTAGATTTTAATCAGAATCAAAAAATATTATATTCGCCAATGATTAAACTTTTTAACAGTAATATAATTCTAAAAAAAGAATTAATGTACCTAAATTATCTTTACACAGAAGCTGCTTTTAGAAAGATAATTTTGGAATTAATATATCCCAAACTTTTACAAAACAATGGGAAAACAAGTGTTAAGAGAGAAGAATTAATATCCTTTTTAAACCAGTTTATGGAATACAGTCAGGCCACTATTGCTAAAACTGCCCAGTCTTCTGTAAAAGCTTTAGTTGATTTTGGACTGGCTGAACAGGATGGGAATGACATATTAATTAACTTTTACCAGCCTGAATTAAAAACTGTAATCTATGCACTTTACAATGAATACAGCAGGGATAATTCAAAATACAATAAATTTAACATTTTAAATCCATCGTTGGACTATATTCAAGAAAAAGCAGAATTTCCTAAACTGCTGTTGATAAACCCAAATTTTATTGATTCATTTCTGCAGTCTGGCTGGAAGGAAGGATATTTATCCTACGAGCCTCGTGGTGGATTAAATCAATATGTTTTAAAACATAAAAATGCTGCGCAATTTGCAGATTATATAGTTAAGGAGGAGTCATAAACATGAAAACTTACAGTGATCTATTTGAATTAAGTCAGAAGCCGCAAGAAGTTATAACAATGGATGAAGCAGTTATTAACAGCAGAGAACAGGTAATCAATGATTATGTAGTGACCTCTCAAATTAAAAAAGAATTCAAAAATGTTTTACATAGTTTGACTTTAGATAAAGGCCAGGGATTCTGGGTACAGGGTGCTTATGGTAGTGGTAAATCTCATTTTATGTCATATATTACAGTTCTGCTGCAGGGCAGTAAGTACTGGGCCAATTTAGCTGATGATATACAGGAAGAGTATCTCGATTTTTTTGCCGATAAAAATTACTTGACAGTTAACTTTACTCTGAGCGAGGTTAATAACTTAAAGGTAAAACTATTTGATGAGATAGAAAAAGAATTTAAAAATAATGGAGTTAATTTGACCATCAAAAAAGATGAAAAGATAGTAAAACAGTTTTTAAATAATGAATATGAAGGACTGAAAAAAGAATGGTTCTACGATATTTTAGAAAATAGTTTAGATGTCAGCGCTGCAGAATGGAAAGAAGCTTTAGAAGCAGATGCTACTTCCAGACTGGCAGAAATAATTATAGCTTACAGAAAAGAGAGAGGCTCCTTCAGTCAGAAAGAATATCGAGAAATTATTTATCCTAATATGAATGAGGGTCTGGAGCAGATCAGCAGTGTTCTGGCTGCTAATTTTGACGGGTTGGTAATTTTTATCGATGAACTATCAGAATTTCTGCAGAAAAAGAAATCTAAAAATGAGGAATCAGAAAGTTTAGAAACACTGCAGGCTCTTGGTCAGAGAATTAAAGAGCTTCCGATCTGGCTTTTAGCTGCTGTTCAGAAAAACCCGGCTGAAATAATTGATGAAGAATTATACATTGGAGATGAAGAAGAAAAAGTTTTTGACAGATTTGAACCAATTAATTTGAGTGAAGCTGATATCGAAGAAATTATTGATCAGAGGATTATTATAAAAAATGAAAATCAGCGCAAGAGTATTAAATCTATTTATAAAGATCTTAAAAATAATAAATTCAACCTGGAAAAATCAATTAGTCAGGAAAGATTTATTAAACTCTATCCCTTCCACCATGAATTTGTAAACTCACTGGTTCAGCTCTCCAGCTATGGTTCCCGACAGCGGGCTGCAGTTAGAGAAAGCTGGGAAATTGTCAGTAACCGTTTAAATACTCCTGCTAAAAAGTTAATAACAATTGATGATCTTTATGATATTTTTGAAGATGATGTGATTTACAACAGCTTTAAAGAATACTATGATCTCTATAAAAATGTTTATCATGAAGCAATTATCAAACCTGGATTTAATGAAGACAGTGAACTGGCAGATAGAGTTATAAAAGCTCTTATTATTTATGGTATTAGAGATAAAGAGCCGGTTAGTGCAGAACAGCTGGGAGAATTTTTAATGGCTGATATGGGAATGGGAGTCGGACTTTCCATGATCAATATAGAAATAGAAGAAATCTTAAAGACGATTAATCAGGATGTTCGTGGAAAAGGGTTAGAGATGATCAGTATTGAAGATGAAGAAGATAAATTTTACTGGCAGGTTAATCCTAATGCGAGTGGAATTAATGTTGAGGCAGAATTATTAGAAGCTGTACATCTGCTGAATGAAAATGATATTATGCCTGATATCCCAAGCTTTATCAATAATAACCACAAAACATTTCATAATTTTAAAGTTCATCAAAATCAAAATCAGATGTCAGAAGAATTTTTATGGAGAAACACAGCCAGAAAAGGAATTAACTATTACAAAAAAATCACACCAGTGATGAAGAAACGCAAAAATTAGCTCAGTTAAAAACTGAAAGAGATAATCTAAAAAACAAGATAGAAGAAGCAGTTGTAAGAGCTTATGCCAATGGAAAGTTAATCAATCACTATACTGAAGTTGATGATATACAGCATTTTCAGGATGTTAAGAGAATAATGGAACATTTTCTGGATCACATTTTAGATGATCTCTATCTTAAACATCCACACTACAAAAAAAGCATCAGCCGCAGGCAGAGCAACTCCTTAATCAGAGATTTCATAATTCCACTTAAAACTGATGCAGAACTAAGCGAAATTGAAAATATAGCAGAACCTTTAGATATTGTAAATTATAATGGTAAATACTACAGCTTAAAAATTGAAAATGAAATTTTTGAAGAGATAACTAAAATTTTAAGTGATGAGGAATGGCACAGCAGTAAGGAAATATATAATAAGTTTAGAAAAGAACCATGGGGTCTACAGGAATACAGTTATGAAATCATACTGGCCGCTTTAATTTCCTACGGCAGCATCAGAGCCAGGGATAAAAATGATGATGTTATTAATTCAGAGAAATTTAATATAACCTATTTCAACAGTGGTTCTGCAACTTTAGCAGATAAGATTAAAGCGATCAGCAAAGGAAAACTTGTCAACAGTACAGTTTGGAATGACATAGAAAAAGTATTTGAGGTGTTAGATTTAGATTTTCGGGAAATTAAAACAACTGCCAACCAGGATAAAAATTGGGAAACTTTAATTCAGTTCACTTTGAAGCTAAAAGGTGATATTAATAGAACCAAGGATAATCTGGCCAGACTGGGTGGACATACTGAACAGTATCTTGATTTTAAAGAAAAATTTAATGTCTTTAAAAAATTCAATGATTTTCTTGATGAAATTACTTCAATCAAAGAAAGAGAGTCAGAATATGGACTGAGGAAGTTTAGAGAAATCATGCTGAAGAAATTTAATGACCTGCAGTTTTTTAAAGAAAAGTACTATCAGCTGAAAAAAATAATTACGATAATTAATGATGATCGGCTTGATTCTAAACTCTTAAACTATTACAACTACTTTAATGGTATTGATAGTTATGATTACAGATTGAAAAAAGTAGAAGAGATAAAAGAAAGATATGATAATTTAGCTGAAATAATCTTAAAAGCAGATAAAATTAAGGAATTATTAAGGGAAAGTGAAAAAGTTAAAGAAGCTTATAAAGAAAAATATATTAAAGCTCATAATAAGTATCACAGCAAATATCAGAGCTTTCTAGAGCGGGTTAAGGATCTGGCTGAATATAAAACACTCTCAGAACTGGAGGAAATTAAAAAGATAGAAATTTCTACAACTTTAGACCAAAAAATGAAAAATATCAAAGAAAATTATTATCCACATTGTGTTAGATTAGAAACTGATAATTTAGATCAAAAACCAATTCATGCCTGTGGATATGTTCTCGGACACAGCTTTAATGAGATCAGTCTGGACAAAGTTAGAGAACAGTTAATGGCTGGAATTAAAGAATATATAGAAAAATTAAAAGGAAAGAGGTTTATTGAACAGATTAATATCTATCTGGAAAAACAGCCTGAAAGCAGACTGCGTCAGCTTAAAAATATTGAAGTCTATCAGCAGGAAAAAATATTAGATGCTGTTGATCAGGACTTTGTGCTTGCAGTCAATGAAGCTCTGGATTCAGCTTATCCAGTTGAAGTTAAATTGAGTGAGATTGCTGATCTCTATCGAGGAACAATTGCCAGTGATCAGATAGATGAGAAAACAAATGAAGTTAAAGAACTGCTGCTCAAAAAGATTAATTCAGAACTGGAAAGGAATCAGGAACTTGATTATGATCGAATTGTACTTTCAATAAAAGATGAATAAAA
>JASMSZ010000129.1:0-30459 GCA_041694515.1 Halanaerobium sp.
AGTTTTCTTAGTAAAGATATCACGATATTGATTACAAAATTTATTGATAAATGAGTAGATACTTTTTTGGTTTTCTGATATAATATTCATGCGACTGATTTCCTTTCTTTTATATTTTCATGGTTGAAAATATTATATCAGAAAAGGAGGTCAGTCGCATTTTTTATTTATATTTCTTGTAAAGTGGTGATAGAGAAGATAGTTTTTAGCAGCTACAATTTTATTAATTACAGAAAAAACAGCTACAGGCAAAGCAGAAACCAGGTAATTATTTTTGTATTTTTCCATATCTTTTGTCAGTGGATCTAGAATTTTTTTATCAGCTGCAAAAAATTTAATTTCTCTCTCCTGAGTCTGATCAGATACGATTTCTAAATAATCATAGTAAAACTCTTCCTCGAAATTCTCCTTAACCTCTGCCAGTTTACTTAAAATATTATCTTCGCTAATCCGATAAGGATTCTTTTCTTCCAGGGCAACCGAGTGATAAAATAAAGAAGCAGCCGGCAGCAGCACAACATACTGACAATTAAAATTAAATTTCTTTATTTTCCCAATTGAGGAAAGTTCATTAATTCCATCAACAAAATTAATTTGATTATTCTTTTCTCTAACTACAAGGTTTCTCAAATTGTTTTCATATGGAATAGTTATAGAATAATAATTATTAAACATTTTACTCACTCCTATATATTATTTTGTTAACTATTTTCAAATTTTCTTTTTCCAGTGTCATTTCAGCATTATATGAAATTTCAGAATCCAACTCAGCAGATAAGTAAATAAAATCAGCATCCTCCTTTCCTTTAATCTTTACTTTTATTTCTTCACTAAAATTTATAGATTTATTCAACAATAAATCTTCTTTTTTAAAAAAATATAACTGATACTGCAGTGCTGATTCAACCGCCTCTTTATTTTGAGCAGCTGTAATTCTGTTATTTAATATTCTGTAATTAAGTTTCTGCTGCTGAATCAAAAGAGGTATAAATAAGCCAATTAGTGTAATTAAGATTAAATTTATAAACAAGACATAGCCGCTGTTTTTTTCTAGATTCATAGTTTTTACCTGCTTTTTCATGGTTTGAAGGTCTTTAAATCTTAATCAATCTACTTACAGTTAAGTGATTCTGATCCTGGACCAGAAAAATAGTTATTTTCAGCAGTCCCGGCTCTACAATTTTAAAACTTAGATCTTCAATTTTATCAAGCAGAGCCAGATTTCTGCCAAAATCCTTATTTGCCAGATCTGGACTACCAATTGAACGCCCCAGAGCATTATTACCACCACTCTGATAAAGCGAAAATTTTAACCACTGATATTCCTGATTATAATAGCTGAAAATATTAATTTCCTTTCTGCTGACAACTTCAATTTTCTTTGAGTTTTTTATTTGTGCTGTCATAAAATCAACTGCAAGATAGGTATCCAGCTGCCAGGCGTTCTGCAGATTAAAAAAGTTATTATTTTGATAGAGAGTTAAAATCAACTGCAGAAATATTGCTGCCAGCAGAGACGAAATAGTTATCACCAGCAGCATCTCAAGCAGTGTAAATCCTCTTTCAGAATTCAATTTATCTCTGCAGTAAAGCAAGCATTTCATTATGATGCTCCTCATCTCTACATTTAAAATCAACTTCCACTTTCAATCGATATAAGCCGTCATACTGAATCCCATCTTTTTCATATGGGATCACCTCAACCCTTGTCATTTCATAATCTTTAGGTAAAGATTCTCTTTCCAATAATTCCAGATTTTTTATAAAATCATCCCCACTATCTTCCACACCCTCTTCAAGCAGATCTCTATTTTTATAGGCCTCTAAAACAGACTCGGTCCAATTAACTGCTGCATTTTTGTCTGCCAGGAAAGTATGAACTTCCAGTCCTGTTTTAATGGTCCTACTCATTACTGCCAGTACCGCACCTGCTAATGAGATCGTAATAATAACTTCCAGTAGAGAAAATCCTGCGTTATTTTTCAACTCTAACCCTCCCTAATTGATTGACTGTAATTGAATATTTTTTTGCTCCCACCTGTGCCTCTGCCAGAGCTACTGTTCCTCCTCTTGCTGTTGCCGTATTATTAAATCTAATCCATTCATAATATTCATCATCTACAATCTTAAAGCTTAATGTTTTATAAAGAATCAGGCTGGAAGAATAATAGCCTTTTTTCATAATGATTTTCTGTCCACCTTCTTTAATATAAAAATAATAGGGGATTTTACTGGAGCTGCTGTTTTCTTTAACTGTATAGATGCGAAAGATATAAGTTTGACTATCCAGAATTGCTTTATTTCTGGCCCACCGCAGGTCTGCTGCCAGGCATTCAATTTCCTGCTCAATTTGAAAATCTTTTTTTAACTGTGGGCGATAGCTAACTGTAAATAAAATCCCCATAATTGTAATTACTAATAAAACCTCAATTAAAGTAAATCCCGAATTGTTTTTCATTAATCTATAATGTAGGCTCTGTGGTTTCCGGACCAGTTAAAGCTGATTGCTCAGTAGAAATATAATAAAATTCATCAGAATCGGCCTCATAAATTATTATATACTTTTCCGCTCCTGTATCAGTATCAGTCTGATAACTGTAAGCTGCTGCTTCATTTTTGATATTTAACTCAGCTAAATCCTCACTGATCGAACTCAAATCACCTTTAGTACTCTGACCTGGATATTCTCCCTGATCCAGATAGTACATTTCCAGGCTCTGCATTATATTGTGCAGATCAGCTTTAGCTACAGCAGTATCAGCCTTATTTTTAACTCCGCTTAAAGCTGGAACTGCCATTGACATTAAAATACCCAGCACCACAATTACAATTAAAAGCTCTATCAGGGTAAAACCACCCTCATTTTTGACTAAGTTTTTATTAAAAGTTTTAGTTTCTTTTTTCATTAATAAATTCCTCTCTGTTTTTTTTCCATTTACTTTTATATTGAATTATATATAAATCATGCTGCTTCCATATTTATACTTAACCATTCTTCTAATCCAATTTAAAAGTTTTAAATAATTAAATAGATCTGAAACATCGGCATCATTACTGCTGCAGCAAGTAAAGCGACAAAAATTGCAGTTAATGTTATTAAAAATGGCTCTAAATACTGCAGCATTTTAGCAATTTCATTTTTTAATTTTTTAGAATAATAATCACCTGCTCTCTCCAACATGGTTTCCATCCGGGCTGTTTCTTCTCCAGTCATTATAAGATAGTAAAAAAGATTTGGTATATATTTACTATCATCAAAACATTCTGTTAAAGAAGCCCCTTTTGAAATATTTAAAGCTGTTTTTTTAATAAAATTTTGATACTGATGATCACTTATAATATTTTTTAAAAGTTCCAGAGCAGAAATTAATTTTAACCCGCTTTTTAGCAGCAAAGATAGGTAAGTTGCAATCTGGGCTAAAATTAAATCCTGATAGATAACTGAAAACCACGGAACTTTTAATAAAAATCTGCTTTTCAAATCATTTCGTTTATTACTCTTGAAAATTAAAGATAATAATGTTATTAATAATATTATGAAAATTATAATTAAAAAGAAATAATTATTGAAAATCAAACTTAATTTCAAAAATATTCTGGTAATTAGAGGCAGTTCTCCACTAAATTCAGCGAAGAGATCTATAAATACCGGCAAAATAAATTTAAAGATAAAAGCTGCTGCCAAAAACACGGTAGTGATTACAGTCAGTGGATAAAAAGAGGCTTTTTTTATTTCTTTTTTTAAATCCTCTTTACTGCCATAATATATTTCTAAACTTGCTAAAACTTCAACCAGAGTACCGCTTTCTTCCCCGGCCTGAACTACTGCAGTAAAGAGATCAGTAAAAACTTTTTCTTCTTTTAAAGCTTCTGCCAGGCTTAAACCGGACTCTATATTTTTTAATAATCCACTGTATATTTCTTTCTCTACTCTGTTTTTAGTCTCTCTGGAAATAATTATCAAGGATCTATTTAAATTCAGACCTGATTCAAGCATTATCCCCAACTGAGATGCAAAAAATTTTAAATCAAAACTTTTTTTATTTAAAATTGCTATCTCCTCCAGTCTTCAGATTAAAATTCAATTACTCTTAAAACCTCTTCTCTGGTTGTAATCCCTTTTTTCATTTTTTTAAAAGCAGAATTAGCAAGTGTCAGCATCCCCGAACTCAGTCCCTCTTCTTTAAGCAGTGAATAATCTGCCTGCTGACTAATTAGTCTTCGCAGTTGATCATTGATCAATAGAATTTCTGACACTGGTGTCCGTCCCCTATAGCCATCATCACAGCTGCTGCATCCCTGAGCCTGATAGATATAATCAATCTTTTCCTGACTAAAAATATTTTTATCTTCCTGACTGAGTTTAGTTTTTTGCTTACACTCCGGACAGAGTTTTCTCAGCAGCCTTTGAGCTACGACAGCATTAAGAGTGCTGCTAATTAAATAGGGAGGTATTCCCATTTCAATCAACCTGCTAACTGCAGAAATGCTGTCAATAGTATGGATAGTACTTAAAACCAGATGTCCTGTAACAGCAGCTCTTACTGCAATTTCTGCAGTTTCTTGATCTCTAATTTCTCCAATCATAATAATATCAGGATCCTGTCTTAAAATTGATCTTAAAATTCTTGGAAAAGTTAGGCCCTGAGCCTCATTAATCTCTATCTGATTTAAAAGTTCCAGCTTATATTCAACCGGATTTTCGACTGTAATAATATTATTTTCTTCTGAGGCCAGCTTATTTAAGATTGAAAAAAGAGTAGTTGTTTTCCCACTTCCTGTTGGACCAGAAAGCAGAATAATTCCAGAATTAAAATTAAAAATTTTTTTAAATCTTTCTAAATTGCAGCTGTTAAAGTTTAATTCTTTAACTACTAATAATTTTTCATTTCTTAAAAGCAATCTCAATACTGCTTTTTCTCCATAGATTGTTGGAATAATAGAAGTTCTAATGTCATAATTTTCTCCCTGAAATTTAAACTCCATTTTCCCATCTTGAGGTAAATGACGGACTGTAATATCCATTGCTGAAATAATTTTAATCCTGGAAATAACAGCAGCAGCAATTTCTCCAGGTAAATTATAATAACTTTTTAGAATACCATCTATTCTATATCTAACCTTAAAATAATTTTCTTTTCTTTCAAGATGAATATCACTTGCATTTAAGGAAATTGCTTCAGTTAAAATATTATTTAATAGCTTAACAACTGGAGCATCCTCTACTATATTTCTTAAACTATCTATATCTCGACTGTCTATTTTTTTGAAATCTCCTAAATCTTTTAGAAGTTCCTGTTGATCAACCTGAAAATAACTGCTGTAAAGAAAGCTTTTTGCTTCTTTAAATTCATTTTCTGACATCAAATAAAACTTTATGCTGGTTTTAAATTTAAATTTTAATTTTTCCTCTAAAAATAAATCAGGGGGATAAATGCTGCCAAAAGATATGATTTGTGGACTCTGATTGATTATTAAAATCTTATCTTTATTTACCTGAGATAAATCCAGAGTCAATGTATTATTTTTTTTGATTTTGATTTTTGAATTTCGAAAAAGTTCAATTTCAAAATAGGATGACATAGCCTGCAGTAATTCTGATTCAGTAATAATTTTTTTGTTTCTTAGATAATCAATTACTAATTTTATTTTTTTATTTTTAGCAAAAAATTGGAGTTTAGCCCAGATATCCGGAGCAAAGCTGTACCCATTATTTAAATATTCACAAAAATTTTGCATAACAACACTCTCTTTCTCTGTCTTTTATTTCTGAATTTTAATTTCATTGATAAAATATTTATAATTATTAATATTTGTTGATTAGTTTTTATATTCGCGACTCGGAGAGATATTCCTGCATAATTTTGTAATTTTTTTCTTATTTTACAAAATAATAGTCATTTTATTGTAAATAAATGTATAATAATAGCTATTTTATTAGTGAATTAAAACACAAAAATTATTAACAATAATTTAAAGCACAAAAAAACAGCTGCAGAAATCATTCCACAGCTGTTGGTTTTGTTGGTTTAAAAAATAAATTATTAATTTTAAATCAAATATCTTTATAGTTTTAATTAATACTTATCCCATCTTCAATTAAAAGCCAGTATTCAATACTATCCAGAAGAGCATCCCAGGATGCCTGAATAATATTTGTCGAAACACCGACGGTAGTCCATGATTTCTCCAGATCAGCAGTTTCTATTAAAACTCTTACCCTGGCTGCTGTACCATCATTTCCATTTAAAACACGAACCTTATAATCAATTAACTTAGTTTCGGTAATTTCTGGATAAAATGATACTAAAGCCTTACGAAAACAGTTATCCAGAGCATTAACAGGTCCATCACCATCGGCAGCAATATGGACCTTTTCTCCATTAACTGTCATCTTAACTACTGCTTCAGAATAAGTATGGTTTTTCCGATTAACACTGTTGGTCCTGAAATCTTCAATTTCAAAAAAAGAACTGTAATCTTTAAACTCTCTAAAAGCCAGAAGTATAAGTGAGGCTTCTGCTCCTTCAAATTGATAGCCTTTATTTTCTAAGACTTTAACTTTTTTAATTAATTTTTTGATCATCTGATTAGAAAAATCATCTAAATTAAAGCCAATCTCTTTTAATTTATAGCGCAGATTGGATTTTCCAGCCAGCTCTGATACCAGCACCCGCCGCTCATTACCAACCAGTTCGGGTTCAATATGCTCATAAGTGTGTGGATTTTTACGGACCGCACTGACATGGATACCACCTTTATGAGTAAAGGCGCTTTTACCGACATAGGGCTTATTATTAACTGGAATTAGATTGGCAGTTTCGGTAACAAAGAAATACAGAGGTTTGAGCTGTTTTAACTGTTTTTCTGTTACAACATTTTCTCCATACTTTAGCTGCAAAGCCGGAATCACACTACATAAATCAGCATTACCACAGCGCTCACCCAGCCCACCAACTGTCCCCTGAACCTGGACCGCACCTTCTTCGTAGGCAGCGAGGGAATTAGCAACAGCCAGATTACTATCATTATGGGCATGGATTCCAATTGGAATCTCGCATTCCTCATTTACTTCCTGTACAATCTTAGTCACCTGAGATGGCAGCATTCCCCCATTGGTATCACATAAAATCAGGAGTTCAGCACCAGCTTCAGCTGCTGCTTTTATAGTTTTTAGTGCATATTCAGAATTATTTACATAACCATCAAAGAAATGTTCAGCATCAAAGAAGACATTTAGCCCTTTTGATTTTAGAAATGAAACAGTATCTTTGATCATCTCAATGTTTTCTGCTAAAGGAATCTGCAGAGCATCAGTTACATGGAGATCCCAGCTTTTAGCAAAAATTGTTACATAGTCGACCCCTGCCTCAACCAATTTTAGGATATTAGGGTCGTCGGCAGCCTTAATATTTGCTCTTCTGGTTGAACTGAAGGCTGCAATTTCGGCATGCTCCAGGTTCATATTTTGAACCTCTCTAAAATAGGCCTCATCTTTAGGATTAGAACCCGGCCAGCCTCCTTCAATAAAATCAATGCCGAAACGATCTAACTGTCTGGTGATTCTTAATTTATCATCAAGTGATAAAGAAATTCCTTCTCCCTGAGAACCATCTCTTAAAGTCGTATCATAAAGTGTTAATCCCACTAGTCATCACTACTCACCTTCCTCTTTGCTTTTAAGATTTTGAACCAGATAATCCCCAACTTGATCTGTACTTAAGTCTCCACCCTGATCGGCAGTTACCATCTTATTCTCTAAAGCATCTTTAACAGCCTCTTCTACCTTTGGTGTCAGATTACCATATCCCAGTTCTCTGAGCATCATTCCAGCCGCTAAAACCGCTGCCAGTGGATTGGCTATATTCTGACCGGCAATGTCAGGTGCACTTCCATGCACAGGTTCAAACATTGATATACTGTCTGGATTAATATTTCCAGAAACAGCCATCCCCATTCCACCCTGAATTTCTGCACCAAGATCAGTTATAATATCACCAAAGATATTGCAGGTCACAATTACATCAAAAATCTCAGGATTGCGGACCATCTTCATTGTGATTGCATCAACTAAAAAATGATTCTGCTCCACATCAGGATAATTTTTACCCATTTCTTTAAAGGAACGCTGCCATAAATTATGAGCATAGGTTAGAACATTGCTCTTATCACAGACAGTAAGTTTGGGTTCTCTTCCAAACTCCTGAGCATATTCAAAAGCATATTTAATTATCCTGTCCACCCCTTTACGGGTAGAGATCATCTCCTGAGTTGCTACTTCATCCGCTGTATCTTTTTTTAAAAAGCCGCCGATACCGGCATAAATCCCCTCAGTATTTTCTCTGACCACAGTAAAATCAATATCCTTAATTCCTTTGCCTTTTAGGGGAGAAAACTCTTCTTTATATAATTTAATTGGCCGTAAATTTACATACTGATCAAAGTAAAAACGGAGCTTGAGCAAAATTCCCTTTTCTAAAACTCCGGGCTTAACTCTGGGGTCTCCAACTGCTCCCAGATAGATTGAATCAAAGGTCTCCAGCTTATTTAAAACATCATCTGGTAGAATATCACCTGTTTTTAAATATCTTTCTGCTCCAAGATCAAATTTTTCAAATTTAAGTCCCAGATTATAGGCGCTATCCAGATATTCTAAAACTTTAATTCCCTGGCGGGTAACTTCTTCTCCAATTCCATCTCCCGGTATATAGGCTATATTGCTCATCTATACCAGCTCCTTTTTGACATGTTCAATTAGGCCGCCATCTTTAATAATCTCCTGCATAAAAGGAGGAAAAGGTGCTGCCTGATAAGTTTTACCTGTCCGCAGATTTTTAATTTCACCTTTATCTATATCAACCTCTAACTGATCTCCAGATTCTGCTGCCTGAACAGCTTCCGATGACTCTAAAATTGGCAGCCCAATATTAATTGAGTTGCGGTAAAAAATACGGGCAAAACTCTCTGCTACCACACAGGAAACTCCAGCATATTTAATTGCTAAAGGTGCATGTTCACGGGATGAACCAGAACCAAAGTTCTTACCGCCAACAATAATGTCGCCCTGACTCACCTCATCTGCAAAATCCTTGTCAATATCTTCCATACAGTGAGCCGCCAGATTGGCTGGATCTGATGAATTTAGATAGCGGGCCGGAATTATTACATCTGTATCTACATTATCTCCATATTTAAATACTTTTCCTTTTAACTTCATTATTTAACCTCCTCTGGACCAGCAATATAACCTTTGACTGCTGATGCTGCTGCTACAGCTGGACTTGCCAGATAAACTTCACTTCCGGGTGAACCCATCCGACCAACAAAGTTACGATTAGTTGTGGAAATGGCTCTTTCCCCTTCAGCTAAAATACCCATATGTCCACCTAAACAGGGTCCACAGGTAGGTGTAGAAACTGCTGCTCCTGCATCAATAAAAATATCAAATAAGCCTTCATTCATTGCCTGTTTGTAAACCGCCTGAGAGCCGGGGAAAACAAGACAGCGCACATTTTTATTTACTTGTTGACCTTTTAAAATCTCAGCAGCTACTCTTAAATCTTCAATTCGTCCATTGGTACAGGAACCAATTACCGACTGCTGAATCTCAATTTTTTCATCTATTTCATCTAAACCTTTAGTGTTTTCGGGCAGACTCGGAAAAGCAATCTGGGGTTCAATCTGACTGACATCAATTTCTATAACCTGCTCATATTCTGCATCAGGATCAGCATTGCGCACAGTATAATCTCTCTGGGTTCTACCTTTAAGATATTCTTCTGTTTTTTCGTCTGCTGCAATCAGACCGGCTTTCCCGCCAGCTTCGATTGCCATATTGGACATTGTCATTCGACCTTCCATAGAAAGATTGTCAATTGCTTCTCCTGTAAATTCCATAGCTTTATATAGGGCTCCATCAACACCAATTTTACCAATTGTGTAGAGGATTAAATCCTTACCGCTGACATGAGGTTTAAGTTCTCCTTTATAAACAAATTTAATAGTTGGCGGTACCTTAAACCAGGCCTTACCTGCGGCCATCGCTGCTGCCATATCAGTACTTCCAACCCCGGTCCCCAGAGCACCTAAAGCTCCATAAGTACAGGTGTGGGAATCAGCACCAATTATGATTTCTCCCGGCAGAGTTAAACCTTTTTCTGGTAATATAACATGTTCAATACCCATTTGACCTACTTCAAAAAAGTTAGTAATATCGTGTTTTTTAGCAAACTTTCTGATCATATTAACCTGTTCTGCTGCTTTGATATCCTTATTTGGAGCAAAATGATCAGGTACGATTGCAATTCTATCCTTATCAAAAACCTTATCAACACCAATTTTATTAAATTCCTCAACTGCTACCGGAGTTGTAATATCATTACCTAAAACCATATCGACTCTGGCATTGACTATATCTCCAGGTTTTAACTGATCCTGATCTGAATGAGCAGCAAGAATTTTTTCTATCATTGTCATTCCCATTTAATTAAATCACTCCTCTTAAAATCCTTATAATATTATAGATGTTTGAAATTTTTTATACAGCCCGAGCAAGCCCGAGCTGTAATTAATTTATTTATTATTAATATATACAAGATATTTATTAATTGCTTCAATATAGGCTGCTGCACTGGCTTCAGTAATATCAGTCTGAGAAGAATGACCGGTGAAAATTTTGCCTTCAATTTCAGCGGCAATAAAGGCCTCTCCCAGTGCATCTTTACCCTCTGTCACTGCATCAATTTTATAGGAAATTAACTTAATATCCTCCATACCGGTTAGCTCATTGATAGTCTGGAAAATAGCATCTACCGGGCCATCACCATTACAGGCTGCAGACTGAATAATTTCTCCATCCTTTTTTAATCTAACAGTAGCTGTCGGCAGTAGGCCTTTACCAGTCAGAACTGAGATGTATTCCAGCTCATAAATCTTTTCATAGTCATATAATTGATTATCCAGCAGGGCAATAATATCTGCATTACTGACATTTTTCTTCTTATCTGCCAGATCTTTGAAGCGTTTGAAGAAGCTTTCAAAGCTCTTATCATCAAGCTCATAATCATATTTCTCCAAAAAGTCTTTGAGTGCATGGCGGCCAGAATGTTTTCCTAAAACTAATTTGTTGTGGTCAAGACCGATAGTTTTAGCATCCATAATCTCATAGGTAGTTCTTTCTTTAATCACACCATCCTGATGAATTCCTGCCTCATGAGCAAAAGCATTGGCTCCCACAACTGCCTTATTAGCCTGCAGAGAAATACCGGTAGAATTAGCAACTAACTTGGATAAACGGGAAATCTGAGTTGTATCCTGAGTCACATCCAGCTCATAATAGTCCTGTCTGGTATAAAGAGCCATTACAATTTCTTCTAAAGCTGCATTGCCGGCTCTTTCGCCAATACCGTTAACTGACACTTCAACCTGGGCAGCACCATTTTCGACTGCTGCCAGAGAATTGGCAACTGCCAGACCTAAATCATTATGGCAGTGGACACTAATTTCTGCCTGATCAATATTAGGAGTCTTCTTTCTCACATCTTTGATCATCTGACCAAATTCCGAGGGTACAGAATAACCAACTGTATCTGGAATATTGATTACTGCTGCACCGGCCTCAATTACTGCTTCAAAAAGGCGGGCCAGAAAATCAATATCACTGCGGGAAGCATCCTCAGCCGAAAATTCAATATTATCTGTATACTGGGCTGCATATTTAACTGCCTCGACTGCATTATTTAAAACTTCATCTTCTGTCATCTGCAGTTTATATTCTAAATGAATTGGTGAAGAAGCAATAAAAACATGGATGCGTGGATTTTCTGCATCCCTTACTGCCTCCCAGGCTCGATCAATGTCACCCCTGCGGCATCTTGCCAGAGCTGCAACTTCAACTCCCTTTACATTTTCAGCAACCATTTTCACTGCATTAAAATCACCATCTGAGGAAATTGGAAATCCAGCCTCAATAACATTAACCTTCATTTTGGCCAGCTGTTTGGCAATCGCCAGTTTTTCCTCGGGAATTAATGTTACACCCGGTGACTGTTCACCATCTCTCAAAGTTGTATCAAATATTTTAACACTTGCCATTTATTTCACCACCTCTAGTCTGTCTGGAATAACTACTCAATCCAGGACATCATCTTTCTTAATTTACGTCCAACTTCTTCTATCTGAGAATTTTCGTCTTTTTCTGTTAAGGAATTAAATACAGGCCGATTTGCCTGATTTTCTAAAATCCACTCTCTTGTAAATTTACCTGTCTGAATATCTTCCAGAACTGCCTGCATATTTTCTTTTACATGCTCATCAATTATTCGGGGACCGGAAACTAAATCTCCGTACTGTGCTGTATCAGAAATAGAATCACGCATTGTAGAAATTCCACCTTCAAACATCAGATCAACAATTAGTTTTAACTCATTTAGAACTTCAAAATAAGCAATTTCAGGCTGATAACCTGCTTCAACTAAAGTTTCAAATCCTGCTTTAACTAATGCTGTTGTTCCCCCACATAAGACTGCCTGCTCACCAAAGAGATCAGTTTCAGTTTCTTCTTTAAAAGTAGTTTCAATAACTCCAGCATGAGTACAGCCAATTCCTTTAGCATAAGCTAAACCTAAATCATAAGCTTTACCTGTATAATCCTGATATACTGCTAATAACCCGGGAACACCCTTGCCATCTTCATAGAGTCTGCGCACTAAATGTCCGGGTGACTTGGGCGCGACCATAAAGACATCAACATTTTTTTGAGGTAAAATCTGATCGTAGTGAATATTTAAGCCGTGTGAAAATACTAAAGCATTTCCAGCTTCTAAATTTGGTTCAATATCATTTTTAAAAACTGAAGCCTGCTTGATATCTGGAATTAGAATCTGAATCAGATCTGCCTTTGCTGCTGCTTCTGCAGTTGTCAGAACTTCAAAACCGTCTTCTTCTGCTATCGGCCAGCTGGAACTTTCTTTTCTTAAACCCACTACTACATTAAGTCCACTGTCCTTTAAATTCTGGGCCTGAGCATGTCCCTGACTACCATATCCAATTACCGCAACTAACTTATCTTCTAAGTACTTTAAATCCGCATCTTTATCATAATATATTTCCATTCTTATCTTCTCCTTTTATATCTTATATTTTATTTCGCTGCCTGTCCTCTGCTTAAAGCAACTGTTCCTGTCCTTACAAATTCTGCTATACCGAAGTCCTTCAATAGTTCTGTTAAAGCTTCCAATTTATTCTCAGTTCCTGTGGCCTCAATCATTAAACTATCAGGAGCCACATCAACAATCTGAGCTCTAAATGTATCAGCAATCTGAATAATCTCTGAGCGCTGTTTGCGGGTACACTTAACTCTAATTAAAATTAAATCTCTTTCCACAATTGAATTTTTATCCAGCTCAGTTATTTTTAAAACATTAATCAGTTTGTGCAGCTGTTTGGTAACCTGCTCTAATACTTTTTCATCACCATTAACTACAATTGTCATCCGGGAAATCTCTGGATTTTCAGTTTTACCAACATTTAAACTCTCAATATTAAAATTCCGCCGACTAAAGAGTCCGGCAATTCTGGTTAAAACACCGGGCTTGTTAAGTACGGAAACTGATAAAATATGTGTCATAAATTATCCCCCTATCATATCTTTTAAGCCGGCACCTGCTGGTACCATTGGATAAACATTTTCTTCTTCCGGAATGTGTAAATCAAGAATAGCCGGTCCATCTAACTCCATTGCTTCTTTTAAGGCACTACCAAGTTCAGATTTCTTTTCCACACTTTTAGACCAGATTCCATAGGCTTCACCCATTTTGACAAAATCCGGTGCTGGAATTTTAGTTGAAGAATATCTCTTATCAAAAAAGAATTCCTGCCACTGCCTGACCATTCCTAAATATTTATTATTAAAGATAATAATTTTAATAGGGATGTTATAGGCCTGAGCTGTTCCCAGTTCCTGAATATTCATCTGAATACTTCCATCTCCAGCTATCAGCACAACCTTCTCATCTGGCTGTCCAATCTGAGCTCCAATTGCTGCCGGCAGTCCATAACCCATTGTTCCTAAACCACCTGAAGTAATAAATTGGCGCGGTTTTTTATACTTATGGAACTGTGCAGCCCACATCTGGTGCTGACCAACTTCGGTTACTATTGTGGCATCACCTTTTGTGTACTTATCAATTTCTTCCATAATATACTGAGGCTTAATAGTTTCTGAATCATCATCTTCATATTTAAGAGGATATTTTTCTTTCAGCTCTTTTATTCTCTGCTGCCAGGCTCCATTTTCCTTTTCTTCTATATAAGGAAGCAGTTCTTTAAGAACTCTTTTAACATCTCCTACAATAGGAACCTCAACCGCAATATTTTTGCCTATTTCCGCAGGATCAATATCAATCTGAATAATATCTGCCTGTGAGGCAAACTCATCTAACTTCCCTGTTACCCGATCATCAAAACGGGCTCCAACTGCAATTAAAAGATCAGTCTCTAAGGTTGCCTTATTAGCATATTGAGTTCCATGCATTCCTAACATTTCTAAGGCCAGATCCTGATCCTCAGGATAAATCCCTAAAGCCATTAAAGTTGTGGTAATCGGTATTTTTGCTTTTTCCACCATTTGTCTGATTTCTGACTGTGCCCCTGAGATTACCGCACCACCACCGACATATAAAAGTGGTTTTTTAGCATCATTAATCGCCTTTGCTGCTTTATTAATCTGCAGTTTATGGCCTTCAAAAGTAGGCTTATAGCCAGGTAAGTTAACTCGATCAGGATAATCAAATTCTGCCACTGCCTGAGTTACATCCTTTGCCAGGTCAATAAGTACCGGTCCCGGTCTACCTGTCCGGGCAATATAGAATGCTTCTTTAATAGTTCTTGCCAGATCTTTAATATCTGTAACCATAAAATTATGCTTGGTAACCGGCAGTGAAATACCCGTAATATCAGCTTCCTGAAAAGCATCTTTACCAATTAGTGAACTCGCAACCTGCCCTGTAAAAGCAACTAAAGGAATAGAATCCATCTGAGCATTAGCAAGTCCAGTAACCAGATTAGTCCCACCAGGTCCAGAAGTAGCAATACAAACTCCAACTTTGCCGCTACTGCGGGCATAACCATCAGCTGCATGAATAACACCCTGTTCGTGTCTACCTAAATAATGCTTCAAATTTGAACTGTACAGAGCATCATACAGATTGATTACAGCTCCTCCAGGATAGCCAAAGACAGCATCAACATTTTCTTTTTTCAGTGATTCAATAATTATTTCTCCACCATTTAATTTTGGCATAGATTCACCTCCGCTGTGATTTTGAAAAATAAAACATTAGAAATATAAATAGATACAAAAATAGCCCTGAATACAATTATCCAGGGCAGAAAGTTATCTAAGAACCTAAATTGAGAATTAATCGTCTGAAAATTCAACAACTTCCTATTTCATAGGCTGGCAAAATGAATTTTCAATTATTCTGCAGTATATTAGCCGGAAGCTAATAAAAACTACTTTTTAATCTTCTCAATTTATAAAATTCTTAAATGAAGCCGACCCTTCTCTACTACTTACTATACTCATAACTTCATTTATTATTATATTTATATTTATATTTTTACTATACTAAATTCTAGTGCTTTTATCAATCCTTTTTGCAAAATAACTTTAATAATTAGTTAATTATTAAGTTTTAAATCAATTTTGCCTTTAATCAAGAACTGCTCCTTTAGAAGCAGAACCAACTAATTTAGCATAACGCTTTAAGTAACCGCTGACATCAGGTACAAAAGGCTCTACTTTTTCCATTCTAGCTGCTAATTCTGCTTCAGTTAATTCTACTTCCAGAATAAATTGATCCATATCGATATGAATAATATCTCCCTCTTCTAGGGCTGCGATTGGTCCACCTGCTGCTGCCTCGGGAGAAACATGACCGATTGCTGCTCCTCTGGTTGCACCTGAAAAACGACCATCAGTAATTAGAGCTACACTGTCATCAAGTCCCATTCCTGCTAAAGCAGAAGTTGGGGAAAGCATTTCTCTCATTCCAGGTCCACCTTTTGGTCCTTCGTTTTTAATAACTACCACATCACCGGGCTTAATCTCTCCCTTATTAATAGCTGTAATTGATTCTTCTTCACTCTGATAGATTCTTGCCGGTCCGCGGTGCTCCATCATTTTCGGATCAACTGCGGCTCTTTTGACAACTGAACCTTCAGGAGCTAAATTTCCCTTTAAAATAGCCAGTCCACCACGTTTGTGATATGGGTCATCTAAAGGTCGAATAATCTCATGATCAACAAAATTAATTGACTTTAAATTTTCCTTCAAGGACTTACCTGTAACTGTGACAGTATCTAAATTAATTAAATCTCCTTTAACCAGTTCATTAATTACCGCATGGATCCCGCCGGCTGCGTTTAAGTGTTCCATATGATTTTTTCCGGCTGGAGTTAAAGAACAGATATGTGGTACCTGGTCACTAATCTCGTTAAATTTATCCAGAGGAAGGTCTATACCTGCCTCATGAGCAATTGCTGGTAAATGCAGAGCTGTATTGGTAGAACAGCCTAAAGACATATCAACAGTTATTGCATTCTCAAAAGACTTTTCAGTCAAGATATCAGAGGGCCGAATATCATTTTCGACCAGTCTCATCACTGCTTTTCCTGCTGCCTTGGCAAGTCTGATTCGATCAGCCTTAACTGCTGGAATAGTTCCATTTCCCGGTAAAGCCAGTCCTAAAACCTCTGCTAAAGAATTCATAGAATTAGCTGTAAACATACCGGCACAGGAACCGACACCAGGACAGGCAGAACGTGCAATCTGATCCAGTTCTTCTTCCTCCATTTCGCCGGAAGTTACAGAACCAACTGCCTCAAACACATTGTGCAGGTCAATTGCTTCACCACAGCGGCTGCCGGCATTCATCGGACCACCACTGATTACAATTGCCGGAATATCAAGTCTGGCTGCTGCCATCATCATCCCGGGCACAATCTTATCACAGTTAGGTATTAAAACCAGTCCATCCAGCTGATGGCCGTTGACTACTGCCTCAACCGAATCGGCAATGATTTCTCTACTGGCCAGGGAATAACGCATCCCGCTGTGGCCCATAGCAATTCCATCACAGACACCGATTGTGCCAAAACTCATTGCTGTTCCTCCGGCTGCTGTAATCCCATGTTCAACCCCATCTCTAATTCTATCTAAATGTTTGTGGCCGGGAATAATATCATTTGCCGAATTGGCTATTCCTATCAAAGGTTTATTTATATCATCATCATCAAGGCCCAGTGCATAGAGCAAAGATCTATGAGGGGCTCTTTCTATGCCTTTTTTAATCTTATCACTTCTCATTTTATTCCTCCTTATACTGCTAACTTCTCTAATGAAAAACTCGATTATATTTAATTTTTAAATTTATCTATCTAGATTATAGTTACCTATCAATTTAATATAGAGTTAACAACTTACAAATTAATCGGCATATATTTCTTTTCCGGTTGAATTGGCAATTTCTCTAAATTTAGCAATTAATGCTGCTGTCCTGTCTCCAACCTCACCATCTCCAACCTTACGGCTGTCTACTTCAACTACTGGAATAACTTCAGCTGCAGTTCCACTCAGAAAACATTCGTCAGCATTAAAGACATCGTGTCTTGTAAATAGCTCTTCTCTGACTTCTAATCCCATATCTGCCGCTATTTCAAGTACCACTTCTCTTTTGGTTCCCTTGAGAATACCTGCATAGATTGGTGGAGTATATAAAGTATCTTCGGATATAATGAAGATATTATCCCCTGTACACTCTGCCACATAACCATCACTATTTAGAATGATAGCTTCCGGTGCATCCTGCATATTAGCCTCAATCCGGGCCATAATGTTGTTTAAATAATTTAAAGATTTAATCCTTGGATTAACCATCTCCGGGCCATTGCGGCGGGTTGGTACAGTTACCAGTTTTAACCCTGTTTCATACATTTCTTCTGGATAAAGCTGAATGGCACTGGCAATAATTACAATTGTTGGCTCTGGACACTTACTGGGATCCAATCCCAGATCTCCTTCTCCTCTAGAAACTACCACTCTTATGTAAGCATCTCTCAACTCATTGGCTCTGATAGTCTCCAAAATTGCAGTTTCCATTTCTTCTCTGCTTAGAGGAATATCTAGCATAATAGTTTTTGCTGATTCATATAATCTTTTAATATGCTGATCCAGCATAAAGACACGGCCGTTGTAGGCTCTGATGCCTTCAAAAATACCATCACCATATAGATAACCATGGTCAAAAACTGAAACCTTTGCCTGATCTTCCGGTACAATTTCTCCATTTAAATAAATATTTCTACTCACTACTTTGTCCTCCTTGATTTTATTTTGAATTTTAAATAAAGTATAAACTTTTTTATTATAGAGATAGCATTCTATTTAATATTTATTGTTTATAAATTATATAGTTTAATAATTAAAATGTCAAGCTTTAGACAAAAAAACTCCCATTTAAAGGGAGCAGTTTTAATTACTAAATTTTTTTAATTGAGAAATGATCCACGAATCTCAAAACCTAAATAATAAATATTGTCTGTATCTTCATCTTCATAAGTTAGATTATCCAGATTATCATAATTTTTTTCTTTTTGATGAAAATGAAGAGATAATTGACAGCCCGGTCTGCTTTAATGTAAGTGATCAAGCTCTTAATGCTTACAATAATTACTATTATAAAATTGATGCAATCAAAGAAATAGCATTTAATCAAATAGAGCCCAGCAGAAGCTCTGATCTCATGGATTATAAAAAATGGGTTAATACAGAATATTTTACTGATTTTCTGGGTAAAAACCATCTATACTATTCCTGTGGAATTGATATCCATCATCAGGAACGGCTCCTGGGTACAATTAGCCTTTTTCGCGATCAAAACGATAAAGACTTTTCGCTTAAAGAATTGCTCTATCTAAAATTAATTAGTCAGCAGTGTTCTAACCAGCTTAATAAGTTATTTATGATAAATAAATTAGAAAGAAAAATTAAGGAAAACCGAAGTCAGCTTCTGGAAAAAGCGGAACAAAAATTTCAGTTAACTGAGAGGGAAAAAGAACTGTTGAAATTATTAATTGAAGGTAAAAACAATCAGGAAATTGCACAGAACTTATTTATCTCTATTAATACAGTAAAAAAACACCTCAGTCATATTTTTAATAAGACTGAGGTACACAGCAGAACAGAATTAGTTAGTCTAATTTTTAAAGCTTAAAAAAAGAGATGCATTAGCTAAATAAGCAAACACCTCTTAATATATATATTAATTTTCATTTCAGATTCATATTATAAAATACTCAATTTCTACGAAAAACCTGCTGGCTTAAAGTTACGTTTTCTTCACATTCTTCCTGATTACACTTTTCTATAGTTATAATATACAGGTTTTCCTGCTCTGAATCCTCATCTTTTTCAATATAAAATCTTTCAATATCATTAATTAAAACTTCACCATTCTTTTTTATACTATTATCTTGATGTCTAATTATTTTAGAGATTCCAGCTTCATTTACAGTTATAGTATCATTATCAGGATTAACTTCCTCAGCATTCCGGATATAAGTTGCAATCAAAGAAAGATCTATTTCAGCCAATTGTCTGGTTGTCATTCTTTCATTACTCGATGGTACAATATTAAAAACCTGAATTAATATTGCGGCTCCTATAGACATCACTACAGCCAGAATTAAGATGACCATCAGTATTTCAACAATAGTAAAACCATTATTTTTTTTTATCTTCATTCGTTTATACATAATTTTAGTCTCCTGAAAGTAAAATTTCACTGCTGTAATTAATATTTTTCCAGGTAATTTCTACAAAATATAAGTTATCAGAAATGTCTTTTTCTTCAATATTTATGACAATATCGGTATTATTATCAACATTCGCTTTAAAGTTGATATTATATTCACTTAAATTATATTCATCTTCGTCCCAGGCAATATTGGAATCATTTAGTCTTGTTCTATATTTTTCTGTTTTCAAGTTTTCAATTATAGAATTAGTTATTCTTCTGGCTTTATGCTGTTCATTTAATTGCTTTTCACTTTTTAAAGAACCTACTAAAGCTGTAGAAAATCCTGCAACTAAAATCACAATTATAGTTAATGAGATGATGATTTCAATAAGTGAAAACCCATCTTTTTGATATATATTCATTAATTTCTCCCTCTACTGGTTCTGCTGCCAATTTTTAAGTCTAAAAATCAATAGTTTATCTTTTACCTGATTAAATTCAGCAGGTAAATTATTAAAGTCAATTCCCTGTTCAATATCATCTGGGAAATCACCAGCTAGATGAAAAGTATTGGTATTGTAAGTGAAAAAAACTGAATTATTTATCCCTTGAGTGGGGAAGCCGTTTACCTTTAAATTTCCATTTATAATGATAAGAGAATTCTCCCATTCAGTTTGTGATCCTATAGTCAGATCTCCATCTATAAAAATTATGGAATTAACAAAAGTATCTTTGTTATTTAATTTTAAATTCCAGTTAGTTTTAGCAATAACCCCCGTATATGTGTTCCAATTACCAGTTTTCTTTATATCAGACCAATTATCCGCCTCATCTCTCAAAATCTGCCAGTCATCCCAGTCAGGATAAATTTCCTCAGATAGATTAAGAAATACATCATCTAAATCAGAAGCTTTTCCTTTTAACACTATATCATCACTATCTGCCTTAACATTAAATAGTTTATTAAAATTATCTCTGTTAGACTCAAGCTCAAAATAAATATGTTTTGTAATTTCTTCACCATTACTTTGATAGCTTCCAGTTGAGGTAAACTCTATAATCTCAGATTTCTTTATTGCCTTTAAGGAAAATTTTAACTTTGAATCATTTAAATTTAGATTGTTCTTATCAAAAAAATATTCGGGATTATCAAAAACCAAATTGTTTTCATCATTGAATTTTAAATACTTATCGTCAGTATTAGTTAAAGTAGTATATTTAATATGCTCCAAATTAGCTCTTGCAAACTCAACTCCAGAATCAGCATTATAAAATGCTTTTATATTAGCTTCCTCTCTGGAGACTGTATTTATATGGCTTCTAACTACAGTAAATAATGATCCAATTAAAACTGATGCCACAACTAATAATGTTAAAACCATTATTAAGGTTAAACCATCTTGATTATTGTATTTCATAATATCTCCTTTTTAAAGCATAGTTATTCAGTCAAGTTTAATTATATCATATTATTGTTACAATAATCAAAATTAATTTATCCCACTTTAATCAGTGCATATTAATAATTCTCAAAAGCCTTGATTATTTCCTCACTTTTTTCTAAAGAATTAATATATTCACGAGAAATAATATCATAGTCCAGAGAATAATCCTCTAAGTATTGCTGACACTGCTTAAAGTTTAGCTTTTCAAATGACTCAATCAAACTCAGCAGATCACCTAACTTCCCTTCTCTACTGATTAATGCCTGTTTAAATTCTCCAAAGAGAGAAATTTCTTCTAAAACATCTGCAATATCTCTGTCTAAATAACCATCAATAACAGACAATAATCCTAATACAAAAAGATTGTTAGATTTATCATCAGAAAAATACTCAGATAATGATTCTGCAAAATTAGCTCTTAAAACAGCTGTTTTAAATAAAATATCCGGCTTATTGTTATTTAATCCCTTAAGAAAATAAAGTAAGCTCCATTTTCTTAACTTATCAACCCCCAATAATACTATAGCCTGTCTAATTGATTTTACATCATACCCAAAATAAGCTGAGTTAATAATCCTCAACAAACTGTAGGACATTGAAAAATCTGATTTGACTATTTTCTCTAAAGTTTTAAATTCAGGCTCTTCTTTATTGAGTTCTTCCATCATTTTAAAAAAACTAAATTCATAAGAATTACTTTCTCTAGTTTGAATATTTTCAGGTTTAATGAAAAAATAACCCTGAAAATAATCATAGCCCATCCTGGCAGCCATAATATAATCCTCATGAGTTTCAATCTTTTCCCCAATGAATTTAAGATCAGGGTTATATCTCTGACAGATTTCAATTATATTTTTTCTTGCATCACCTCTGATAGCTAAAAAATCTATTTTTATAAAATCCGCTAATTTAACTAAAGAGATTAGATTTTTCGAAAAAATAAAATCATCAAGTACTATTTTAAATCCTCTATCTTTATAAGTTTTAAGAACATAAAGTAGATGGCTGTCAACTTTAACATTTTCGAGAACTTCGAGATATACATTTTCAGGATTCAATAGATCAGGTATTCCCTGCTTTAATAACTTATCAGTAAAATTAATAAAAGCTGGTTTTCCTTCAGTTAAATTCTTAAATCCTATGGATTCTAAAGTGTTTGAAATAACCTGAGCAGTTGCTTTATCCCCATCAAAATTTTCTGTACCAGTATCTCCACCTCTAAATAAAAGTTCATATGCAAAAACATTTTTATTTTTATCCAATATTGGTTGTCTTGCCACTACTGCAGCCATAAAATCATCCTAATAATAGTATTATTGAAATGAGGCTGAATTTTTCAGCCTCATTAATTTAGTTATTGAGGATTTTTTCCAGCTCCTCAGGTTTTAATTCCTGATATTCTTTTTCTTTGTTATCGTCTTTTAGTGACTCGAGAATTTCTTTTCTAGTTTTACTTCTTTGTTCTAAGTATTCATTTATTATTTCTTCCTTGGATTTTTCCAATTCTTGTTTCATTTCACTTTGTTTTTCTTTATCTAACTTAATCTCGTTCTGAACATCAGAAGCCAATTTTTCACTTCGAGGATTAATAACATTTTTAGTTGTCACTTCATCACCATATTTAATGATATGAGGGGTTACAAAAATTATTAATTCATTGGTTGAGTCACTCGGTTCTCTAAATTTAAATAACTCACCAAAAAGAGGTAAATCACCGAGCAGAGGAATTTTGGTAATCATTCCTTCGCTGTCAGTCTGGATTAATCCTCCTACAGCAAAGGTTTCATTATTTTTTAGTCTAAGTGTTGTCTCTACACTTCTACTCTTCTTGGCAGGAGGAGCACTTTCTCCCTCTCCACTTTGAGAGTCACCTACTTCACTAAAACTGCTTACTGTTGGCGCTATTTTTAATTCAATTTCATCATTTTCAGTTATCCAGGGAGTAAATGTTAATTCCACTCCTGCTTCTGCATATTCCCAACTGCTGGTTTTATCACCATTTTCATCTGTAGTAACAACCTCATAAGGTTCTTCTTCTAAAATAGATAAATTTGCCTCTTCTCCATTTAAAGTCATTAATTTAGGACTTGCAAGTGTAGTGGTATTAGTAGAGGTATCTAAGGCTTTGAAAATATCTGGCCAGGTAAAATCTATCTCCTCTATTTTATAATTCTCACCACCGGAACTTACCTCTGATTCTCTGATGATATCAAAAACCCCGGTATGTTCAATCCCCAACTCCCGTGAAAATTCAGAAGAAATTTCTTCCACCCGCGTTTCAATTACCACCTGATACTGAGGCTTGTTAATTTCTCTTATCAATTCAACTACATTATCTAACTTATTTTTAGCTCCATTAATAATAATTTCTTTGCGCTTGGCATTAACATGAAGCTGAATCTCAGGATAAAACTTACCAACTATTTCAGTTATCTGTTCAGTATCAATATAATCAACTCTAATATTTTTTGTTTCCGGCTCTAAACTTTGATCATAGGTCTGAGCCATTGAGATAGCTTCTTTAACTAAAGATTCTTCTCCACTAACTGTTATTGTCTCTGTTAAAGGATTACTTTTATAAGTCAAGTTTGAATTAACAGTTTTTAATTTGGACTGCAGATCTTCTAATTCTGCATTTAAAACCTGATAACTTTCACTATAAATTTCAATTTCTTTTTCTTCAAGTTCCTGTGTTCTCTCACTACTTTCAATTTCTTCCACAGTTCTAGAAGAATCTAAACGGGCTATCATTTCCTTAATTCCCTCAATATTTTCTTTCTCTCCCTTTAAAATAAACTGTCTGCGGCTAGGATCTAAAGTGATTTGTGTTTCCGGAAACAGTTCTCTAACCATAGTACCTATGTTATCAAAATCACTGGAATTAACTTCTACAAATTCTGTTACGATATTAGCATAAATACTATCCAATCTCTCAGGTGAAGCTACTACTACAGTATTCCCATCCCATTTATAACTGATAGCTCTGGTTTGAGTAATTAAATCTAAAGCTTTTGCGAAAGTAATATCTTTTAAATTAACTGTTATGTTTCCAGAAATCTCGCTGTCAGTAATTAAATTAACATCTGCCACTTCTGCAATCGCCCTCAAAACATCAACAATATCTGTGTTTTTAAAATTTAAATTTTCTATTTTGTCCTGTGGTCCAGCAGCAGCTGCTGCTGAGAAAAAAATCATGATCAATAAAAATAAGATTAACACTTTTTTTGTTTTTATCATTAACCCGGCCTCCAATCAATATCATCTAAAATTTAATATAAAACTTTAATTTCTCTTCCTTCTTTTTTAAAAGTAGCTTCTCCATTTTGATAGGCGGTGAACTTATAACCATCCAGACTATCTCCAATCTCAAGTAGATGTTTTTCCTGCTGATAGCTAATAAGTAAAGCCATTCTCGAATTAGAAGCAGATATAACGCCATTTATTGTGATTTCAGGCCCAGTATCTACTTCCTCAACTTCTTCTCTAGTTTTAGTAATATTTACATCCATATTTGGTGGAGTTTGTAATTCAACTTCCTCATCTGGAGTTTCCTTTAACTGCTCATTTAGAAAAAATGGATTGTTTAAATTTTTAGTTAGATTTTCATTCAATAAATTTTTCTTAGCAAAATCATTTAAATCATCATCCACCTCAAGGTTTAAAGCAAAGGCAGTACTATTGAGTATAATAATTAATACTATAAAAAATAACAATTTTAAATGCTTCATTTTATCACCCCGCTGCTCTTTCTATAAAATCTCTTAACTCATCTGATTGATGATAAAATAAATTAAGAGTTAACCCTATTAAATTCTCTCCCTGCTGGATATTATTAGCAGATAAATTCTCTACAACTAACCGATAATCCCAGCTATCAAGCATTTTTAGAAAAGAGAGCAACTCAAAATATTCTCCCTCTATATTAAAAGTAAAAGGATACCCACTATCAGCATTTCCTTTTTGATAGCTTCTAATCTCAACATCACTTTCTCTGGCGAAAAAATCAATAGCTGCTAATATTTCTTCTGCCTCTCTAATAACTATTTCCAGACGCTCTCGTCTTTCCCTCTGCAAATTTGCTAATTCTTTCTCTAAATCTTCAATTTGATTAACTCGAGAGAGGACAGTTGTATATTCACTCTGAATATTAGCTATTTGATTTTCTAAATTCTGCTGTTCAGCCTGAATAGGTTGATAAAGTAGATAATAATAAGCAACAAATACTACTGTTACAAATAAAATAAAAAGCAGTACTTTCTCTCTTTTTGATAAATTACTCATTATAAATCACCCCTCTCTCCCTATTGTCCAATTCTACTACCAGATTAAATTCTAACTGCTCATTATTCTGAAATCTCTCTAAAGAAATAATAGAAAAAACTTCTGAATTAAAAATGCGGGAACTAAAATCTAATAAAGATCTAAGATCTTCTGCCCTGCCATTTATATTTATCTTTCCACTGCTGTAATCTAAATTATTAAAACTAATATCATCACCAATTATTTTTGCAAATTCTAAGAAAAAAGGAGAAACAGTATACTTTTCAAGTTCTACCCGTTCCGGCAGTTTAAAATTAGCTATCTCATCTTTCAGTTTAAAATAGCGTTTTTCTTTCGGGCGTAAGGCCTGCAGTCTAATTTGCCAATTGTTTTTCTGCTGTTGTAATTTTTTTACTTCAATATAATTAAGATAATAATTAAAAGCAGGTGCTGCAAAAGTGAAAATAATAATTAAAACCACTACAATTTCCAGCCATTGAATTTTTAAGCCTTCATCTTTTTCCAGGAGGTTAACTCTCATTATGCATCACCTCGCTCATAATAGTCCCGGCAGCAGTTGCTAAAAAATGCTTATTAATTTGATTAGAATCATCTTTTATCTGAAAGTTCTTTAGAGGATCAATAACAAATATTTCATTTTCTATTTCTTCTTTAAAGTAATCAACTAATCCATTTAGAAGTAATCCCCCACCGGTTAAATAAATCTCTCCCACTGTATTTTCTGAATTTCTTTCATTATGATATTCCAGAGAACGATTTACTTCAAAAATTATTTCATCTGCCAGATCTTTAACCTTTTTTTGCAGAGTTTCTGCAGTATTAATATCAGAAAGCACTAAATTAAGATTTTCTTCTCCTGCCTGATCGGGAAAAAATTTAAACTTTTTCTTTTCTATTTCGGCTTCTTCCTGATTATTTTCTTCATTTAAAAATAAGTTACTAAAATTATTTCCGGAAATGTTCACTTCTCTGCTTAAAAATAATTTGTTTTTAGCTGCAATTAAAATCTTAGAACTGCTGGCTCCAACATCTAAAATTAAGGATGGACTTTCCAGTTTCTTTTTCTGAGATAGTAAAGAAATTAAAGCCATATCTTCTAGATTAAAAACTTTAACTTTTAACATGTTATTTTCAAAAATCTCTAAGTAACCATTTAAAACATCTTTAGAGATACCTGTTACCAGTAACTCATATTGATCTTCTTTTTCATTAGAAATAATGTAATCTAAAGCTATCTTTTCTGCTTCTAAATCCAGAAATTCCTGAACCTCCCAGATTAATGCTTCTTTTAGCTCATCTCTCGGCATTTTCGGCATTTTAATATTTCTAACAAATTCCTGTCCGGAAGCAGGTGTTATCATTAAAAATCCTGGGGCCATATTTTTCTCATTAAAAATATCTGCTATAATTTTAGTTAAAATATGGGTTTCAACTACTCTGCCGTCTGATATTGTACCAGCCGGGATTTCTTTGCGACCGGAAGTAAGTAATTTGTAATTATTATTCTTGATTCTACTGCTTAAAAATTTGATGCTGTTATGGCCAAAATCGATACTTGTATATTTTATTCCCCTGATTAGAGATAATGGACTTACTGCCATTTAATCATCCCCCTTCTATGCTTATCTATATTATTTGTTATACCAGATAATTTTATCATTTTCTCCGCTAGAATTGCCTCCACCTGAAGAATTATCAAAATCAAGAATATCTTGAATAAAAGGAAAATTTTCTAAATCTGGTTTTGCATAATTAATATAAGTATTTCCACCTAATTCTACACTATCAACTATAGCTGTTCCTTTTAAGCTTCCACTCCCTTTAAAAGAAAGTTTAGAATTTAAAGCATAAATAATAACTCCCTCATCAGAATTGTTTTCTGGCAAAGACACACCACCGCTAACAGTAATGTCTCCACCGCCACTGAAAATATGTCCATTTATCGAGTTACTACCAGCCAGTTTTATATCAGCTGATTTAACATTTAAGGAACCATAAAATTTAGTATCACCCGCAAAATCAATTTTATTATTTCCTGCATAATGAATAATAACATTATCTTTTTGTTCTAAATTGCCAAGAGTACTTCCTGCACCAAAAGTTATTGAATCTTCAACATATATAATTAATTTACCCTCGCTATTGGGATCTTTAAAATTTATATGTCCATTTTTAATGTTTAAGTCTTTTACTCTTAGAATTCTATCATTATCATCCCTATCAATAATCAAATCAGTTTCACTTTTAAGAGTAATATTTTCATAATATCCATCACTGTCAATAATTCCATTCTTATTATTTTTAGTCTCAATTGAATCTTTTGTTTCTAAAACTGGAAAGTCAGGAAATTTGATATCTGGATAATCAATTTTTTCTGTATACTCTATATTACCACTTACATTAGGTATTTGTCTTTCCCAGCCATTAGAACTGTCAGGTTTCTGGCCTCTAACCCCTCCATTTTTAGCGGTATATAATTCTCCATTATACCATACTTTATCACCAGAATTATAAATTTGATTTTCAAACCAGGGCCAGTTTTCACCGTCAGGAATCTTGACCTGCCAGGCTCTAATGGTGCCTGGTTCAGCTGAACCAACTCCATCATTTAAAGCTTTATAATATAGCCCGTCATACCAAACAACCTTCCCTCCAGAATAAGGAGTATTTTCAATAGACCATTCTAAATCACCGGGTTGTTTTTCTTGATAAATATTATTTGGAGGTGTATCCTTAAAGTTCATTGCAAAATCACCATCAATTGATCCCTTAATATTTATTGAACTATAGTCAGAAATGTTTGTTTTAACATCTCCAGTAATTTTAGTAGAATTTCCCTTCATATTAATTGAAGGAGATGAATCATTATTATTACCAGCAGCAAATAAAGCATTTGAAAAAAGACCATCTAAATCAATTTCATTTGCAAGATCAATTGTAATTCCCAATTTTTTTTCAGCATTATTATATTTTCCTAAAATTTCTATTTTAACTTTGTTCTCTGATTCTATTTTTTGAATATCTGTTATTTGATAGCTGCCATCATAATTATCAAGTGACATTAGATTTTGCTGGTTTATAAACTCATCATCCTCACCGGTCAGTGAATTGTCATCTTCAAAAATTGATTTTCCATATTTGTTAAATAAATAATCTACCCTCTGTACCCCTGCTTCTGCTAAATAGAATGCTTTGGTCTCATTAATTTCTCTACCTGTAAAAGAAATATTAAAAACTTCAGAAGTCATTAAAACACCGACTAATGACCCAACAGCCGCTAATAATATAATAACCATTATTAAAGCAATACCATTTTGATTATTAAAAAATTTATTCATATTTTTACCTCCTTAAACGGAGAACGTTAATAATTTCTAGCACTTACAATAATTTTTTCTTTTATTTGATTAGAATCACTATTTGTAACAATATAAACAATAAAAATTCCTTTTCTAATACCTTCTTTTATATAAAAATCACTAACATTATTTAAAATAACTTCTTGTGGTTGGTCTGCAATTTTTAGAAATAATCTTTGATTACTTAATTCAACTTCATACTCGATTTCTTCACCTGATGTAGAATAACCATTAAAAACCCATTTATTTAAATTTTCACCAAAGCTATTATCAGAGCTTTCAACAACAGTACGTAAATGTCTCTCAATTCTTTCCTGTGCTAAAGCAGTTAATTGGTCAGTACTCATTCTACTACTGCTTGTACCTACAATACCAAAAGTTTGGATTATCATTGTTGTTGCAATCATAATTACAACACCTAATATAATTAATACAAATAATATCTCAATTAGTGTTAAAGCTTTTTTGTCAACTAAGTATTTTAATTTATTATTCATTTAAATCAACCGCCAGTAAAGTAACAATTTTTTCGTTATAATTTTCTCCATTAGCTGTCCATTCAACTTCTATTGTTACTTCTAATAAACCTACATTTTTTTCTGTATATTTAATTACTGCATTATAAAAATTAGACTGGTTAGAAATAGTATTAGAAAAATAATTATTAATCTCAGAAAAATCAATTTGAGCACTGCTTTCTGAATAACTATTTTCTTTTATTATTTTAGATAACAAATTTTTATTATTAGCTGTTCTAATTTTTAAATTCTCAACTATTTCTCCTGCAAAGCTGACAGCTTCTTTTCTATTATTCATTTGATTTTCGGTTTTTAATCCTGTTGTCATAGCTCCAGCAAAAGCAGCTGCCAGAACTACAATAAGGGACAATGCTATTACTGTCTCAATTAAAGTCAATCCTCTACTATTATTTATCCTCATTAAATTGCCCCCTCTTTTTGCCATTTAAATAAAAAAGTTAATATATAAATCAAACAGTTCCTCAGACCAGAACCATAAAATTAAAGAAGCCAGTGCCAAAAATGGTCCAAAAGGAAGCTTGGTTTTCATACCTGTCTTACCAGAAACTATACCTGGTAAATGAGCTATTAAAGCAATTACTGCTCCTAAAAAGATTGAACTGACAGCAACTATCGGGCCGGTAAAACTGCCGACCATTGCCATCATTTTAATATCTCCTCCACCCATACCACCCTTACTTAGATAAGCTATTAAAAATAATAACCCTCCGGCTGCTATTATTCCTGCTAAAGAATAAATAAAAGTTATATCAGATCTAAAAAAGCTAAATAATAATCCTAATATAAGTCCACCTAATGTCAATTTATCTGGTAGTATTTGATGATCAAAATCAATCATTGTCAGTACTATCATCAGAGAAGAAAATACTAAACCTGCAGCTAAGATGATTAAATCAGATATATAAATATAATTTATAATAAATATAATTCCGGTTAACAATTCTATAATAGGATATCTGATTGAAATATCTGTTCGACATGACTTGCATTTCCCTCTTAAAAAGATATAACTGAAAACTGGAATCAATTCCAGCGG
>JASMSZ010000130.1:0-3740 GCA_041694515.1 Halanaerobium sp.
CCACTTATTAATAATTATTGTTACTATTGATAATATTCTCTATCAATACTCATATACCTTTATAAAATTTTTTATTTTTTTAAAGATTTTTAATCATTTTCTAATCTTTAGTTAAAGTTTTTTTAATAATCCACTGATATTATATAATTGTATTAAAGATATAGAGATTTGTTATACCCTTTTTGAAGCTGTTTCAGAGGACAGCTTTATGCATAGATAAAAGTAATAGATACTTTTCTCCTTGTTTTAACCGCCTTTTCCCGAGGCGGTTTTTTTATTAGCTAGGAAATTTAACCTTACTGTATTACAGATTGTCCGAAGGATATTTTGTTCTATTTAATATTTTAAAACCCACTTCTTAAATTTAAGAAGTGGGTTATTTTGTACTTTTATTAACTTTATTTTAAGCTCTAACCTCTTTTCTCATAAATAACAGATATGAAACTGCAAAACAGATTAAAGAAGCTGCAATTAGAGCTGTAAAATGAGGCCAGACTAAAATCAAACTCTGAGCAAGAGATAAAGTTGAGGGAATTGCTCCCTGCAGCTGCTCAAAACTAAGTCCACCTAAAGTTCTAATCGAAGGGGTTAATAAAATAGTTGTTAGTTCATTATATAAATAGTTGGGAGAAAGCCTTGAAAGAGCTGCTGTTAAGCTTCTTAATGCAAATGGATTTGCTGCTGTCGCTCTGGCAACAATATTAACCAGCATCGAATAAAATACCGTAAAGAAAAGCCAGACAGCAAGACTTGCCAGGGCTGAAGTTGCAGACTGCTTGAAAATAATTGAAAATAAAATACCAAGATTAAGCCAGAATGCAATATAAACCCCACTCAGGAATAAAAAAATGAAAACTCTTAAAAATTCTCCCAGAGTCGGGGGCAGTCCAATCGAAATTAAAGCAGCTCCCATAACCAGAAATCCAATTGAGAAAACTAACAAAAAAACAAGTGAAATAGCTGCTGCAAATTTACTGGTAATAAAATAATCGCGTGGAATTGGCTGAGACAAAACCCGACTAATTGTCCCCTGATTTTGCTCCGAATTTACCAGATCAAAACCAAGTGCAATTCCCAGAATAGGACCCAGGAAACTGATCAGCGTCATAAAGTTCGGTATACCACCAGTAGTTGCAGTAAAAAGCTTTAAAAAGAGAAAATCATTTCCCTGATTAATTGCTCCAGCATTATTTTTAATAAGATTTAAGATCGAATATATTGAAGCAAAAGTTGTCAACAAAATTAAGGCAACAATGATAATGAACTTCCAGCTTTTAACATGGTCTGAGATTTCTTTATTGATCATCACCCTAAAAGAGTCATTATAACCGGGCATCAATTTCACCTCCCTTAAAGTAATTCTGATAGATTTCATCTAAAAGATTTTCCTGCTCTTTGATTTCCAGAACTTCATCCAGTTCTGCAATCCTGTTAATAACCTGTTCTGAATAATTCTTAATTTTAACATTGAGGTTAATTTCTCTCTCTCCCAGCAGCTGGTCTGCCAGATCCTTAATGCTTCCTTCAGCCAGCAGTTCTCCTTTTACAAAAATACCAACCCGGTCACAAATCTTCTGCACCTGATTTAAGAGATGAGAAGAGAGCAGAACAGTAATCCCATTTTCTTTACTCAATCTGTAGATTAAATCCAGGAATTCATTAATCCCGGTTGGGTCAATACCGATAGTTGGCTCATCGAGAATAATTATTTCAGGATCTTTAATGAGAACATCGGCCAGCCCCAGCCGCTGTCTCATACCTTTAGAATAAGTAGCAACTTTATCATTCATTACCTTATTCAGACCTACCATCTTAATCATTTCTTCTGCTTTTTTTGCTGCGGCTGCAGCATCCAGTCCATTTAATTTTGCAGTATAAGCTAAATTTTCTTTGCCACTGCTGTTATCATAAAATCCTACCTGATCTGGCAGATAACCGGTAAATTTTTTGACTTCAATTGAATCCCTGGTAGTATTCAGTCCTTTAATCTCTGCCGAACCAGAACTGGGTTCAGTTAAACCCAGAAGCATTAAAATTGTTGTTGTTTTACCGGCTCCATTTGGACCCAGCAGACCATAAATTTCACCTTTTTCAATCTTTAAATCCAGTCCATTTACGGCCGTTAGATCACCATATTTTTTTGTTAGTTCATTGGTAGAGATAATTGTTTCAGCCATTATTATCTCCTCCCATATTTTCTAACAAAATAGAAGATAACTGCAATAACTGCCAGAATAATTAAAATTCCAGCCCAACCCCAGATCATTGAAGTTTTAACTGTAATTCTGAATTTTGCCTGAGAACTAGCTTCAGGTGTATTGGCTTTTAAAGTAAGCTGATAATCTCCAGCAATTGCCTGATCACTGGCTTTTACATCTGCAGTTACTACTGCTGTTTCACCTGCTTCTAATTTTGAAATCTCGTCTTTTTCAAAGTCCACCGACCAGTCAGAAGGGGTAGTGGCACTCAATTTAATGTCTCTTAAGGTTATAGTTCCAGTATTTTTTATTTTAAGATCAATTTTTTTGTTTTCCCCGGCCACAATTTCTCTACTTAACCTGCCTGAAGGAGTTGTTAAATTTAAGCCATATTTACCTTTAATTACTGCTTCCAGATTAATTTTTTTAGAAGTAGAACCGGAGTTTGCCTCAACTGAAAATTTATAAGTATCTGCCGCAACATTAACAGCTGGCTCAACTTTAACTGAAATTGTTTTACTTTCCCCAGACTCAATTGTAACTGAAGTAACATAGGAACCTGCTTCCCTAAATCTAACATCCCAGCCCCGGGGAGCGTCAGCTTTTAAGGCATAATGCTGCTTTTCTGCAGTTCTGTTTCTTAAAGTTGTGTCATAAGTAAAGGTTGAATCAGAGTATCCTTCCATATTATTCTGATCAACTGTAAATTCAGTTTCAAAAACTCCTCTTTCAGCTATTTTAACTTCTAAGGGGAGCTGAAACACTTCGCCATTTTCACTTTTTGCTGTTAAAGTGAAACTATAATTTCCCTTCTCTATTTTCAAAGGCACATTTACTTTTAAATCAATACTTTCTTCATTTTCATCCTTAAAATCTTTTGATTTTACTGCCAGTTTCTCTATACTCTTACCACCTGAAGTTATCGTGTAATCCCACCCTTCAGGAAGATTCTGGACAGCAAAACTCAAATTCTTAATTTGATAACTATTATTTATAACATCAATATTATAATCCAGACTTTCACCTGGGGTTACCGATAATCCTGTATAAGGTGTATATAAAGTAATATCACCTTCAGCTGCACTGACTATTCCAGCAAAAACAAAAATAAAAAACATTAAAAAAAGAAGTGAATTTCCAATTCGTTTTGACATTTAAATTACCTCCTCTAATTTTAATTAATTTAGTTTTAGTTTAAACTGATACTAATCTGTGATTTCTCTGCAGTTACTTTACTTAAATTATATTCATCCCCCCTCCTTTAACTTTTTCTTATTTTTTCTAATTAATATTATATTAAATTAATTTGAAAATTCAATTAAAAGAAAATTAAATTTTAATTAGAAAAATTCTCCATCCTTATAATATGGCTGGGTAGGTACCATTAATAAGAAATGGAGAATTGATTAGGGAAATCTATATTAATCCAGTCTGACTGGATTTTTTTAATGTCTAAAGTGTCTCTTACCGGTAAAGACCATTGCAATTCCGAGTTCATTACAGGCTTCTATAACCTGATCATCACGGATTGAACCCCCGGGC
>JASMSZ010000131.1:0-6404 GCA_041694515.1 Halanaerobium sp.
TTCATCAACCAGAAGATAAAACATTTGCCCAAGTGTTCTGTCATCTGCATATTTTCTGTTTTCTACTGACAGTAACATGTATCTTGTAAAGACAATTGCTGTATGAGCTGTCATAGCATCATACGATAATGATCTGCATTCTTTACTCAGTTTTAGATATGACTTGCAAACCTTAAAGAATACTTCTATCTCCCAGCGTTTGCCGTAGATTCTGATAACTTCTTCTTCAGTTAACTTCATGTCAGTAGTTATTAGAGCAAGATATTCATTTCGTTTGTTTCGGTTACGAACATAGACAATACGGGCAGGGATGGATTGTTCATCCTTAACTATAGTTACTTCCACTGATAACAGATAGCGTGATCTGCCACGACGTTTTCTGTTTTCTCTAAAGATCTTTGTCAAAGGCTGCATCTCACCATTGTACAGATAATGCACTTTAGAGGTCTTTTTAGCCATAGCTATTACATCATAGCCAATATTTTTGACAGCAATCAGAGAAGATGGAGAACAAAACCAGGTATCAAAAAGTACATGAGATGCTGGAATAGCTGCTTTTTTAGCAGCCTAAAGCCATATTTATACTGTTTTTTTGCATGATCATATATTTTGGCAAGCAGTTCAACTTTTTTGGATCTTTAACGCTTAAAGGTTGTATCATCAATAATTAGAACGTTTATACGATCCTTATCTGTTAAATGCTCAATGCTGTCATCAATGATTCTACCAGCTATAAGGGTTGTGAACTGTATCCAGTTAATGTTGATAGATTTCATAAAACGATAAACAGTATCTTTGGCAAAATCTTTTTCATTTTTTCCTGTTAAAATATCCATATACATGGAACGGTTATCAAAAATCAGAGAAAACAGATAGAAAAAGATTGAAAGTGTCGGTATCCCTTTAGATTTATAGGCGTTTGCAGCTTTTAGTACAGAAGCTACTCGATATTTTTTAAAAAAAGTTGAGACAGTAGAAAAAATCTTCTTATCATTCTGGTAAATTTGTGGTATAATTTTCATAGTATGAACCTCCGTTATGGTTTTTTGTTTTTTGCTATTCAATTATACCAGAAACGGGGGTTTCATGCTATTTTTTTGCTAAAGAATATTGAAATTTCAAGGTGCAAAAGCACTTTTGCAAGTGCGAAGTTTGAGTAACTTCTCTAAAAGTTGAGATAGCTCTTCAGCTGAACCTTCCATATCCAATAATGCTTTTTTCATAAAATCCTGTCTCTTTTTAATCAAACTCACCATAATTTTTCTTCCCCTTTCAGTGATTTCTAAAAGAACTACTCTTCTATCCTCAGTATCTCTTTTTCTTTTGACCAGACCGGCCTCATCTAAATAATCAACTATTACTGTCACCGTACTATTAGCCATATGTAGTTCTTCGTGAATTTCTCCCATACTTACAGGCTGTGACTCGATAATAACTCTTAAAACATGAAATCTCCCCAGAGTCAAATTATAACATTTAAGATGATCTTTGGTGTACTCATTTAAATATTTAGATATATTCCTTATTTTTTCTTCAATTTTATTATTGATTTTATTTCCCATATTACATACCTCACCTAATTATCTTTTTTAAAATATCATTTCAATAGTTAAAAATATTATATAATAATTCAGCTCTAAAAACAAGAAAAGAGCAAACAAAAAAAGAGCTCCCAAAAGGAAGCCCTAAGATTTATATTAATTATAAATTTTACTCAATTTTTAGTTCATCAATTTGTTTCTTAACAATTTCTAATTCACTGGCAAGAGTATTAGCTATATTTTCTAATCTTGTTACTTCTCTATCTTTAGTTTCTTGATTATCTAAATCTTCTTCTGCAGCAGCAGGTTCATAATAAGCATCTCTACCGCGAGCTGCTAAAAAAGATCCACCATAACCCATTCTACGTCCTCTGCCAAAGCCGCGTCCAAATCCTGGACCACGACCAGCTCCATTTCTAGGACCTCTACCAACTCCCTGGGGAGCAGCATTAGCTGTAAATCCAGGCTGATCATTACCAGCACAATATCCTAAAGCTCTTCCTGTCATTGGACCTGCACCATCTGGACCTCTTCTATCTCCTCTAGGCATAATTAATCACTCCTTTTTTAATAATTTTTGTTATTGAACATATGCTCTTTATCTTGTAGTTATATTATAACTTTATTTTGAACATATGTCAAGAATTAAGTAAAAAATTTCTGCAGTAGATCTAAATCTTAAACTTCCATCCACTGCAGTTTTTTTACATATTATTTAATGATGATCTCCATGATGATGGTCATGATCATCATGAGAACAAGCATTTTTAGAAGTATCTAATTGATCACACAAATAATTTTCGGCAGCAGTTTTTGCTTCACCAAAAGCTCCACAAACAACCTGAATATTACTGCTTTCAAAAAGTGTAATTGCTTTTTGTCCCATTCCGGAAGCAATAATTACATCAGCACCTGCCTCATTTAATAATTTGGGTAATAAACCAGGCTGATGACCTGGATTCTCTAAAACTTCTTCTTTTGTAATACTATTATCTTCTACACTGAACATTTTAAAATGAGGTGCATGGCCAAAATGAGCAGAAACATTATTCCCCTGTACAGGTACAGCTATCTTTTTCATATTATTCTACCTCCAATTTTTTTATCAAATATGATTTTACTTTAAGCATTCTTTCTCTTAAGTCTTGATCCTTATCAACAAAAAGTTCACCTTTTTTTAATGATTCCACAATTATTCTGCTGTAAGGAATTTCAGTTAAAAATTCAATCTCTTCTTCCTGACAATATGACTTTATTTTCTCACTAATTTTTTCATTTAAATCATATTTATTGATTACAAGTCCAGCTGGAATTTTAAAGTGTTTTACAACTTCAATTACTCTCTTCAAATCTGAAAAACCAGAAAGTGTAGGCTCTGTGACTAAAATTGCCATATCTGAGCCACTTAAAGAAGCAGTAACTGGACAACCAATACCTGGTGAACCGTCAATTAAAATCCAATCTCTGCTTTTCTTTTTAGCAATTTCTGAAGCTTTTTTCTTAACCTCACTTACTAACTTACCAGAAGTATCAGCACCTGGAATCAAACGCGCATGAATCATATCTCCAAACTTACTTTCTGCCTGATAAAGACTTCCTGTCTCAATAGCTCCAAGTTTAAGGGCCTTTGTTGGACAAACTTCTACACAAACTCCACAACCCTCACATTTCAAGTTCTTAACCTGAAAATCATCAGCAGTTATGGCATTATAACGGCAGTAATCATAGCACTTGCCACAGTCAATACAAATAGACTGATTTTTGACTGCTAGTTTTGCTCCTTTATATATTTCTTCACTTTTATTGACTGGATTTAACAAAAGATGTAAATTAGGAGCATCAACATCACAGTCACCTAATACTAAATTATCTAATAAAGAGGCCAGGTTAGCTGTAAAAGTTGTTTTACCGGTTCCACCTTTACCACTAATTACTGTTATTTCGTTCATTATTAACGGCCTCCTCTATAATATCTTTATATAAGGTTTTAAATTTTTCTTCCCAGCCCTCAAGTTTATAAACAAAGGGTTTACCATTAGAATAAAGTTCTGCAATTTTTCTGGAAAAAGGTATTTTTAATAATACACTTATCCCCTTTTTCTGACAGAAATCTTCAATCAAATAATCCGCATCTGATTCTGCTCTATTGATTACAACTGCAAAATCTTGATCTAGATTATTTAACATTTCAACTACCATTTTAAGATCATGCAGACCAAAGGTTGAAGGCTCAGTCACTACTACTGTAAAATCCGTATCAATAATTGCCTCTATAGTCGGACAAGTCGTACCAGGTGGTGAATCAATAATCACTTTTTTATCAGGATCAATTTTTGTTTTTAATTTTTCAATTACAGGTACTGCTTTTTCTTCACCAGTATTTAATTCTCCCTGCCAAAAATCAAGCTCATCCAGCCGATCATGATAAAGTTTACCCAATTCTTTTTCTTTTTCTTTAATTGCATTTTCGGGACATACAATTTTACAACCACCACAGCTGTGACATACCTCTTCGAAAACTAAAACTTTATCCAGCATCATGGCCAGAGCATTATATTCACAGAAATCAACACATTTTCGGCAGGCTGTGCATTTTTCATCATTAACTTCTGGAATTAAACTCATAACAGATTCCATTTCTTTTTCTTCAATTTTAGGAGAAATGAAAAGATAATCATTCGGTTCTTCAACATCTGCATCAAGCAGCTGAACATTATCTAAGGCCAGGGCCAGATTAACTGCTAAAGTAGTTTTTCCAGTTCCACCCTTTCCACTTAAAATTGAAAGTGAAATTTCTTGACTCACTTTAATGATGACCTCCAGGGCCAGCTTCAGACTCAGCTAATTTACCTGCCTGATAATCATTAAATGCTTCTGTAATCAATTTTTGTTCGTTTAAGTCTAAAAGTTTAATATCTGCTGCCTTTAGTGCCTCATATGCTTTTGGACCAAAATGATAGGCAGCTGCTGCATCTGCACCCTGATCGGCACATAACTGAGCTGCTGCAACACCAGCTCCACTATTTTTGTTAGCTGATGTATTTTTTATAAATTCAATTTCATTGTTTTCACAATTTATTACAGCAAAATAATTGGCTCGACCAAAGTTTTTATGAATCTCGGTCTCAAAGTTTTCAGCTTTAACTGCAGGAATAATTAATTTCATTTTTTTAACCCCCAATTTTTTATTAGTACTTCCATTGATAATAAGCCATGTTTTCTATTACACCTAAAACTTTAAGATCCATTTTTTTAGCCATGGCTCCAATACAGCCTGCTACTTTAGTTGCAGTAACCTGAGGAGTAGTTACAACTAAAATTTCAGAATGTGGTACTTTTTGCATTATGATTAACGGCATACATTAAATAATCACCTCATTATATATTATGATCATTTGTTCATTTAACTATTTTAACTATAACACTTTTTTGTTTTCAATTCAAGTACTCAAAATCGCTAAAAAAATATTTTAGCTGCATGTTTTCATTTTCACCTTATTTAGGATAAAACATTTATTGCATATTAAGTTTTCAAATTAAATAATAGTTAAAACTACAGATTTTAAACGCACTTAACTAAACTATATATTAATTATTTCAATAACAGCATCTTTAATAATTTTTAAGGAATTTGGTTCTTCCCCATTTCTAATAACTGCAGCTATGATATAAATCATTTTTTTCAAAAAAAACTCAGCCAGCTTCAGGAAATTTAATTCTGAAGTTAGCTGAGGTTATAATCAATAAATATTTAATTTTTGATTATCTTCGTCTGAAAACAACTAATAAATTTATCATTATATTTAAATCAAATTTAAAACTTTAACATTTTGGCATTGATTGCTACAATCACTGTACTCATCGACATCAGTACTGCACCTACTGCAGGCGAAATCATAATTCCAAAACCTGCCAGCACACCTGCTGCCAGTGGAATTGCAAAGGCATTATAACCTGTAGCCCAGAATAAATTCTGAATCATCTTCTTATAGGTTAAGCTGCCAAACTCGATCAGCTTAAGTACATCAAGCGGATCACTTTCTACCAGAATAATATCTGCCGTTTCGGCAGCTACATCTGTACCTGAACCGATAGCAATCCCGATATCAGCTTTTGCCAGAGCTGGAGCGTCATTTACTCCATCACCGGTCATCGCCACAAAATCACCTGCAGCCTGCAGCTCTTCAACTTTTTTCTGCTTCTCGTCGGGTAGTACTTCGGCAAAATAATCAGTTAGACCAAGTTCCTTACTTACATATTCTGCAGTTTTCTGATTATCTCCAGTCAACATAGTAACTTTTATTCCTCTATCTTTTAGTTTTTGTACTGCCTCATAGGAACTTTCTCTAATCTGATCTCCCAGTCTGATCATACCGATTAAGTTTCCAGCTTCTAAAATAAAGATTTCAGTAAATGGTCCTTCTTTTAAAGCACTCTCTGGTATTTCAATCTCGTTTTCTTTCAGATACCCTGGAGAAACCGCTTTGAAATCTCTGCCGTCAATTTTTCCGATAACACCCTTACCTTTAATTATTTCAAAATCATCGACTTTAATTAGTTCTACTTCGTTTTCTTCTGCTCTTTTTACAATTCCAGCTGCAATTGTATGTTCTGATTCCTGTTCTAAAGAAGCTTCTTTTTGCAGAATATCCTGCTCATTATAATCATCTACAAATGTTTCTACTGTTTCAACTCCAAATTCTCCTTCAGTCAGAGTACCTGTTTTATCAAATAAAACAGTATCAATCTTGCGGGCATTCTCAAAAGCTGTACGGTTGCGGATTAAAAGCCCGTTTTTGGCAGATAAAGTGGTAGAAACCGCAACTACCAGTGGAATCGCCAGTCCAAGAGCATGAGGACAGG
>JASMSZ010000132.1:0-8010 GCA_041694515.1 Halanaerobium sp.
CCTCAATCAGCTGAAAAAAGCAACACAACTGCTGATTATGTTACAGTAGAAACCAAGACTCTACCAGTGGGACAGTTAGGTAGTGAGTATTCAGCTAAAATCAGAACAAAAGAGCCTGCCAATCTGGAATTAGTTGATGGTAACTTACCGGCTGGACTTGAGTTTGAGAATGGAGTGCTTGCAGGAACTTCTGTTGAGAAAACTGATAAGTATGGTGAACAGCTCAAGCTAAGAGCTGCAGCAGCCGGTAAATTGGATAGAGTATTTAGAATAACTCTGGTAGTTAATAAAACTGGTCCAGTTAATCTGGCTGATCCAAATGAACTTTCTATCTTAATTAATCTTGCTCAGGCAGAAAATGCAGGCAACTACACAGAGCAGGAATGGGACGAATTAAATAAAGCTCTAAGAAATGCTAAAGTAGTTTATCAAAATGCGGCTGAATTAGAACAAATTGATCTTGATAGAGCAGCTGAAAGGCTGGAAAGAATAATTAAATAAAGATTAATAAAAACTTGAAACAATAAAAAAGCTCCAATTACTCAGTAAAAGTAGTTGGAGCTTTTCGAAATTTATATTTTGATTTCATTTGCATAATCATAAGAAATAAAATCATTATGTTTAGTTTGTAGATAGGCTACTTCTTTATGAGTTTGATTACATAATTCTTTTGATGAATAATTTTTAAACTTATTCAAAACTAAATTCAGTGTTTCTAGTTCTTCTTTCGAAAAAACAGATGGATTAAAATCTTTTTTATTTATTATTATACTACCTTCATAATGATCACTAATATCCTGCATTTCAATTGCCTTATAATCTTCAATTAAAATATCAAGAAGTGCATATATTCTCTTAGGAACAGGACCATGTGGCCAGTGAATGAAGGGGGTGCCAGCAATAGAGGTATTGAATTTTTTATAGTTAATAAATTCAGAATAAAAAATTAATTTTAATAATTTTGTTTTCCATAGCTTTTCTATATTTTGAGAAAAAAATATAACCATATTGTAAAATTTTTCAATATCAAATTTTTTATTACCAGAATATTTTTTGTTAAGTGATTGAAGTTTTTTTATGATGATGTTGTCAGTTAAAGATTTTTTTAATAAGAGAGTTTCAGCTTTTTCTTTTGTTTTTTTATAAAGTTTTGTTGAGATGTTTTTTTTATTTTTTTCAAGTAGTTTAAGCATATTATCAGGTTGTTTAATAAATGAAAGCATTTGATCATGAGCATTATCTTGTAAAGAACCATTTTCATAACGATGGATAGTAACCTGTCCCCATCCCAGCAACCTTGCAAGAGCTCTTTGACTTAAAGCATAAGTGCTTCTTATTTTTTTTATTTCTTCAGGTAATAATAGGTTGTGGCTTTTTCTATAATCATTAAATGCCTTTAATAAGCTTTCATCAAAATCTTCATCTTCAATAATTTCTTCACCACAATTTTTACAAATGAATTTTTCAACATTTTCTTCGAACTTCTCATTTTTTATTTCATGAGTAATGGTGCCGGTAGTTTTTTCAAAATCTTCGTCATTAAAACATTTTGTACAAAACAAATTTCTTTTCATAATAAAATATCCCCCTGATTTTTGCAATGAACCACTCCTTATTAGATATTTCAATTATATTATACTTTCTGCACATTTGCAAGAAAAATGTTATCAATTGATAACAAAATATAACGAGAAGGGGAAATTTATGCACAGTTAAACTCCTTATGTGATTATTCACTTAAGTTAAGAATAAGATAATTAATACCCATTATTAATATTCTGGCATTTTCAACTGTACTCCTGCAAATTAAGCGAATTAAGTTTTAAAAATTATTTGTAATCATCTTTCAGATTAAATATAATGATAATAGAAAGACACAATCCGGGAGGGATAAATAATGGAATATAGAACTATTGGTAAAACTGGGGTCAAGGTTTCTCCGCTCTGTTTTGGAACGATGTCCTTTGGTGGAATTGCTGACGAAAATATGTCGCGTAAGATGTTTAAGGCAGCACGTGATCGAGGTATTAATTTTTTTGATTCTGCGGATGTATATAATGAAGGCCGTTCTGAAGAACTGCTGGGTAAATTTATGCAGGAACATAAATGTCGGGACCAGCTGGTCATTACCTCAAAGGTCTTTGGTAAAACGGCGGAAGATGTTAATGCAAAAGGGCTTTCCCGCCGGCATATTAAACTGGGAGTAGAGCAGAGTTTAAGAAGGTTGAAGACTGACTGGATTGATTTTTATTTTGTTCACAGCTTTGATTCGAAAACAGATATGCTGCAGACTTTAAGAGTGATGGATGATCTGGTTAAAGAAGGAAAGATTCTGTATCCGGCAGTCAGCAACTGGGCCGCCTGGCAGATAGAAAAAGCACTTGGTATTTCTCGTCAGGAGAGTCTGGCCCGTTTCGAGTTGATCCAGCCGATGTATAATCTGGCTAAAAGACAGGCAGAAGTTGAAATTTTACCGATGGCTGCAGCAGAAGAGATGGGTGTTATTTCTTATAGTCCCCTTGGTGGTGGACTTTTAACCGGTAAATATGGAAAAGATAAACGCCCAGATAAGGGTAGATTAGTAGAAAGAGAAGATTATGCAACCCGTTATGGTTTAAAACAGTATTATCAAATAGCAGAAGATTTTAGCAATCACGCTCGAGAAAGAGGTGTTGATCCGGCATCACTAGCAGTTGCCTGGGTAGAGTCCAATCCTGCGATTACCGCTCCAATTATCGGAGCTCGCAATATAGAACAACTTAAGGGTTCTCTGGGAGCACTGGATATTGAGATGACTGAGGAATGGAGAAAAGAAATAACTGAACTCTCAATTACTCCGCCGCCGGCAACAGACAGATTAGAAGAACAGAAAAATATAAATTATTTTTAGTATTGATTAACTTTTAGTATAAAAAGCAGGAGGTTTTAATTTATGAATAAAGAGGATATTGCAAGAACGATTGATCATACTCTTTTAGGAGCAGAGGTAACTAAGGCTGGGGTCAAGAAAAAGTGTGCTGAGGCCAGAGAATATAATTTTGCCTCAGTCTGCACTAATCCGGATCAGGTTGGCCTGGTTAAAGAGGAATTAGCTGACTCAGAGGTTAAGGTTTGTACGGTAATTGGCTTTCCTCTGGGAGTTAATTTAAGCGAGACAAAGGCTGCAGAAGCTAAAGCAGCTGTCAGAGATGGTGCTGACGAACTGGATATGGTTATGAAGGTAGGAGCTTTAAAAGAAGGAGATTACGAAACTGTAAAAAAAGATATTGCAGCAGTTGTAGAAGCTGCTCAGGGTAAGCTGGTCAAAGTTATAATTGAAACCTGTTATTTAACAGAAGAGCAGAAAGTAAAGGCCTGTGAAATTGCTAAAGAAGCAGGAGCTGATTTTGTAAAAACCTCTACTGGTTTTGGTAGTGGTGGTGCAGCTGTAGAAGATATAGTTTTAATGCGAAAAACAGTTGGCGCAGAAATGGGAGTTAAGGCTTCTGGAGGCATTCACAGTTTAGAAGAGGCTCAGGCCATGATTGAGGCTGGAGCGACCAGAATTGGCGCCAGCTCTGGGGTTCAGATACTCGAAGGTTCAGAAGTTAATGGAGATTATTAAAAATAGAAGTAAATAGAATTTGCATTTAGAGGTCTGTCAGAAGCTTTTTCTCTGGTGGGCCTTTTCTGATTTTAATTTCACTGTAAATAGTGTTAAAATTAAGATAGTATAAGAAATTTCCAAAATAACTTGACAGCCGTGGATTATATAATTATAATAGATACAATACTTTAATGCTTTAACATGATAAAGGACTAAAATAATAAAGGGGAGGCAAAATAGATGAATGCATTTGTAGAAGGAGTTAGAGATATTTTACCGGCCGAACTGAGGAAAAGAAGAGCTATCTATCAGACAATAAGAAAGGTTTTTGAAGCCAATGCCTATCAGGAAGTTATCACACCAACCCTTGAGTCTTTAGAACTCTATGCAGGTATAGAAGGATTAGTTGACAAAAGTGAGATGTTTAAGGTAGTTGATGACAGGGGACAGATCTTAGTTTTAAGACCGGATCTGACAATGCCGATTGCAAGACTGGCAGCCAGCCGCTTTCAGGATAGTCCGCGGCCACTTAAATTTTCCTATTTAAGTTCAGCTTTTCAGTCAAAGAATTCTCAGAGTTTAAGTCTCAAGGAAAAAACTCAGGCTGGAGTTGAGCTGATCGGTTCAGCCAGTTTAGAATCTGATCTGGAAATGATTCTGCTTTTAATCAAAACAATGCAGAAAGTAGGAGTGGAAGAACCTCTGGTTGATATCGGTCATGCTGATTTAATCAACGAAATCTTTGCAGATTTGAAAATTGCCGAAACTGAAAAAAAAGAACTGCGCCAGCTGCTGGCAGCTAAAAATAAAGTTGGAATCAAAAACTATATAAAAGATATTGAACTGACAGAAGATGCAGCAGAAGTCCTGCTGAGATTGCCCTCGCTTTTTGGTGCTCCCAAAAAGGTAGTTAAAGAATTAGAAAAAATGCCTTTATCAACTGAGACTAAAAATGCCTTAAAGACTTTAGAAAAGCTATTCAATAAACTGGAAGAGTTTGAGGCACTTAAATATATTACCTTTGATCCAATGTTGATTTCACGCCACGGCTATTATACTGGCCTGATATTTAAAGGTTATGCTAAAGGATACAGCAACCTGCTGGCAAGTGGTGGACGGTATGATAATCTAACAGAAAAATTTGGTGTTGAAGAGCCTGCCGTCGGCTTTGCTCTGGAAATAGAAAATCTACTTGACTATTTAAATCGGACAGAAAATTTTAGTGAAGATTTGGGAAAAAGGTTTCTGATTTCCTATCAGCGAGATAAAGACTTTAAACTTGCCTATGAGCTGGCCGAAGATTTAAGGAATGCTGGTTTTGTGACAGAAGTATATAATGAAGCTGACAGTGAATATCTTGATTTTCAGCAGGTGGATTTTGAGATTAATCTGGAAGCTGAGAATCTGGAATTAAAGCAAAATGGTGGAGCAGGTACAGTAATCGAAAGAAATCAGAAAGAAGCATTAGAATACCTGATTTTAAATAAAATAGAGGAGTGGAAATAATGGATAATCTCTGTATTGCCATGGCCAAAGGAAGGCTGGCAAAAAAAGCCGTCAAGCTCTTCCAAAAGGCTGGATATGACTTACCCGAAAATATGCTTAAATCACGCAAATTGATTTTTGAAATAGAAAGCGAAAAATTTGAAATTATTTTAGTTAAGCCAGCAGATGTACCGATTTATGTGGAATATGGCACAGCTGATCTGGGTATTGTAGGCAAAGATACTTTATTAGAAGAAAATCGTGATCTCTATGAGGTTCTTGATTTGGATTATGGCGTCTGTGAGTTCGCTCTGGCCGGGCTGCCTGACCGCAAAGACACTTTACTTGAGCGCAAGGTAGCAACTAAATATCCTGATTTTACCCGCCGCTATTTCCGCAGTAAAGGAGAACCGGTTGAGATCATTAAACTGAATGGTTCAATTGAGCTGGCACCGCTGACCGGGCTGGCTGATACAATCCTGGATATTGTTGAAACCGGCAGGACCTTAAAAGAAAATGGCCTGGTAGTCTATGAGAGTATAAGGGACTTGTCTGCTCGTCTAGTGGTAAACAAGGTAAGTATGAAGACCAGACAGAAAGAGATTGCTTCTATTATTGAAGCTCTAGATGAAGTAGTAACTGGAGATGATAGTGATGCTTAATCTAAAAAGGATTAAAGATGGTCGAAAAAATGTGGATCAGGTTAAGGAGCTGCTGGACAGCCGTTCCGGCGATAATCTGGCTCAATATCGAGAAATAGCAGCAGGAATTTTAAAAAATGTTCAAAAAAATGGTGATCTCGCAGTTTTAGAATATACTTCTCGTTTTGATGGAGTTGAATTTGAAGCTTCAGAGCTGGAAGTAAGAGAGGAAGAAATTGAGGCTGCACTTAAAGAAGTAGATGCTAATTTTATTCAGGCTCTAAAAAATGCAGCAGCTAATATAAAAGACTTTCATGCTGAGCAAAAGGACAGATCCTGGCAGAAGCAGAAAAAACCGGGGATTATTACCGGTCAGGTCTGCAGGCCGCTAAAAAAAGCTGGAGTTTATGTGCCTGGAGGTAGAGCAGCCTATCCTTCTTCAGTTTTAATGACAGTTATCCCGGCAAAAGTGGCAGGGGTTGAAGAAATCATAATGCTGACTCCACCTGATAATGAGGGAAAGGTAAGCCCTGTTATTCTGGCAGCAGCTGAGATTGCAGGTGCTGATCGGATTTTTAAGATTGGTGGAGCCCAGGCAGTAGCTGCAGCAGCTTATGGAACTGAAACTGTACCTGGAGTTGATATTATTGTAGGCCCGGGTAATATCTATGTTTCAATGGCTAAAGAACTGGTTTTTGGTCAGGTAAAAATTGATATGACTGCCGGTCCCAGCGAAATTATGATTATGGCAGAAAAAGAATCCGATCCAGCCTATATAGCAGCTGATCTAATGAGTCAGGCAGAACATGACCCTCTGGCCTCTTCTATCCTGGTTACAGATGCACCGGAGTTGATAGGCAGGGTGGAAAAAGAATTAGAAAAACAGATTGAGAAAATGAATAAAAAAGAAATTATTAAAGAATCACTGGAGAATTTTGGGCTGATGATTGAGGTTGAAAACCAGGAAGCAGCAGTGGAAATGGTCAACCTGGTTGCTCCCGAACACCTGGAGCTGGCAGTCAAAAACCCATTTGAACTGCTGCCGGCAGTAGAGAATGCAGGCTCCATCTTTTTAGGAGAATATACTCCGGAGCCAATTGGTGATTATTATGCAGGCCCAAATCATGTGCTGCCTACAAATTCAACTTCTAGATTCTTTTCACCTTTATCTGTACGAGATTTTGCTAAGTATTCCGGTTTTATCCACTACAGTAAAGAGGCACTTAAAGAAGCAAGTGATGATGTAATTTGTCTGGCAGAAGGAGAAGGACTTGACGCCCATGCTAATTCAATTCGGATTAGAAAAGAAAAATAACTGAATTCGAGCATCAATTAAAATAGTAAATATTAAAATAAGTAGTAAAAGCTGAAGGAGGAAAAAATGAACAGTAATAATTTAAATAACAAAGAGCAAATTTTAAAAGAACAGCTGCGGCCTGAAGTTAAAGCAATTTCGACCTATCACGGTGAAGAAGATGACTTTGAGGTAAAAATTAACCTTTCGGAAAATGAATCACCTTTTGATCTGCCGCAGGAGATTAAAGATAAGTTTAAAAAAGAATTTGATCAACATGATATCAATCGCTATCCGGAAATTTATTCGGAACGCCTACATCAAACTCTGGCTGATTATTTAGGCAGAAAGCTGGATAAGGAGGTTAGTACTGAAGAGGTAATGGTTGGCAACGGTTCAGATGAAATACTGGATATTTTAATTAGATGTTTTGTCGAACCAGGAGATGTTGTGTTTTCCCAGGCACCTACTTTTTCGATGTATAAATATTTTACTGAGCTAAACGGTGGTCGTTACGAAGAACTGCCGCTGACTGAAGACTTTGATTATCAGAATATCAAGAATAAAATTGACGAATTAGATCCCAGGCTTATCTTTTTCTGTTCTCCCAATAATCCAACCGGTGAGGTTCTGGAGAGAGAAATGATCTTAAAAGTGGCTAAATATTTTACTGGCCCGGTACTGGTGGATGAGGCTTATGCAGATTTTAACGAAATTGATCTGATGCCGGATGTTAGTGACTATCCTAATCTGGCAGTCGCCCGGACTTTTTCCAAGGCTTTTGGACTGGCAGGAATTCGTTTCGGTTATCTATATGGAAATAAAGTATTAGTGGAAGAACTAAAAAAAGTCTTAAAACCATATAATTTAAACTCCTTAACAGACATCCTGGCTTGTTTAATCCTGGAGAATGATGATATTATAAAAGAAAGAATCAAATTTATTAAAAAAGAACGTCAGAAGCTTTATCAGAAGCTGAATCAGTATCAAAAGTGGCAGCTTTA
>JASMSZ010000133.1:0-14804 GCA_041694515.1 Halanaerobium sp.
ATCAGTTAAGCCGATTTGTGATAAATGTAAAGTTATCAGACGCAATGGTAAAGTAATGGTTATTTGTGAAAATCCCAAGCATAAACAGCGTCAGGGATAAAAAATACTGGAGGTGAAATCATGGCTAGAATTGAAGGTGTTGATCTTCCTAGAAATAAAAGGGTAGAAATTGGATTGACATATATTTATGGTATTGGAAAAACTACTTCTCAAAAAATTCTTGAAAATACAGGGATTGATCCTGATACAAGAATTAAAGATTTGACTGAAGCTGAAATTTCTGATTTAAGAAGTGAAATTGATAATAATTATATTGTTGAAGGTGAATTAAGAAGAGAGAGAAGAGCTGATATTAAGAGATTAAAGGATATTGGCTGTTACCGTGGTCTTCGTCATCGCAGAGGTTTACCTGTACGAGGACAGAGAACTAAAACAAATGCACGGACACGTAAGGGACCTAAAAAGACTGTTGGAATCAAATCCCGTTCAGTTACTCCAAAATAGTAAGGAGGGAATTTAATTAATGGCTAAAAACAAGAAAAAAGCACGCAGAAGAAAAAAAGTAAAACGTAATATTGAAAAAGGTCAGGCCCATATTAAATCTACCTTTAATAATACAATCATTTCAATTACAGATGAAGAAGGTAAGGTAGTTGCCTGGTCAAGTGCTGGAAAAGTTGGTTATCAAGGTTCGAGAAAAAGTACTCCTTTTGCTGCTCAGCTGGCTGCAGAAAATGCTGCTGATGAGGCAAAAGAGATGGGAATGAAGGAAATTGAAATTTTTGTTAAAGGACCAGGTTCTGGAAGGGAGTCTGCAATTAGAACTCTGCAGTCTGCAGGACTAAACATTACTTTAATCAAAGATATTACTCCTATTCCACATAATGGATGTAGACCCCCAAAAAGAAGACGAATATAATTATATAATAGAAAGTTGAGGTGTAAAAATGGCAAGATATACAGGACCAGTATGTAAATTATGCAGGCGTGAAGGTGAAAAATTATATTTAAAAGGCGCCCGCTGCTACAGTAAAAAATGTTCTTTTGATCGCAGACCATATGTTCCAGGTGAACATGGTCAGGGACGTCAAAAAGTTTCAGAATATGGATCTCAAATGAGAGAAAAACAAAAAGTTAGAAGAATTTATGGAATTATGGAAAAGCAGTTCCGTAACTATTTTGAGACTGCAGAAAATATTCAGGGTGTAACAGGTGTAAACTTTTTGCAGCTTCTGGAAAGAAGATTGGATAATGTTGTTTATAGAATGGGTTTTGCTCGCTCAAGAAATGAAGCAAGACAATTTGTAAGACATGGTCATATTAAAGTGAATGGACGCAAGGTTGACATTCCTTCATATCAAATCGATGTGGATGATGTGATTAGTGTTAAAGATTCAAGCCGCAAGGCCAATCATTTTAAAGAGATCTTTGAATATAATTCTGATTTTTCTACCCAGGAATGGCTTAATTCTGATTTTGAAAAAGCTGAAGGTACAGTTGTTGCATTACCAGAGAGGGAAGATATCGATTATCCGGTAGAAGAACACCTGATTGTCGAGTATTATTCACGGTAAATGAATACCCTCAGTCATAAAATTGTTAATTTAAGGAGGGTAAGCTGATAAGATGATAGAAATCGAAAAACCACGTGTGGAAAGACTGGAAAGTGATGTAAACTATGGTCGTTATGAAATTTCTCCTTTAGAAAGAGGATATGGTACTACTCTTGGTAATTCTTTACGTCGTATTTTGCTTTCGTCTCTACCTGGAGCCGCACTTACTTCAGTTAAAGTAGAGGGAGTAAAACATGAGTTTTCATCTATTCCAGGAGTAGTTGAAGATATGACCGATCTAATTTTGAATTTAAAAGAGGTAGTTGTTAAGCATTCTGGTGAGGAACAGACAACTATTAGGTTAGAAGCAGAAGGAGAAGGAGAAGTTACTGCTGGTGACTTTCATTCTTCAGGGGATGTGCAGATTGTCAATAAAGACCACCATATTGCTACACTAGCTGAGGATGGTAGATTGGTTCTAGAGGCAACTGTTGATAAAGGAAGAGGTTATCATACTGCTGAAGAAAACAAAGACTTATTTGATAACAATGTAATTGGCTTAATTCCGATAGATGCTTCTTACAGTCCTATTGAAAGAGCCAATTTTAATATCGAAAATACCAGAGTTGGTCAGGTAACTGACTTTGATCGTTTAGTATTAGAAGTTAATACTAATGGTAGTATTAATCCTGATGATGCTATTAGTCTTGCTGCTAAAATCATGGTAGAACATCTGGAATTATTTATCAATTTAACTGATGAAATTGAAGATGTAGAAATTATGGTTGAAGTAGAAGAAGAAGAAAAGGATAAAATCCTGGATACAACAATTGAAGAATTAGAACTTTCTGTTCGTTCTTCCAATTGTCTAAAACGGGCCGGAATCAATACAGTTGAAGAATTAGTTGATAAAACTGAGGATGACTTAATGAAAGTCCGTAATCTGGGAAAGAAATCTTTACAGGAAATCAAAGATAAATTAGATGAACTTGATTTAGATCTAAAAGATAATGAAATTTAAGGAGGGATTTTAGGTGGCTAAGCGTAAATTACAGAAAAGATCTTCTCATCGTCAGGCAATGTTTAGAAATATGGCAGCATCACTGTTTCGCGAGGGAAGAATCGAAACTACACTACCTAAGGCTAAAGAATTAAGATCTTATGCTGAGAAACTTATTACTGCTGCGAAGACTAATGATTTAGCTTCAAGACGCAGGGTAATGAGTAAAATCAAAGATAAAGAAGTAGTAACTAAATTATTTGATGAAATAGCACCTCAGTATTCAGAAAGACCTGGTGGTTATACAAGAATTTTAAAGATGTATCCCCGCAGAGGAGATGCAGCTAAGCAAGCGATTATTGAACTCGTAGAATAATACTGAATGTAGGTGTTAATATGAGCCTGATAGAAATAAGTGGGGTAGATTTTCTTTATGAAAATGACGACAGTGATCGACCGGCTCTGCAGAATATTGATCTGCAGATAGAAGCTGGTGATTTTGCTGTTATTATTGGTTCAAATGGTTCAGGCAAATCTACTCTGGCAAAGTTATTAAATGTACTCTTAACTCCCTCTAAGGGAGAAATTTTTGTTGCTGGTTTAAATACTAATAATCCTGATAATACCTGGAAGATAAGACAGCGGGTTGGAATGGTTTTTCAAAATCCAGACAATCAGCTTGTTGCTTCAATGGTTGAGGATGATGTAGCATTTGGTCCGGAAAATTTAGGTATCCCTACCTCTGAAATTCGAAATAGGGTTGATAAAGCCCTGGAAATGGTTGGAATGTCCGGATTTCAAAAATTTGCTCCCCATAAATTATCGGGAGGACAAAAACAGAGGGTTGCTATTGCCGGGGTTATTGCCATGGAACCAGACTGTATAGTTTTAGATGAACCGACTGCAATGCTTGATCCTCAGGGGAGAAAGGAAGTAATGGAAACAGTGCAATACCTAAATAAAGAAAAAGGGATTACTGTTGTTCATATTACTCACTTTATGGAGGAAGCGGTAGATGCAGATCAGGTCATTGTTATGAATCAGGGTCAGATTTTGCATAAAGGAAGTCCTAAGTCCATTTTTAGATTAGTTGAGCAGTTAAAGGATGTAAATTTAGATATACCTGTTGCAGTTGAGGTTGCTGAATATCTGCGTCAGGAGAATATCAATATTCCTGATATTTTAAGTATAGATGAGTTGGTGGATGCATTATGTTAATTGAATTAAATGAGGTAAGCCATGTCTATCAGGATGAAAATAACGTTAAAGCATTAAAAAATATTAATTTAGAGATCAGTAAGGGAGAATTTATTGGAATTGTAGGACATACAGGTTCTGGTAAATCTACTTTGGTTCAGCTTTTTAATGGTCTAATTATTCCAAGCTCTGGTACCGTCAAAGTTAATGGAAAAAATATTACAAATGAAAAAAGTAATTTAAAAGAAACCAGACGTCATGTTGGCTTAGTTTTTCAATATCCCGAACATCAATTATTTGAAGAAACTGTTTTTCAGGATATAGCCTTTGGCCCTAAAAATCTGGGTCTGAAAAAAAATGAGATTCGGGAAAGAGTAGAAGAAGTCATGGGATTAGTTGGACTTGATTATGAGGAATTTAAAGATAGATCTCCATTTAATTTAAGTGGTGGTCAGCAGCGTAAAGTTGCTATTGCCGGAGTTTTAGCTCTCAAACCTGATGTTTTAGTACTGGATGAACCCAGTGCTGGACTTGATCCACAGGGTAGAAAGCAGCTTGCAGAACTGCTGAAATATCTTTATCAGGAATTAGAGATGACCATAATATTAATTTCTCACCGGATGGAAGAAATTGCTGAACTTGCAAGTAGAGTTATTGTGATGCATCAGGGGGAAATTGTAATTGATGATCATCCCATCGAGGTTTTTTCGCGGGAGCAGAAATTACACAAATTATCACTGGATCTTCCCCAGATCACCGAAATTCTGCATCGTTTAGAAGAAAAAGGATTGAAAGTAAATACTAATTTATTTTCTATATCTGAGGCATCAGCAGAAATAATTAAAGCATTGAGGAGCAAATAATATGCTAAAAGATATAACAATTGGTCAGTATATAGCTCGTGATTCTATTATTCATGCACTGGATGCCCGGATTAAAATTATGATTACTACAATCCTGATAATTGCTTTATTTACAATTGACACTTTTACTGGCTTTGGATTTTTTGCTGCTTTTGTGCTGGTAGTTGTCTTATTATCCAAAATCTCAGTCAAAAAAGTTCTCAAAGGATTAAAACCGATTTTAATTTTAGTTTTGTTTACCCTGTTTATTCATATCTTTTTAACAAAAGGGGGAGAGGTTTTGTGGTCCTGGAGGTTTATCTCCATTGAATCTGAAGGAGTATATACAGGATTTTTTATGGTAAGTAGAATTTTTATTTTAATTTTATTTACTTCACTCTTAACCTTAACTACTTCTCCACTGCAGTTAACAGATGGTATTGAATATATTTTATCTCCTTTAAAGAGATTTGGGGTTCCTGCAAGTGAACTGTCAATGATGATGACAATTGCTTTAAGGTTTATCCCGACTTTACTGGAGGAGGCTGATAAAATCATGAAAGCTCAGCAGGCTAGAGGAGCTGATTTTGAATCTGGTAATTTAATTCAAAGAGCTAAAAGTTTAATTCCTTTACTGGTTCCTTTATTTATTAGTGCTTTTAGAAGGGCAGATGATCTGGCTTTAGCAATGGAGTCCAGATGTTATCGTGGTGGTGAAGGAAGAACAAGGCTGCATGAATTAGAGTTTAGATATTATGATTTTATTGCTTTAATTATTATAGTTATTCTGGCAGCTGCAGTATCATTTTATTAGGTGAGATTTAAAATGGCACAAAACTACAAAATTATAGTTGAATATGATGGAAGTAATTACAGCGGCTGGCAGATTCAAAAAAATACCAGCCAAACAATACAGCAGAAATTAGAGCAAGCCCTTAGTAAAATCAATAAAAACAGGGTTCAGATTACAGGTGCTGGAAGGACAGATGCTGGGGTTCACGCGGCTGGTCAGACAGCAAATTTCTTTCTGGATGTTGATATTCCGCTTGTCAGGATTCCAATTGCTCTAAATACTGAACTACCTGATGATATCATCTGTAAAAAAGCGGAAAAAGTGGATCAAAATTTTCATGCTCGTTATGATGCACGGGGCAAAAAATATAGATATAGAATTTTGAACAGTAATTTTAATTCAGTTTTTGTCCGCAATTTTGTTTATAATGTTTATAAAAAACTTAACTTAGAACTTATGCAGAAGGCAGCAAATATTTTTGAAGGCTGTCATGATTTTGCTTCATTTTGCGCTGCTGGTTCTTCTGTAAAATCTACAGTTAGAGAAATATATTCTTTAGATGTTTATACAGCTGAAGATGCTGAAATCTGGATCGATGTTGTTGGTAATGGTTTTTTATATAATATGATAAGAATTTTAGCCGGTACACTTATTGAAACCGGACTTGGAAAAAGAACTCTGCCTGAACTAGAGGATATTTTGCAGAGTTGTGATCGAAATAATGCTGGTTTTACTGCTCCGGCTCAGGGTTTAACTTTAATCAAAGTACTTTATGAGTAATTTATTTTCGTTTAACTTGACAAAAGCAGAAGATTGTATTAAAATTACTATGAATTATTCTGTTCAACAACTAGCCCCGTTGAGAATAAATTCATGTAATTATAGAGAGTATTTTAACTAAGGAGGTATAGTTATGTCAACATATATGGCAAAAAATGAAACTGTGGAGCGCGACTGGTATGTAGTTGATGCTGCAGATAAAACTTTAGGAAGACTTGCATCTGAAATTGCTCAGTATATTAGAGGAAAGCACAAGCCAACTTTTACCCCTCATGTGGATATGGGAGATTATGTAATAGTGGTTAATGCTGAAAAAATTAAATTAACAGGTAAGAAGTGGGATGACAAGAAACATTACAGTCACACAAATTATCCTGGTGGTATTAATGAAATTACTTATAGAGAACTTCGTGCTAAAAATCCTGAATTTATTATCGAAAAAGCTGTTAAAGGTATGTTACCACATAATAAATTAGGTAGAAAAATGGTTAAAAAATTAAAAGTATATAGTGGACCTAATCATCCACATCAGGCTCAACAGCCAGAACAATTAGAACTTTAATTCTGAGAGGAGGAATTTAATAGATGGCTTCTGAAGTACAGTATAGAGGTACAGGTCGTAGAAAGACTTCTACAGCGCGTGTTCGCCTGCTGCCTGGAGATGGAAAATTTTTAGTGAATGATGTTGAAATCGATAACTATTTTAATAGAAAATCTTTAATTAAAGATATTATGTCACCTTTAGAATTAGTTAATGCTGATGGAACTTTTGATGTATTAGTAAATGTTAATGGTGGTGGACTTTCCGGTCAGGCTGGAGCAGTTCGTCATGGAATTGCTAGAGCCTTACTGGAAGTAGATGAAGATTACCGCGGACCACTTAAGAAAGCTGGTTACTTAACCAGAGACTCCCGGATGGTTGAAAGAAAGAAGTACGGCCGCAAAAAAGCGAGAAAAAGTCCACAGTTTTCAAAAAGATAATATTATTTTTGAAATTAATGCAGGCAGAGCTCAGGCTCTGCTTTTTTTTAATAGCCAGGAAATTATACCTAATGGTTTGTATAAATAATATTTTAAGTTTCATAATTTCTGCTATCAACAAAATATAACCTTACTGTAATACAGAAGTCCGAAGGACATTTTGTTCTTTATCAAGTTATAATAAAATAATTTTTTAGTCACTCATTTTAATGCTCATCTTTAAAATAAAATGTAATAGATTATAAAGACAGAAAAAGCAGGCCTTCTGGTATTAGGTGTTTTTTTATTTTCTAATTTATTGTATAATATAAGTGAGATATATAATTTTTGAATTTTAAATTTTACAGAAAGCAAATTAAATTTATTTATCTTTATTTTAAGCTGTTTAGTTTGAACTTAATTTAAGCCGGAGGTGAAATTTATGGGAGTTAAATGTGCTGCTTTACTGCCTCATCCGCCGATTGTGATTGAAGAAATTGGTGGTCGGGAATTGAAAAAGGCAGAAAAGACGGTTCAGGGTTTTAAAAAGACAGCTGAAGAGATTGCTAAATTTAAAGATGATCTCGACCTGCTGGTTTTTATTACTCCTCATGGGCCTGTTTTTCGATCTACTGCTTCTATTATTATTAAAGAAGATCTTAAAGGAAATTTTAGTGATTTTGGACATCCAAAACTTAAATTTAGCGAAAAATCTGACACTAAATTTGCTGAAAAGCTAATTTCCAGGGTTAAGGAAAAGAATTTATCCTTACAGCCGTTGAAAAATAATGATTTAAAGAATTATGGAGTTGATCAGGAACTTGATCATGGAATTATGGTACCCCTAAATTATTTAGAAAAAGCAGGAATTAAATTACCTGTTTTACCAATTTCAATTGGTTTTATTTCTTATCAAGAGCTGTATAAGATTGGGCAGGAAATTAGCAGAACAGCTTCAGAACTTGATTATAAGATTGCGGTGATTGCAAGTGGGGATCTCTCACATCGATTAAAAAAAGGAGCACCTGCAGGTTTTAATCCTGATGCTCATATTTTTGATGAGAAATTGATACAGTATTTTAGAGATCAGGATTTTGACTTAATTTTAAACTTTGATCAGGATTTAGTCGAGAAAGCTGGAGAATGTGGTTTAAGACCAATTATAACAATGCTGGGGACACTGGATAATTTAGAAGTTGATGTAAAAGTAAATTCCTATGAGGGTCCTTTTGGTGTCGGTTATGGAACAGTTTTTATTAATCCTAAGGTAGATAAAAAATAAATCAGATAAGATAGTTGGGAGTGATTATTATGAATGAAAAAAAATATATTACTAATTTAGCAAGAAAAGCAGTGGAAGAGTATATTGTTTCTGGAAATGAACCTGAAGTTAAAGAAGAGGAACTGCCAGATATTTTAAAAAAGAAAGCAGGAGCTTTTGTTACTTTAAAGAAAAATGGTAATTTAAGAGGCTGTATGGGAACATTTAGGCCTGTACAGAAAAATGCAGCTTATGAAATTATAAGTAATGCCATGACAGCTGCCGAAAATGATCCTCGTTTTCCGGAAGTAAAAAAAGAAGAGTTAAAAGAAATTAAAATTTCAGTAGATATTTTATCTGAACCGGAAGAAGTTAGTGATAAGTCGATGCTTGATCCAAAAAAATACGGAATACTGGTAAAAGGAGGTCATCAGACAGGGCTGCTGCTGCCGGATTTGGAAGGAATAGAGACAGCTGATAAACAGTTAAATATTGCTAAAAGGAAAGCTGGCCTCCAGGAAGATGCTGAAGTTGAAATTTACCGGTTTAAAGTAAGGAGATTTGAGGAGAATGTGGAGAAAAGCTGATTAAGCGAAGAAGGTTGAAAACAGGCTGCAGAATAAGAGATGTCCTAATTGTGGAGAAAGTATTTATGGCGAGTTTTAACTAACCGGGATTTATAAAAAGAAGATCTTCTTTGAAATTTGTTAGTAAAGCAAAAGTGAATGGCTAATAAATTATCAAATAATTTTTAATTTTGTATTTTAAAAAATTAACTTGACAGCTGTTATAAGTACTGCTATACTTTAATTAAGCTCATATAATACTATAACACTATAAGGAGGGCTTAATAATGAGAAATAAAAATGTAAAATGTAATGTCTGTGGAAGTCAGAACTGGTCTGGTGCACTCTATTGTGAAAAGTGTAGTGGAGACTTATATCATAATCATAATGATGAAAAGATTGCAGCAAAAATTAATCAGGTAAATAGTATCTTTAAGCTGTGGGAGTAAAGTAAATAAGAATTTAAAAGGTCGGCCTCTGGCCGGCCTTTTGTGTTATCCAGAGATTTTTTAAATAATAACGAAATTAAAACCATAAATAAAGACGATGTAAAGTGTTAAAAAATAGCTGTAAAAAATAATTGGTGTAAATAGATTATGATCACTTATAATATAAAGATAATTACTGATAACTACCGAAATGAAAATAATTAAAATAAATGCTGGATTAAATTCTAGAAATAATACTGAGGCAAATAAACCACTGAAGATAACTGCTAAAAACACGGGTAAATAGAGGTTGAATAGTGAAAAAATTATTTTATTAAATAAAAATTGTTCTACACTGGCTGTAAAAAGAAGTATAGTGAAAACCATAACCAGTAGGGGTAGATCACTATAAATTACTCTAAAAATATTTTCTCCTAACTGCAGAGGGAAAAAGCTGCTTTCAACTTCGGGTCTATAATTAAGATTAATTAAAATAACCCCGACTGTCAACAGTGTAAAGATAAAAAATAGAGCCTTTAAATTAACTTTTTCTTTTTTGAACTTAAAACCAAGATCAGCAAAGCTAAAGTCATAAAGCAGATTAAAATAACTGTAGATTATAAATAAAAAAACAATATGAGAGAGAACATTAATTGAAAAAGCTAAAATTTCATTAATATAAATTAATGAGGTGAAATCTTTTTCTATAATATAATAGCTGCTCAAAGTAATAAAATACCAGGCGGCAATAATTATTAAAAAATCTTTATAATTTAGTCGTTTATCGGAAAAAATATTATTTTTCAAACTATCACCTCCTCTCTCTTATTTCTATCAAAAATTAGCAATTCCTTTAAAAAATTAATTTTTTATGAGGATTTAAAAAATAAGCAGGGTTTAGGCTGTCTTTTGCCGAATATTTATAGTAAGAGGTGATAAAATTGTCCTGGCAGGTTATAACAAGTTTATTAGATATTTTTATAATTGCGTTTATTATTTACTATTTACTTAATATTATTTCAGGGACAAGGGCAGTCCAGTTGATTAAAGGATTGGGCTTAATTTTTTTAGTTGCTCTGGTTGCTCAGCTATTAGAGCTAAATACTGTTAACTGGTTTTTAGACAGTTTTCTAACTATTATTATGGTTGCACTCCCAATTGTTTTTCAGCCGGAATTGAGACGCGCCCTGGAGCAGATTGGTAGAGGGGGCTTTCTAAAGGAACAGTTCTGGCAGAATTGGGGACCAAAAGAAATTAACGAGATTGTTCTGGCAGCATCAGATATGTCAGAAAAAAAGATTGGGGCTTTAATAGTTATTTCACGTCGGGTTGGTCTAAAAAACTATATAGAAACCGGAATAGAGCTTGATGCTTCAATTAGCAAACAGCTTTTATTTAGTATTTTCCAGCACGAATCTCCTCTCCATGATGGGGCTTTAATTATTGAGAATGGTAAGGTTCAGGCAGCCAGCTGTTTTTTAAATCTTTCTACCCGCTCTGACATTAATCCAAGATTGGGAACAAGACATAGAGCAGCAATTGGTATTACGGAAGAATCCGATGCCCTGGCTTTAGTAGTATCTGAAGAAACAGGTGTAATCTCAATTGCTGAAGACGGACAGTTGAGCCGTCACCTTGATAAGGCAGAATTAAGAGAAGCACTGACTCACGGTTTTGAAAAATCTAAAGAAAAATCATTTATGAGGAGGCATTTCTAATGTTTTCTCTAACCGAAAATCAAAAAAAAATAATTTTAGCTTTTGTAATTGCTGTTTTGCTCTGGGGTTATGCAAGTAATCAAACTGCAAATATTTTTAATTATGGAGAAGAACAGGCTGCATCATTTTTAGTAGATATTGAAGTTAGAAATTTAGCAGAAGATTATCAGATAGAATCAATGTCTGTTGAAAGAGCTGTAGTCAGGATTGATTATGTGTCATATTTTTCTCAGCTGAGCAGAGATGATATTACTGCCTATGTTGATTTGCGTAATGTTGATCCAGGTGATAATATGAAAATAATTGAGGTTGAATTACCTGGTTCAGCAAGGTTAATTGGGGTTGATCCTGGGTATTTACTTGTCAATATTGCAAGAAAAGATGAATAATTAAACTGAAATATACTGAGCTTATATTTAATTTGCACAGCAAAAAAAATAGAGAACTAATGTACAATACTGGTTGAGTAAGATCAATATTAATTAATTGAGGTGGAAAATTTGGAAAAAAAATTGTTTGGAACTGATGGTGTGCGAGGTGTTGCCAATCACGAGTTAAAAGGTGAACTGGCATTTAAATTAGGTAGAATTGGCGGCTATTATTTAACGAAAAACTCAGCCCAGGAACGACCGGTGGTCATTATTGGTAAGGATACTCGACTTTCTGGTGATATGCTGGAGGCAGCTTTGATGGCTGGCCTGACTTCAGTTGGAATTGATGTTTACAGGCTGGGAATTATTCCAACTCCTGGTGTCTGTTTTTTAAGTAGAACCAAGGAGGTAGCTGGTGGTGTTATGATTTCCGCTTCTCATAATCCAACTGCTGATAATGGGATCAAATTTTTTGATCAGAATGGTATTAAGCTCAGTGATCAGGCGGAATTGGAAATTGAGGAGTTAATTTTTAATGATCATTCAGAAGCATTACCCTACCCCATTGATAATCAGATTGGTCTGATTGAAGAAAAGTATGAGTGGATTGAGCAGTATATTGATTTTGTAATTAACAGTACTGATCAAAAATTGGCTGGATTGAAAGTAGTAATCGACTGTGCCAATGGTGCTGCTTATCAGGCCTCACCGGCTGTTTTTGAGTCACTGGGAGCAGAAGTGGTTGTAATTAACAATCATCCTAATGGTGCAGAGATCAATGTTAACTGTGGGTCAACAGCGCCTGAACTGGCAGCAGAAAAGGTAATAGAGACCGCTGCTGATTTAGGGATTGCCCATGATGGTGATGCAGATAGAGTGATTTTAATTGACGAAAAAGGTGAGATTGTGGAAGGCGACAATATTATGGCTGTTGCTGCCAGAGAAATGATTGCAGAAGATAAATTAAATAAAGAAACAGTGGTTACAACCAGGTATAGTAACCTGGGATTAAAAGAAAGTCTGGCAGAAGTGGGAGCCAATCTTGTGATAACCCAAAATGGAGATCGTTATGTTCTGTCAGAAATGCTGAAAAACAATTATAAGTTGGGTGGAGAAAAATCAGGCCATATTATTTTTAGTGAATACAACACAACCGGAGATGGAATTTTAACTGCAGTTAAAATTGCTGCAATAATAAAAAAAAGAGGTAAATCTTTATCTCAATTAAAGGAGGTTATGAGTTACTGGCCCCAGCTTCTGGCAAATGTACAAGTTAGTCAAAAAGAAGCCTGGGAGCAAAATGCAAGGATTGAAGCTGAAATTAAAGCTGCAGAAAATGAGATCGGAACTTCTGGTCGAGTTTTTGTCCGTGCTTCCGGAACCGAGCCTCTGATTAGAGTAATGCTGGAAGGTAAAGAACAAGAACTTTTAAATAAGTGGGAATCAAAATTAACTCAATTAATTAGTGAAGAATTGAATTAAGTGATTTGCTATTTACAGTAATTGATAATAAAATAAGAGCTGTATTTGCTGTTATTTAGTTAAAAACACTAAAGGGTTGAAGTATTTTAAAAGCAGATAAAGGAGGTGAGTAAAAGAAATATGTGGATAAAGCGCCAGAACCTGATTGCAGCGGGATTTTAATCAGGTGGACGAGGAAGAAGGTTATCGAATTTTCGGCGGATGCCTTCAGGTGGGAGCTGTTCTACCTTAAGTTTATTTCTTAAAATCAGCAGGTAATTGTTGAGACAGAGGAGATAAACAGCAGCTGACAGTTAAATATTGTGCAAATTGTAATAAAAAATGTATTAAAAGATACGAATATAATGGAGGTTAAAATATATGTGTGGAATTGTTGGTTATATTGGAAAAAAAGATGCAGCACCGATTTTACTGGAAGGATTAAAAAAGTTAGAATATAGAGGTTATGATTCAGCTGGAATTGCTGTTCAGGAAACACAGGGAATAGCATTAGTAAAAAAGAAGGGTAAGCTCAACAGCCTGGAAGAAATACTTAAGCAGAAATCTCCTCGAGGAAATGTTGGGATTGGTCATACTCGCTGGGCAACGCATGGTAAACCTTCAACCCCTAATTCTCACCCACATCAAAGTTCAGAAGGAGAATTTGTGGTTGTGCACAATGGAATTATTGAAAACTACCTGGAATTGAAAAATCAATTAGAAAAAGAGGGTTATGTTTTTGATTCGGAAACTGATACTGAAGTTATCCCAAATTTAATATCAAAATTTTATCAGGGAAATATAGAAGAAGCTGTCCGCAGGGCAGTTGATATGCTTGAGGGTTCTTATGCGATAGCTGTTCTATCAAAAAAAGAGAAGGAAAAAATTGTTGCTGTACGTAAAGACAGTCCTCTAATCATTGGTTTAGGGGAAGATGAGTATTTTATCGGTTCTGATATTCCTGCTATTTTGGATCACACCAGAAATGTTTACATTTTAGATGATAACGAAATGGCGGTACTTGAACATCAGGGAGTTAAAACTTATACCGTAGAAGGTGAAGAACTGGACAAAGAAGTATTTAATGTGGACTGGGAAGCATCGATGGCTGAAAAAGGCGGCTATGATCATTTTATGTTAAAAGAAATCCATGAGCAGCCGGAAACAGTAAAAAAGTGTATAAATGGTCGCCTAACCGAGACAGATGTTCAATTTGACGGTTTTACTATGAATCAGGAAGAATTGAATAGGTATAATAAAATATATATAGTTGCCTGTGGAACTGCCTACAATTCTGGTTTAGTAGGTAAATATGCTATCGAAAAGCTGGCCCGGATTCCAGTTGAGGTTGCAATTGCATCTGAATTTAGATATCGAGATCCTATTGTAGATCAGAACACCCTGGTGATCGTAGTCAGTCAGTCTGGAGAAACTGCTGATACTCTGGCTGCTGTTAGGGAATCTAAAGCTAAAGGAGCCCGAATTATTGGGATCTGTAATGTAGTTGGAAGTACAATCGCCCGGGAATCAGATAATGTTATTTATATTCATGCTGGTCCAGAAATAGCTGTAGCTTCCACTAAAGCTTATATCGGAATGATTACAGTCCAATATCTGCTGGCAATTTACTTTGCCAGGATTAAAGGTTTATTAAGGGATGATAAAAGCAGAGAAATAATCAGCAGTTTTAGACGCATCCCAGAACAAATTAAAGAAGTTATAGAAAAAAATGAAGCAGAGATTAAAGCTCAGATCGGTAATTATGCTGAACGGGAGAATATATTTTATATAGGCCGCGGTTTAGATAATGCTGTAGTTGAGGAAGCTTCACTTAAACTTAAGGAAATCTCTTATATCCATGCAGAATCATATCC
>JASMSZ010000134.1:0-1681 GCA_041694515.1 Halanaerobium sp.
ATCTTCCTGCTTTTTAGATTTATAAATTCGAGCAGGGACTCCCATTACAGTATCACCAGAATTAATATCTTTAGTCACTACTGAACCAGCAGCTGTTTTTGCCTGGTCACCAATTGTTAATGGTGCAATTAAAATAGAATCACTGCCAATAAAAACATCTTTTCCTACTTTTGTTTGAAACTTATTTTCTCCATCATAGTTAGCAAATATTGTGCCGGCACCTATATTTGTTCTCTCACCAATCTCTGCATCACCAGCATAACATAGATGAGGAACTTTAGCACCACTTTTAACGATAGTTTTTTTCAGTTCCACAAAGTCACCAATCTTGCAATTATCCTCTACTATTGAACCTGGTCTTAAATAAGCAAATGGACCAACATTAGTTCCATCCCCAACTTTACTTTCCTTTATAATAGTATTAGAAAGAATTTCTACATTTTCTCCTATAACTGCATCTTTTAATTTACAGTTCTGATTAATAACAGAATTTTTAGCTATTTTAGTTTTGCCTTCCAGATAATTGAGAGGATAAATTGTGACATCCTGCTCAATTTCCACCTCAGCATCTATAAAGGTAGTATTTGGATCAATTATTGTAACACCATTAGTCAGATGCCGATCAATAATTCTACTTCTTAATATTTGTTCAGCTTCAGCCTGCTGTTTCCTACTATTGATCCCAATTATCTCATCGGAATCCTGAACAGTATATGTATTAATTCTCTTATTCTTAGTTACAGCAAATTCTATAATGTCAGTTAAATAATACTCCTGCTGGACATTATCATTATCCATATTTGCTATAAAATCCTGCAGCAGTTCACTATCTATACAGTTGACACCACTATTAACTTCTCTTATCTTTTTTGTTTCCAGATCAGCATCTTTCTCTTCTACAATAGCAGTTAAATTTCCCTCCTGATCTTTAACAATCCTACCATAACCCTCTGGATCATCAAAAAGTGCTGTCATTACTGTTAAATCAGAATTATTCTGCTGATGTTCTTTCACAAATTCAGCTATAGTTTCTTTTCTCAATAAAGGGGTATCCCCATAAAGAATCAAAACTGCTCCTTCATGTGCTGCAATATAACTCTCTGCCTGTTTTACAGCATGGCCTGTACCCAGCTGTTCAGATTGAATTACATAATTCAAATCCCATTTATCTAAATCTTCCAGTTCTGCCTGAACCTTTTCTTTCTGATGTCCAATCACATTAACAATCTTGCTATTCAGGCCATCTAAAGTGTTTAAAACATGTTTGATTATTGCTTTTCCGGCAACCGGATGTAAGACCTTGATTTTATCTGATTTCATCCTGGTACCTTTACCGGCAGCCAGAATAATACTTAAAAGATCTGTCATCTACAATATCCTCCTTTTAATAAGGAATATATTTTCCTATCTCAATAAAAATTATAACCAGACACTATTAGTCCATCATAGTACTTTAATCGCTTGAAGTATAACAGAGAAAAATGATTTTGTCAAGAGAACAAAATTCAGCAGAAAAATAACACTACTCTGTGCAGAGTAGTGTTATTTGAACGAAATATCAAACTAAAGTTAGAGATTAAAATTAAGCACTTGCCAATAACTCATCAAACTTTTCCAGCACTTCGTTTTCCATTAGATCCCTCAATTTAGCGGAAATTGGGAAACAGACATCCTGATAGTC
>JASMSZ010000135.1:0-62646 GCA_041694515.1 Halanaerobium sp.
CGTTCGTCCTGAGCCAGGATCAAACTCTCCATATAAAGAATTTGAATTTGACTCATATTATTTAATATAAGCTTTAAACTATAATTACTTTTAAGTTTTAACACTCAAAGTATATTAACGTTGGCTTGCTGTTTAATTTTCAAGGTTCAACGCGCTTTCTTTTTTAAACAAAAAGGTTAGCGCCTTGCTCGGGGATTGACCCCTTCGCACAAAATCTCTTTTATAGAACAAATTGATATTTTCGGACTTGCCCATTGAGGGCAGCGCCTAATATATTTATTCCTGTTTAGAGATAATGTTTTCTTATTTTGTTCCTGCCGCGTTTATTTATCAGCGACATTTAATATCTTATCAACTGTGCCTCACTTTGTCAAGAACTTTTTTGAAAAACTTTTGAAAGCCTTGATTTTTCAGTCCTATAAAAAGAACTTACTTTCTATGCGACGCTTATTATCATATCAAGGCTCAATCTCTTTGTCAAGAGTTTTAAAAACTTTTTTTGATGATTCCGCCCCCAAGAACTAAATCATCTAAATAAAAAACAACTGACTGTCCTGGAGTTACGGCTCTTTGAGCTTCTTCGAACTCAACTTTCAATTCCTCTTTATCTGTTTTTTCAATATAAGCTTTTACTGGATAACTATTATATCTGATTTGTGCTTCTACTTCCATGCGCCCCTCAATATCTTCAAAAGGAATAAAATTAATATCTTCCGCAATTAATCCATCACTAAATACTGATTCATCTCCACCAATTATCACAGCATTATTTTTATAGTCTAGAGCTGTGACATAAATTGGATAACCCATAGAGATACCCAGACCCCTTCGCTGACCAATAGTATAATGAGAAAGTCCTTCGTGTGTACCTATCTGATTACCTTCACTATCTAAAATAGGACCCGTTGTAGAAATTTCAGGATAATTTGTATCTAAAAATCTCACATAATCATCATCAGGCACAAAACAAATTTCCTGGCTTTCTGCCTTATTGTGCACAGCAAAGCCCAATTTTTTAGCTTTAACTCTAATTTCATCTTTAGTATATTCACTTAAAGGGAATAATGTCTGGCTTAACTGTTCCTGATTAAGAACATATAACATATAACTTTGATCTTTATTTTCATCTAAACCCTTTTTTAAAATATAGCGTCCATTTTCTTCTTCTATTTTTGCATAATGTCCACTGGCTATATAATCACAACCAATTTCAATCGCTTTTCTATGAAGTGCCTCAAACTTTATTTCTTTATTACACATTACACATGGGTTAGGTGTTCTCCCCTGCCTGTACTCATCAACAAAATAGTCGATGACTTTCTCCTGAAACTCTTCCTGCAGATTAAATACAAAATGAGGTATCTCAAGCTTTTGAGCAACCCGTTTTGCGTCTCTAACAGCAGAATAGGAACAGCAGTGATCTTCCCTGTCAGTTGCCTCTTCATAATCAGGGAAAATATGCATTGTTCCACCGATAACTTCATAACCTTCTTCTTTTAACAGAGCAGCAGCAACAGAACTATCCACACCACCACTCATTGCAATCATCACTTTTTTCATTATTTACACCCTTATAAAATTTATTCTTATTTTAACGAATTCAATCTAACAATAATTTCTTTTAATTTTTTAATTACATAATCTATTTCCTCTTTATTATTACCCTTACCAAGAGAAAATCTAATTGAACCTTTAGCATATTTATCTTCTAATCCTATAGCCTTTAATACATGTGACACACTTAATGAACCTGAAGCACAGGCAGAACCTGCAGCTGCAGCAATATTATTTAAACTTAAATTAAATAATATAGATTCCGCATCCAGATCTTTAAATGCAATATTTATATTAGCAGGTAAACGATTCTCACTTTCAGGAGCAGGTCCATTGATTTTAAAATTATCAAAATTTGATCTAAGTTGAGAAACAAAATAATCTCTAAGTAAATTTAATTCTTTTCTTTTTTTAGTTAAATTAGCAGCAGCAATTTCTGCTGCTTTCCCCATTCCTACAGCAGCAGCCAGATTAGCTGTGCCAGCTCTTCTTTTTCTTTCCTGACTTCCTCCTGACATCTGGGGAGTTAACTCAACACCTTTACGCACAAAAAGAGCTCCAATTCCTTTGGGGCCATTAAATTTATGGGCTGAAAGTGAAAGTAGGTCTACTCCCAGATCATTCACATCTATTTTGAGCTGTCCAACTGCCTGCACCGCATCCGTATGGAATAAAATATTATTTTCACCGGCAGCAGCAGCCAATTCTTTAATTGGCTGAATACTCCCTATCTCATTATTAGCAAACATAATTGAAATTAAAATTGTATCTTTGCGGATATTATCACGCAGTTTCTGAGGATCTACCAGACCATCCTGATCTACTCCAAGGTATGTTATTTCAAAACCAAGATGTTTTTCCAGGTACTCACAGCTTTTTAAAACAGCATGGTGCTCTATCTCCGAAGTTATAATATGTTTTCCCTGCTGAGAAAGTGCCACTGCTGCCCCTTTTAATGCCAGATTATCAGCCTCAGTTCCTCCAGCAGTAAAAACAATTTCTTCAGCTTTTTGAGCACCTACCAGTTCGGCAACTACTTCTCGGGCATCCTCTAAAGCTGCAGCAGATTTTTGACCTGGAAGGTGAGAACTAGCTGGATTAGCAAATTTATCACTAAAAAAAGGCTGCATTGCTTTAATAACATCCTGATCAACCGGTGTAGTTGCTGCATGATCCAGATATATATTATTCATTTTATTTAACCTCTATTTTTTCTTTTTCTGTTTTTTCTTCTCTTCTTTTCTCTTCTATAGCTTTATCCCTCAGATCTGCAAGAGTCATATTCTCTATCACACCATTAATTGCATCTGCCAGTTCAGTCCAGAGACCATGAATTACACATTTATCAATATAATTACAGAAATCATCTTCAATTACACAATCTACAGGCGCAATTGGACCTTCTAAAGTTGTTATTATATCAGCTACACTAATATCTTCTGGTTCATGATTTAGCATATAGCCACCATGAGCACCTCGAACACTCTTTACTAATTTAGCTTTTCTTAATGTTGCAAATAATTGTTCTAAATACTGCTCAGAAATGTTCTGTCTTTCAGAAATTTCTCGAATTGGAATAGCTTTACCTTCTTCATGTTCTGCTAAGTCCACCATTGCCCTTAATCCATATCTTCCTTTAGTTGATACCCTCATATTTTCACCTCATATAAACTTGACATTAATTATCAACTTTCAACTAATTTTAACATATGACTAAAACAGTGTCAATACGATTTTTCAGATATCTCATATTATTTAAAAACACTCTTTACTATCTTTAAATCATAATCTGCAGCTGTTTTTTCCTGGAGGATATTTTTAAGTCTGTCTTTAATCTCTATTGGAATTACTGATTTTACAATAGCTCCCTGATTATTAAACTCAGTATTTTTTATCTCAGATTTTAAAGCTTCTAATTGTCCTAAAACAATACCAATTTTATCAAAGGAAGTTTTAACCTCAATCAAATAAAATTCTTTTAAGGTCTCTATCCCTGCTTCTTTGATAGCTAATCTTGCTGTATCACCATAAGCCCTGATCAAGCCGCCAATCCCAAGTTTTGTACCGCCAAAATATCTGGTCACAACTATTACTGTATTAAGAAGATCTTCACCTTTAATTGCTTCTAAAATCGGTGGACCTGATGATCCCGAAGGTTCACCATCATCATCAAAGTACTCAACTGGTTCCTGGTCTAAGTCTGTACTTTCCACCCGAAACGCCGAAACATTATGGCTGGCATCAGTATATTTATCTTTAATTTCGGAAATTCTTTTTTCAGCCCCTTTTCTACTTTCAACTGCGAAAATGCTGCCGTAAAACTTACTGTCCTTAACTTGATTTCTAACTTCCATATTTTTAGCTGGTCTTTTTTTTAGCTTAGACATTAGTTTTCATCCTCTGTCTTACCCTTATTTTTTAGGTAATCTAAAAATTGAGCTGTCTTTTTCTCTCTACCCATCTCTCCTGGTTCATAAAAAGAAACATTCTTCATTTCTTCTGGCAGATAATTTTGTTCCACGTAATTTTTAGAATAACTGTGAGGATATTTGTAATCCAACCCATGTCCGAGATCTGAGGCTCCAGCATAATGACTGTCTTTAAGGTGAGGTGGAACATCTCCAGCTTTATTATTTTCTACATATTCTACAGCACTACTGATGGCTTTAACAACAGAATTACTCTTTGGAGCAGCAGCAATATAAATAACTGCTTCAGCAAGCGGAATTTTTGCTTCTGGAAACCCTATCTGTTCTACTGCTCTGGCTGCAGATTCAGCAATTATTAAAGCAGTTGGATCTGCCATCCCAACATCTTCTGCCGCATGGATTACGACTCTGCGGGCAATAAACTTAGGATCTTCGCCACTGACAATCATTCTGGCCAGCCAGTAAATGGCTGCATCCGGATCAGAACCCCTCATACTTTTAATAAAAGCAGAAATTATATCATAGTGGTTATCTCCAGAACGATCATAATTTAATATTTTTTTCTGCATTGAGTCTTCTATAATTTCTTGATTAAGTTTTATATTTTCATTTTTATCAGGTGGGGTAGTCAAAACGGCTAATTCTAAAGTATTTAAAGCTACTCTAGCATCTCCGTCGGCAAGTTCGGCAATAAATTCCAGATCTTTATCCGAAATATCAACATTTAATTTTCCCAGTCCCCGCTCCTGATCACTGAGAGCATTTTTTAGAATCGAATATACCTGTCGACTATTTAGTTTTTCCAGCCTAAAAATTCTGGATCGTGATAGCAGAGGAGAATTTACTTCAAAATATGGATTTTCAGTTGTTGCACCAATCATAATTACTGTTCCATTTTCCACAGACGGTAATAGTGCATCCTGCTGTGATTTATTAAAACGATGAATTTCATCAATAAAAAGAATAGTTTTATTGTTATATAAATTGCGGTTAGATTTAGCTTTTTTTATAACTTCACGAATATCTTTAACCCCAGAAGTAACTGCATTTAATTTTATAAATTCAGCTTCAGTCTGGTTAGCAATCACCTGAGCCAGACTTGTTTTTCCCGTGCCTGGTGGTCCATAAAAAATTAAAGACTGGAGTCGATCCGCTTTAATAGCTCTACTTAAAAGTTTATTTTCTCCCACAATGTCTTCCTGTCCATAAAATTCTTCCAGTCTGCGGGGCCTCATTCTATAAGCCAGTGGACGATCATTATTATTTTCTTGAGTGTTCTTATTTTCAAAAAGATTCACAATCTCACCTCAATTACTTTGTCTGAATAGTTTCTTTTTCGGTAATTATAATATCAACAGGTACATCATGATCTTCAACCGGAATAGAATCAACAAGAAAACGATCATAGCAAAAACCTACTTTAAGTGCTTTAGCTGCATGTTTACTTAAAAAACTATCGTAATAGCCACCACCATAACCAATTCTATAACCACTATGGCTAAAACAGGCACCAGGAACAATTATTAGATCAAGATCTTCTGGAACTTCTTCTTTCCGAATTTTGAGAACAGGTTCCTGCACTCCATAAACTCCCTCTTTTAAATCAGAATCAAGGTCATTTATCATTGCTGTGCCGAGGTCAATAACATCTTTTTTAGTAAAGGGTAAATATAATAGAAAACCCTGATCTAATAATTCTTCCATCAAATCAAAAGTTTCAATTTCTTTGCGCATTGAAGCATAAGCCATGATTTTTTTTACATTTTTTAAATAAGGCAGCCGCAAAAAACGATTATTAATTTTTTTGCTCCAGCCGGTAATCTTATTTTGAGAGATTTGAGATCTCTCTTTTAAATATTTTTCTCTTAATTCTTCTTTTTGCTGCATAAAATTCACCTCAATTTTAGTATTAAATTCTAAATCTATGATAGCAGAAAAATAATTTTTCTGCAAAATAAATAAATCATTTAGATCAATCCAAAAATTACTTTCTATCAAAAAATATTTTAGATAAGAAAAAAGCTAACCTGAAATAGGTTAGCTGAAAACTCATCCGCCGTGCCGGTTGATTTGGAATTTTGATCCCTGTCTGCCAAGTGGGTGCCCTCCTACCTGGTTTATAGGTCCATTGAAGGCTTCTACGCCGCAGGTAGAGCTCAGGCTCCCTATGTCTAAGTGTTGGTCAAAATGTTTAATCATTATCGAACACGGCAGATGATATTTACTTTTTCTATAAATAATATTAACATATATCGCTAAAATCTGCAAGTAAAAAAATTGCCGCAGCAGCACTAAGAACGAATAGAAATTCCCAGTTCCTGCAGTTGTTTGTTATCCACTTTAGAAGGAGCATTTGTCAGCGGTGAAGTTGCCTTCTGAGTTTTAGGAAAAGCGATTACATCTCTAATTGAATCAGTTCGGCCAACAATCATCATTAAGCGATCAAGCCCAAAAGCAATTCCACCATGGGGTGGTGTCCCATAATCGAAAGCTTCCAGCAGATAACCAAATTTCTCCTGCTGTTCTTCTTCACTGATAGACAGGACAGAAAAAACTTTTTTCTGCAGCTTGTGATTATTTATTCTGATACTTCCTCCACCTAATTCTTCTCCATTTAAAACAAGATCATAAGCTTTTGATTTCACAGAAGCAGGATCACTATCTAATTTTTCAATGTCTGCTTCTACAGGAGCAGTAAATGGATGGTGGAGTGCAGACAGACGATCCTCAGTTTCATCATATTCGAACAATGGGAAATCTACAATCCAGACAAATTTATAAACATCATCCGGTATCAAATTGTTTTCTTTAGCAATCCTTATGCGTAAATTCCCTAAAGCTGCAGCTGCAATAGAAGGTTTATCAGCTACAATTAATAATAAATCTCCTTTTTCAGCGCTCATAACTTTCTTGATTGCTTCAATTTCTTCCTCTGCTAAAAATTTAGCTATTGGTGACTTAAGCTCATCCTCTCTTAAGGCCATCCAGGCTAGACCTTTGGCCTTAAACATTTTTGCATATTCCTCAAAGCCATCAATAGTACTCCGTGGAGAATCAGCTCCACCTTTAAAGTTAATTCCTTTTACCTGACCACCACTACTAACAGTACCACTAAAGATATTAAAATCACTATCTTTTACAACTTCAGATAAATCTTTAAGTTCCATCCCAAAACGCAGATCAGGTTTATCAGTTCCATAGCGATCTATTGCTTCCTGATAGCTCATTCTCTTAATTTTAGCCGGAACTTCAATATCACCAACTGCAAATAATTCTTTCATTAAACCTTCAGTAATTGCCATTACTTCTTCCTGGTTTACAAATGACATTTCCATATCAATTTGAGTAAATTCTGGCTGGCGGTTGGCTCTCAAATCTTCATCTCTAAAACAGCGTGCTATCTGAAAATACCTTTCCATACCTGAAACCATTAATAACTGTTTGAAAATTTGAGGAGACTGAGGCAGAGCAAAAAATTGTCCCTGATTTACTCTACTTGGCACCAGATAGTCTCTAGCTCCCTCGGGAGAACTCTTGGTTAAAATTGGAGTTTCAATCTCCCAGAAACCATTTTGATCAAGATAGTCTCTGGTAGTTTTAGTAACCTTATGCCTTAGTCCCATCAATTTTGTCATTTTAGGTCTTCTTAAATCCAAATATCTATACTTCAATCTTACATCTTCACCAGTATCTATGTTATCTTCAATTTGAATCGGAGGAGTTTCGGCAGCATCTAAAACCCTCAATTCTTCGGCTTTAATTTCAATTTCACCAGTTGAAAGTTCCGGATTTATATTACCTTCAGGTCTTGGTTCAACTTCACCGGTAATCGCAACCACATATTCAGAACGAAGGGAATCAGCTTTTTCGAATAACTCTTCCCCCGCATCAGGGTTAAAAACTACCTGTACTATCCCGGAACGATCTCTGATATCAGTAAATATAACTCCACCATGATCTCTTCTTTTCTGTACCCAGCCCATGATTGTTACTTTATCTTGATTATCTTTTTTACTTACTTCTCCACAAAGGTGGGTTCTCTTTATCTCTTTTATTGTTTCTCCCATCTTAAATTTCCTCCTTATCTACTAGCTTCTTCATCTCTTCTAATAAATTACTTAATTTAATTTCTTTTTCATCTCCACTTTTCATATTTCTGATTGTAGCAGAGTTATTATTTAGTTCATCTTCTCCAATAATTATGGTATATTCAGCATTCATGCGATCAGCTGATTTCATCTGAGAACCAACACTTCTTCCCAAATAGTCAATCTCAGTTCTAAACCCCTGATTTCTTAATCGATCAAGCAGTCTAAAAGACTCTTTTTTAGCTTTATCTCCAATTACTGTTATGTAAAGATCAACTCCGGATTCTACAGGCAATTGAATATCTTTTGCTTCCAGAGAAAGTAATAATCTCTCAATCCCTAAAGCAAAACCAATACCCGGCAGATCTCTATTTCCAATTTCTTTAGCCAGACCATTATAACGGCCTCCACCAAAAACAGTATTCTGGGCTCCCAGAGCATTGTCTTTAATTTCAAAAGCTGTATTTGTATAATAATCTAAACCTCTTACCAGCAGTGGATTAATTATATAATCAAGATCCAGGATATCAAGATATTCCTGGACGTCATCAAAGTGATCAGCACAACTGCCACAGAGATTATCAGTAATTTTAGGTGCATCTTTGATTACTGCCTGACAGTCTTCATTTTTGCAGTCTAAAACCCGCAGAGGGTTTCTATCAATTCTACTTTTACAGTTATCGCATAATTGATCTTGATGTTCATTTAAGTAATTTTTTAATTTATCAACATAAGTTGGTCTGCAATCAGCACACCCCACACTATTTAAATAAAGCTCTAAATCATCAAGACCAAGTTCCTGCAGCAGACGCATACCCAGAGAAATAATCTCTGCATCAAGAGCTGGGTCATTAGAAGCTACTGCTTCAACTCCAAGCTGATGAAACTGTCTAAACCTGCCGGACTGAGGCCTTTCGTATCTAAACATAGGTCCTATATAATAATATTTAGTCGGCTGAGCCTGACCATAAATTTTATTTTCTAAAAATGATCTAATTACAGAAGCTGTTCCTTCTGGTCTTAAGGTAATACTTCTACCACCTTTATCTTCGAACGTGTACATTTCTTTTTCCACAATATCAGTAACCTCACCAATACCGCGCTGGAAAAGTTCTGTATATTCAAAAATAGGAGTTCTTATTTCTTGATAATTATAGTTTGAAAATATCTCATGTGTTTTCTTTTCAATATACTGCCATTTTAACGTATCCGGTGGAAGTATATCATTTGTACCTCTTGGCGCATTAAACTTCATTTTTATTTCACCTACTATTTTATTTATTAAAATTTTTAACTATTTTTAGAAAATCTACCAGTTAAAGTTATGTAGAACTACAACTGGTAGATTGTAAACTTGATTATTAAATAATATTTATTTTATTTATTGTTATCCTGATTACTATTTTCCACATTAGTATTGGATTCTTCTACTGAATCGTTACCATCTAGACTATTGATATTTTTCTCAGCATTATCACCAGTAGCTGAAGGTACATTTTTAGATTGCATTTGCTCACTTAAACGCTGGATTTCTTCCATTTCAGTTTTAGCTTTTTCTTCAGCCCCTAATCTGCTGTACATCATATACAGCTGATAATGAATCATAAAATTATCTTTTGCTGCAGCAGCAGCTTTATCCAGCTGGGTAATAGCTGCTTCGTTATTATTTTGATCAGCCAGGAATTGGGCATAATTAATTCTTAAATTATTGTTTTCAGGAAAAGTCTTAATTGCATTATTATAAACTTCCTTTGCCTGTTCAAATTTTTTCTGTTCTTTATAGGCTCGGGCTAGATAAGTATAAAAAATTGGATCTGTTTCTTCCTGTTTCACCAGTTCAGAGAACTTTTCTACAGCAGTAGTATAATTTTCGTTTTCTAGAGCATGATAAGCACTTAATACAGGATTATTAATAGTTATCTCAGCAGAGGCCTTTAAATCTTTTAACCATTTATTTGTAGCCTTATTTCTTTTTTTATTTCTAATTTCAGTTTTTAAATCAGCTCTTACTTCTTCCAGCGCAGGTCGTTGACTGGATTCTGAGTCTGTATTATTTTCTGCCACTCCAGTTTCTGATTCAGGTTCTGGATATTTTTCATTATATAAATCTTTAATCTCCTGTTCACTTACCTTAATTTCTCCAACTGATTTATCAATAGTTTTAGTTATAGTCTTACTTTCTTTTAAATTAGATTTAATATCGTTTCTTAATTCTCCAATTGTATATCCCTGTTTAGATAAAGCTTCTGCTAGTTCCTGATCATTCATTTCGTTTTGTTCTAAAATATTATTATAGTTTTCATCTATTTCTGATTCTGAAACCTCAACATTGATATCAAGCACTTCTGCCTGAGCTAAAATTAATTTTCTCTCAATCAAAGCATTTAAAACATTGTATCTAAACGGTATAATTTGGGAACTGCTTAAATTAGATTGTGGTGCCTGCTGCTGTAAAAGCGAATAGTATTCCTGCTGTGAAATCTCCATACCATTTACTTCTGCAATTGCAGATGTATTCTGATTTGGAGCCTGTCCGCCCCCACTCTGCCTGTTTAAATAAGCACCAAAACCCATAAAACCACCGGAAATGACAAAAACAATCACAACTATATAAACAATAATTCTACTGTTATCGCGTAAAGTATCAAACAAAACCTTACACTCCCCTCTCTTAAATATAATATTTTTAAAAATAAAAATTATTACTCAAAAATTTAAGAACTATTAAAATTTAATCTTTTATAATTTTAACCTATAAAAATTTAGATGTCAAACCTCAACTAATAGCAGGCCAGACTCTGTTTTTGAAAACACTTAGAGTACTTTTCGAGCCATGGCCAGGATAAAATATGCAGTCCTCTGGCAGCTTAAACAATTTATTTTCAATAGAATTTTTAAGCTCGACCGGATCACTATCTTCCAGATCAGTTCTGCCAATACCATTTGCAAAGATGCAATCACCGGAAAAAAGAATCTTTTTTGTCGGAAGATAAATTGATATTCCATCCTGACTGTGGCCTGGAGTAAAAATTATTTTTAATTTAAGATCTTCAAAAATAATTTCTTCATTTTCAACCAGAGATTTATCCAGAGATGTTGAACTAATCTTTTGATTCATAAATAATTGAGATAAATTCAATTTTGGATCTTTAAATTTTAAGTAAGCCTCAGGATGAGCCAGAATATCTGCACCTGTTTTTTGCTTTAAGAAATCATTAGCGGCTATATGATCAAAGTGTCCGTGAGTATTAATTATATATTTAAGCTCTAAATTATGATTCTTTAGATAGTTATATAATCTTTCACCCTCTGCTCCCGGATCAATTATAAAAGCTTTATTATTTTCTGAAACCAGGTAGCTTTTAACCATTAATTCTCCAACAGTAAATTCTTTTAATTCCATATTCTCACCCATTTCAATAATTAAAAATTCTTTTTACTATCTAGTAAAATTGTAACCGGACCATCATTAACTAAACTGACATCCATCATCGCCTGAAACTTACCAGTTTCAATTTTAAGCTCTGACTTTTTTGCTTCTCCAACAAAATAATTATAAATTTTTTCTGCTTCAGCCGGTGGAGCAGCTTCAAAAAAACTGGGTCTTCTGCCCTGCCTGCAGTCTCCAAATAGAGTAAATTGTGAGACTATCATTAAATCTTTATTTAAATCAAGAGCCGACAGATTTAATCTTTGATCCTCATCTTCAAAAATTCTTAGATTAATGATTTTATCTAAAAGATAATCTGCATCTTTCTGATTATCTTCTTTCCCAATCCCTAAAAACACCAATAAACCGGAGTCAATTTCTCCGGTTATCTCAGTCTCTACTTCAACTCTGGCACTTTTAACCCGTTGAACTACAGCTCGCATCTGATTCACTCCTCTATTAAGCAGGTTTAGCTCGACTTACGTTAAGCACTCCTGATATTGATTCAATTTTTTTCATTATGTCATACATATGCTCTGTAGAACTTAGTTCCAGTGATAAATTAACAACCGCGCGATTATGCTCACTGGTTCTAGCCATAACTGATAATAAATTAATTTTTTCCTCTTTAATTATATGAGTAATATCATTAAGCAGAGCGCTCTTATTAACTGCATCAATTCGGAGATCAACCTGATAAGATTCTGTGCGTCCTCGCTCCCAGCTGACCTCTATTATTCTTTCGGGTTCACTTTCTGCAAGATTTTTTAAATTTTTACAATCTTCTCTGTGAACAGAAACTCCACGACCTCTGGTAATATAACCAACAATATCATCACCAGGAACCGGATTGCAGCATTTGGCCATTCTAACAAGCATATCATCCATACCCTTAACTGAAATACCTTTATCAACTGAAGATGATTTATGCTGCCCGTGACCTGGTTTTTTCTCAAGGTCTGGTTCAGGTTCATAATCTTCAAATTTACTTACTACCTGTTTGGGACTAATATTGCTATATCCCAGTTCTTCTAATAAATCGTCAATATCTTTTCTTCCCAGCTCTTTAGTGATTTTTTTCAATTCTTTTTCTTTTTCTTTTTCACTTAACTCAATATTATGTTTTTCGAGATGCTCATCTAAAATCCGATGACCTTTTTCTATAATCTCATCCCGTCGCTGTTTTTTAAACCAGTGCTTAATTTTACTTCTGGCTTTAGAAGTTTTGACAAAATTTAACCAATCACGAGAAGGACCGTTACTTTTTTTAGAAGTTAAAATCTCAACAATATCACTATTTTTTAACTTATATTCCAGGGGAACTATTTTCCCATTCACTTTAGCTCCCACACAGCGGTGACCCACCTCAGTGTGAATATGATAGGCAAAATCAACTGGGGTTCCACCTTTAGGGAGTGACACAACATCACCTTCGGGAGTGAATACAAAAACTTCATCCTCAAAAAGATCAATTTTTAAAGTTTCCATGAATTCTTGTGGTTCCTGTAAATCTTTCTGCCACTCTAAAAGTCTTCTCAACCAGGATAATTTTTCTTCAAACTTATCGTCACCAACTTTACCTTCTTTATATCTCCAGTGAGCAGCAATACCATATTCAGCAGTTTTATGCATTTCATAAGTCCTGATCTGGACTTCAAGCGGATCGCCATTAGGTGCAATAACAGTTGTATGCAGCGACTGATACATATTGGATTTAGGCATGGCAATATAATCCTTAAATCTACCCGGCATTGGTTTCCAGATCTCGTGAATAATTCCCAGCACCTCATAACAGTCCTTTACATTCTCTACTAAAACACGGACCGCAGTCAAATCATATATCTCATTAAATTCTACTTCTTTACGCCGCATTTTATTATATATACTGTAAAGATGTTTAGGGCGGCCATAAATTTCAGCATCTATATCATGTTCTTTTAAAGTAGATTTGAGTTTTTCTATAGCCTCTTTAATATCTTTTTCTCTCTGTTTCCGGTTCGCCTGTACTTTATGAGAAACCTCATAATACATATCTGGTTTTAAATATCTAAAAGATAAATCCTCTAACTCCCACTTTATTTTGGACATTCCCAGACGGTGAGCAAGAGGAGCATATATTTCCAGTGTTTCTCTTGACTTTTCTTTGCGTTTTTCCTTTTTCATATAATTTAAAGTCCTCATATTATGAAGACGATCTGCCAGCTTAATTAAAACAACCCTGATATCTTCAGCCATTGCAACAAACATTTTACGCAGACTTTCTGCCTGCTGATCTTCTTTTGTTTTAAACTGCATTCTAGTTAATTTTGTGACTCCATCCACAATATGAGCTACTTCAGCTCCAAACTCTTTTTCTATTTCCTCACTGCTGATACCTGTATCTTCGACCACATCGTGTAATAAAGAAGCTACAATTGAAACAATATCAAGCTCTAGATCAGCAAGAATAATCGAGACACCAAGTGGATGTTCAACAAAAGGCTCTCCAGAAACCCGATATTGTTCAGCATGAGCTCTTTCGGCGTACTGATAGGCTTTTTTGACCATCTCTAAATCTGGATTATCCATATATGATTTTATTTTATCTAATAAAATATCTAATTCCATCTATATTTATACTCCTTTATTTACCTGGAAATCAAATAAATATATTACTCAATCAAAAGTGATTTTACTTCATAATCACTTAAAACTTCTCTTCCAGTAAGTGCATCCAATTCTAATAAAAATGCACAACCAACAACTTCTCCACCTAATTCTTCTATCATTTCTGTTGCAGCCAGGGTAGTTCCACCAGTAGCCAGTAGATCATCTACCAGTAAAATTTTATCTCCTCTAGCAACTGCATCTTTATGTATTTCAATCTCATTTTTTCCATATTCTAATTCATAAGATTTTTTTAGTACCTCATGTGGAAGTTTACCTGGTTTTCTGATTGGTATAAAACCTTTATCAAGTTCAATAGCTAAAGGAGTTCCTACCAAAAACCCTCTAGCTTCAATTCCCACCACATAATCAATCTCATAATCTCTAAACATATCCGCCATTTTTTCTATGGCTTCCTTGAGTGCATCCTTATCTTTCAAAAGTGGAGTTATATCTTTAAATAAGATTCCTTCTTTTGGAAAATCAGGTATGTTTCTTATTTTGTCACTAAGATTCATTTTTATCCTCCTTAAAATTAGATACATTTGCAATCAGGTCAAATAGATTTTCTTTAAAGATAAAATCTTTAAATGCCATAAAATTTTCCATTCGCCTGGATAATATATTATATCGTACTGAGCCTTTAAAGTCCAATTCATTTTCATTATTTGCTGCTATTTCTTGCTGCTTCAGATGTTCTATTAATTTACTATTATATTTAATGTCTGACTCTGAAAATAAAAGAACTATTTTAATAGATTGAGCTTCAATATTTTTTTCAAATTTCTGCAGAATCTCATAAAAATGTTCCCAGGAAAATGGAAGTGAATAAAATATCAGCTGCGAAAAATCATCCTGAAGTTCGAATTGGTTACCAAAAAAATAATGTTCTGGATAGTTCTGAGTAAAATAATTATTCTCCCTTTTATGATTAACATATACAGCAGCACTTCTGAGCCAGTTTTTATTAAGTAAACTCTTCAGAGTCCGGGTTTTATCTTCAGTATTTCTGTAATCATAAAAAAGATAATTATCCTTTTCAAATACTAAGGCTGTAGAAATATCCGTTTGAGAGCGATAATCTTCTACTTTCAGCTGAATGTTTTCCTGACCCCGCCAGCGGTTAATTTCTGGCTGGGCTATTAAATCAACACTGGAAGTAGAAATTTCTTCAATTTGATCCCCCTGGTTAAAAGCAACAGCCTGAATCCCGTTTTCTAAATATATTTTCAGATGTTTATTTTCTTTTCCCATCTGATAACACTTGTTACATTTTAGATTTCGAAATAAAAATTTAGGTGCTGGATTTGCAATACCAAAGGGCCTGAACTTTTCTAAATTCTGTATAAATTCTTTATTAACCCTGGATAGATCGAGATTAAGATCAACTTTTCTACTTTTTAAGAAATCTTCTGTCTCTAAATTTTCAATCAAATACTCTTTAAAAATATTTTTGAAATTATTAATCTTATCCGCCTTAATGGTTAAGCCCGCGGCAGCTTTATGGCCGCCAAAATTAAGAAGTTCGAACTGACAGTATTTTAAGGCCTGATAAATATTGAGAGCTGAGATACTGCGGGCAGATCCTTTAGCAGTATTAGTTTCTTGATCTACAGCAAATAAGATTACAGGTAAATTATATTTTTCCAATAATCTGGAAGCAGCAATCCCAATAATTCCAGAATGCCAGTCTGAATCAGCCAAAATAATAGACTTTTCATTTTCCAAATCAATATTTTCAATCTTCTTTTCAGCAGCCTGATAAATTCTTGCTTCCTGCTGCTGACGTTGTTTATTAATATCAATTAGTTTTTTTGCAATTTCTCTCAATTTCACTTCGTCTTTACCAATTAAAAGTTTTAATGCTTCTTCAGCATCATGGATTCTTCCCGCCGCATTTAATGGAGGTGCAATAATATAGCCTATCTGACCTGCACTTATTTTAGTTTTATCCAGTTTTAATTCTTCTATTAATATCTTAAGACCACTAACTCTATCTTCCTGAATTAATTTCAAACCATTTTTAACCAGGATTCTATTCTCATCTTTTAAAGGGGCAATATCTGCTACTGTTCCTAAAGCAGCTATCGGTAAAAGCTCCGACCTCATTTCTTTTACCAATTTAGGATTTAACGCCTGTGCCAGTTTAAAAGCAGTCCCTACCCCCGCAATTTCTTCTGCAAAATAATTTTCTTTCTGCACCAGATGATGATTAATCACCGCAGCTGCAGTAGGGAGTTTTTCCGAAGGGGTATGATGATCAGTAATAATCAAATCTATCCCAATTTCTTTTAAATATTCAGCCTCTTTAAAAGCTGTTATACCACAGTCAACAGTAATAATTAAATCAATTTCTTTTGCTGCAATTTCTTTTAAAGAATTAATATTTAAACCATATCCATCTTTAATTCTATCCGGAAGAAAATAATTAACTTTAATATTATAGGCGCTGTCAAAGAATCGATATAAAAGCGAAGTTGAGGTTATTCCATCAACATCATAGTCTCCATAGATCAGAATCTTCTCTCTGTTTGCTGCAGCCTTTTCAATTCTCTTAACCGCCTTATCCATAGCAGGCAGCAAAAAAGGATCACTTAAATACTTTAAATCTGAATTTAAATATATTTCCTTTTCTAGTTGAGAATGAATGCCGCGCTCAGACAATAATTTATCCAAAAATCCTATACTTTCATTTTCTTGATATGAAAGCATTTTCCAAATTTTATTCATTTATTATCACCAAAATCTATTATTTATTAATTATTTATTCAAAACTAATATTTGCCAGATCTAAAAATAGAAATTACAAGCAGCAGGCCAAGGATCCCTGCAAAAGAATACCCAATAAACCCTAAAAGAGGGATATTAAAGATAGTTGGTTCCATATTTGTCTGAATTAGTAAAGTTGAGCCAATTATCAAAGAAGCAATGATTAAACTCATAGAAAGTCGGTTTGAAATTATATCAATTCTTGAAATAAGATTCTCAAGATTAGTATGCCTAAAATTAATAGTGAAATTATCTTCCACAAGTTTGCTTAAAATAGTCTTTAATTGATTATTTAATTCATGTTTTTTACGACCAAACTTCCAGATTTCAGATCCTACTCTGGAGATGATTTTATCCAACTGCATTCGGTCATCTAAAATATCAGAAATAAAACTTTTACCAACCTCAACTACATTAAAATTTGGATCCAGATCCTGTCCAACTCCCTCACTGACTGCAATAGCTCTAAATAACAGAAAGAAATCCTGAGGCATTCTAATCTGATGTTCATAAATAAAATACTGCAGATCTTCAAAAACAGCTTTGATTTCTATATTAGCTAAATCACTGCCATAATATCGATCAAGAATTTTTTCCATATCAAGCTGAAATCTTCTGCGGTTAAAATCATCTGGCTTACTACCAAGGATTAGGATTACGTCCATTAAAACATTTATTTTCTTGTTAATCAGAGCATAAAAAAGCAGTGCCATTAGATCTCTATCTTCTTCTGTAATCCGACCTACCATTCCAAAATCAACATAGGCAATAGTTTTCTCACCGGTTATAAAAATATTACCAGGATGAGGATCAGCATGAAAAAAGCCATTAATCAAAACCTGTCTCATTAAAGCTTTGGCTCCTAGTTCAGCAATAAATTTATTATGTGGATGACTCTGATCAACTTCCCTCAGTTTCATCCCTTTGATTTCTTCCATAATTAAAACATTAACAGTTGAAAGTTCGGAAAATACTTCCGGAGCTGTAATATAGGGATTATCTGCAAAATCACTGCGAAAACGAATAATATTGGCCATTTCGCCTTTAAAATTTAACTCATCTTTAATTGTCCTTTTAAATTCCTGTATAATTTCTAATGGTCTGATTACTGAATTAAACAAATTCCTTTCTTCAGCCTGTTTGGCCAGGTTTTCCATTATCTCAACATCTACACTAATTTTTTTATCAATTCCAGGTCTTTTAACCTTCATAATAGCATTTCTGTTATTTTTTAAAACAACCTTATGTGTTTGAGCAATTGAAGCTGCTGCTGTTGCTTCTTTTTCGATTTTAATTATTTCACTTTCAAATTTATCTTCCATCTCAATTTTTAAGAATTTTTCTATTTCTTCAAAATCCTCGGGAGGAACTTTATCCTGCAGCTTTCTCATTTCCGCTATAAATACTGGCGGAAAAACATCAGCTCTGGTACTTAAAAGCTGGCCCAATTTAATATACGCCGGACCTAATTCCTGCAAAACTTCTCTAATTCTAACAGCAAGCATTTTACCGGTTGGTCTTTCTGCAGTATTTATTCTTTTTCTAAATGGTAAATATTTATTTAATTCAAGCTGAGAAATTATAAAACCAAGCCCATTTTTAACAAGAATCTGTGCGATTTCACTATATCTTTGAAAATGCCGGTAGTGTTTGGGTAAGTTCATATCCATATTATCACAGCCTTTTTTAAAGTTAGAAACCCCTCCAAAATTCAAGGAGGGGTTATAGTCTTAAGTATTTTCTAGTTATTATTTGCTGATTCTTTCCTGCCAGGTTACCAACAAAGGACTGGCTACAAAGATTGAAGAATAAGTTCCAGCAAACATTCCAATAAAGAGAGCTAACATAAATGTCTGAATTGAAGCTCCTCCAAAGAAATAAATGGCTAAAATTGTAATCAAAGTAGTTATTGAAGTATTAATGGATCTTGGTAAAGTATCAACAACTGCAGTATTAGCCTGTTTTATAAACGGAACTTTATGCATCAGCTTCATATTCTCACGAATTCTATCAAAAATAACAATTGTATCATTAATAGAATAACCTATAATTGTAAGAATTGCGGCTACAAAAGGAGTATTTATTTCTCTACCTAAAATAGCAAAAATACCTATAGTAATTAAAACATCATGCATCAGAGTTATGATAGATACAGCTGCAAATCTAAACTCAAATCGAAAAGAAATATAAGCAACTATAGCAATAGAGGCTGCAATCATAGCCAGTAAAGCATTAATTCTTAACTCTCTCCCAATAGTTGGTCCAACCATTTCTGTTCTCAACATTTCTGCAGACTCAAATTCCTGTTTAATTGCATTATCAACAGCAACAATTTCTTCTGATTCCAGGGTTTTTGCTCTGATAATCACACCATGTTCCCCTGCAGATTCAGCCTGTTGAATTTTGCTGTCAGCTGCTATTTCAATTCTTTCTAAAACCCCTCTAACTTCAGATGCTGTAACATTTTCATCAAAACTAAATTCCATTAATGTTCCACCATTAAAATCAATTCCTAAATTCAGACCATTTATTAATAAAAACAATAACCCAATAACAATTACCGAAAGCGAAATTGTATACCAAATTTTTCTTTTTCCTAGAATATCCACTTTATTACCCCTTTCTGACCCCGAAAGATTTATTTTCACGTAATAATTTACTACCTGCAAAAATATCAATTATATTTCTGGTAACAAAAAAGGCAGTAAACATACTGACAATAATACCTATACCCAGAGTAACAGCAAAACCTCTAACTGTACCACTGGTAAAATAGGCCAGAATAAGAGCAGTCATAATTGTTGTTACATTAGCATCAATAATAGTTGTATATGCTCTTCTAAATCCAGCATCAATAGCCGCTCTAAGTGTTTTACCTGATTTCAACTCATCTTTTATTCGTTCAAAAATAATAATATTCGCATCAACTGCCATACCAATAGAAAGAATTAAACCTGCAATACCAGGTAAAGTTAAAGTTGCCTGTAACCCTGCCATTGTTCCCATTAAAATCAGACCATAAATCGCGAGAATTACAGCAGCTAAAACTCCAGGAAATCTATAGTAGAATATCATATAAATAGCTACTAATAATAGACCAAGTAATCCCGCTCGGATACTCCTTTGAATTGAAATTTCACCAAGAGTAGGCCCCACTGTTCTGGTTTCTATAACCTCAACCGGAACCGGTAAAGCACCTTCTCTGATCAGTACTGCATCCTTCTCAGCTGCCTGGATTGTTTCATAACCGGTAATTTGACCCCTTTCCTCAATTACAGCCTGAACTGTAGGATTAGTCAGCAGTTCATCATCAAGATAAATACCGATTTTTTCTCCTATATATTGTCTTGTTATGTTCGCAAATTGCTCAGATCCCTCATCAGTTAAAGTAAAAGTAATTACAGGTCTACCATACTGATCATGATCAGCTCGTGCATCTTTAACCGCTTCCCCTGTCATTAATACTTCCCCGGCAGAATTTCTAAAAGTTAACATTGCAGTTCTACCGATTGTATTAATCGCTTCATTTGGACTATCTACCGCCGGCAGTTCTACAATAATCCTGTCACTTCCCTGCCGCTGAATTAAGGGCTCAGTTAAACCCAACTGGTTAACTCGACGTTCAATTACACTTTGAATCCCTGACATAACCGTGTCGTTTATTTCTCTTTCTTCTGTAGGCTGAGCCTGTAAAACTATATGAGCTCCACCCTGTAGATCAAGGCCCAAGTTAATACCGTGCTGCATATATAAAAAGGCAGCAAAAGCAATTATAGCTAAAATAATAATTAATTTAATTCTTCTTTTTTGTTTATACCTCATTAAATAAATGTCCTCCTAACGATAAGCAATTAATTTTCAAATGATAAATTATAATTCTGATGATCAATAACTCTCATTTCAGTCAAAGGCCAGTAAACCCAGAAAGCTTTGCCTGAAATATCTTCATATTCAACAAACCCCACAATACTGGAAAATCTGCTGTCAGCACTATGGTTCCTGTTATCCCCCAAAACAAAAACACTTTTTTGGGGTACTTCATAAGGACCGAAATCCCCGATCATCTTTTCTGGCAGATAATTTTCCTTGATGGCTTCTCCATTGATATAAGTAGTACCGTCTTTAACATAAACAGTATCACCTGGGATACCTATAACTCTTTTAATATATTTCTTGTCGGGTGCTCCATCAGGAGTAAATACTATTATATCTCCTCTTTCAGGTGGGTGAAATCTATAAATAAATTTGTTGACAAATAATCTCTCTCCATCCTGAAGCGTATTAGCCATTGACCTTCCATCTACTACAAATGACTGGGCCACAAATGTAATAATAAAGAAGGCCAGTATACCTGCTATTACTAAAGATTGTAAAAACTCTTTAATTGCATTTTTCACATTATTTCCCCCAGTTCTCAACTAAATAAATTATTCTTTTTCTGTTTCTTTTTCATCAGTATTTTCTAGTTTTTTACTGCTGTCACTTTTTTCTTCTACTCTTGAAATCGCACTTTTAACAAAATCAATATCAACATTGGAAGAAACTCTAACTCTAATATTGTTATCTTTAAGCTTAATTATTTTACCTTTAATTCCACCTATAGTAACAATCTTATCACCAACACTAAGATTATCCAACATATTCTGATGCTCTTTTTTCTGTTTTTGTTGAGGTCTGATTAAAAAGAACCAAAAAATACCGAAAATTAAGACCCATGGTAAAATTGCATATAAATATTCCATTAAATATCCTCCTAATTAATTTTTTGCTCTCATAACTAATTCAACAATAATTACAATATTCCTGCTAAATGAGAAATTTTATTTCAAAAAGAATTAAAAAATTTATTTTAATTCATATTTATAATAAAATTCTTCTCTCAAGTTAATAAAGTTATCATCCTTAATCGCTTCTCTTATTTCTTCGGCAAGTCTGAGCATAAAATATAGATTATGGTAAGTTGTTAATCTAACTCCAAGAATTTCATTTCTTTTAAGTAAATGCCTAATATAACCACGAGTATAATTTTGACAGACATGACAGTCACACTCAGAATCAAGAGGAGAAAAATCTTCTTTGTAAGCTGCATTTCTAATTGTTTTTCGTCCCTGATGAGTAAAAACCTGTCCATGACGGGCAATTCTGGTCGGCATTACACAGTCAAACATATCTATTCCATAATAAATCCCTTCAATTAAATCTTCTGGAGTACCAACCCCCATTAAGTATCGAGGTTTATCTTTAGGCATCAGAGAAGTTGTATAATCAAGCATTTTATACATTTCTGCCTTTGGCTCCCCTACACTTAAGCCGCCAATAGAATAACCGGGGAAATCTAACTTTGTTGTTTCCTCTACACTCTGTTTTCTTAGTTCTGGATAAATTCCCCCCTGGATAATCCCAAATAGTGCCTGGCCTTCTGCCCCTTCCATTTCCATTTTACATCTTTCTGCCCAGCGCAGTGTTCTATTTAATGAATTTTCAACATACTTCTGCTCAGCTGGATATGGGGGACATTCATCAAAAGCCATTACTATATCAGAACCTAAATTCTGCTGAATCTGCATCGATTTTTCGGGAGAAATAAAATGTTTAGAGCCATCCAGATGGGACTGAAAATAGACTCCTTCTTCTTCGATTTCTCTTAGATCAGCCAGAGAAAAAACCTGATAACCACCACTATCAGTCAAAATCGGCCGATCCCAGTTCATAAACTGGTGCAGTCCGCCAGCTCTGGCTATCAAATCATCACCTGGTCTTAAATAAAGATGATAGGTGTTTCCCAGTATAATTTGAGATCCAATTTCTTTTAATTCTCTGGAGCTCATAGCCTTAACAGTTGCCTGGGTTCCTACAGGCATAAAAATTGGTGTTTGAATTTTACCATGGTCTGTAGAAATCTCACCCAGTCTGGCCTGCGATTTCTTGTTTTCTTTAAATAATTTAAAATTGAACAAACTAATCTTCCTTCCTATTTAGAATCAGCATTGCATCACCCAGACTAAAGAACCTGAATTCCTCTTCCACAGCTCTCTGATAGGCTTTTAAAATAAATTCTTTACCAGCGAGAGCAGAAACAAGCATCAATAAAGTCGATTTAGGAAGATGAAAGTTAGTAATTAAGGAATCAATTACTTTAAATTTATAACCAGGATAGATAAAAATATCAGTCCAGCCTTTATATTCTCTCAATTGACCATCCCGGGCAGCAGACTCTAAAGTTCTGGTAACAGTGGTTCCAACCGCAACAATTTTATTACCATTTGCTTTAACCGCTTTAATTTTTTCTGCAGTTTCAGCAGAAATTTCTGCATATTCCTCATGCATCTCATGGTCTTCAATCTCTTCACTTTTAACCGGTCTAAAAGTACCCAGCCCAACATGGAGAGTAATATAGTCTAATATTATACCATAATTCTGAAGTTCTTCTAAAAGTTGATCAGTAAAATGAAGACCTGCTGTTGGGGCAGCTGCTGAACCTCTTTTTTGGCTGTAGACTGTTTGATAGCGCTCTGGATCATCTAACTTTTCATTAATATATGGTGGTAAAGGCATTTCCCCAAGTTTGTTTAGCACTTCTTCAAAATCATGATTTTCCTGATCCCAGCTGAATTCTACAATTCTGCCGCCAAAATCAGTATATTCTACAACTTCAGCTTCTAAAATATCTTCAAAATTAATCCTGACACCTTTTTTAGCTCTCCGTCCAGGACGAACTAAAACTTCCCAGCGTCCTTCAGCCAGCTCATTTAACAATAAAAGTTCGATTTCTGTTCCAGTTGGAATCTTGGCTCCATACAACCTGGCAGGTATCACCCTGCTGTTATTCATAATAATCATATCACCAGGTTCCAGATATTCTTTTAAATTTTTGAAGATATTTTCTTCAATTTTATTTTCCTGTGGATTTAAAACCATTAATCTCGACTCATCTCTCTCAGGAAGGGGTTTTTGAGCAATTAACTCTTCCGGTAGATGATAATCAAATTCTTCTACTTTCATTTAAAAATTACCTCCAAAATCATTTAACTTAATAAAATAATTAATCATTATTCTGTTTAATATTTAGATGCTGATAGGCCTTAGTTGTTGCAACTCTACCTCTGGGAGTTCTTTCTAAAAAACCAAGCTGGAGTAGATAAGGCTCATAAACATCTTCAATTGTTTCAGTTTCTTCGCTAATCGCAGCTGCTAAAGTATTTAATCCGACCGGGCCACCACGAAATTTAAGCATAATTGTTTTCAATAACTTATGATCAATTCTATCCAGCCCCAGTTCATCGATCTCAAGCAATTTTAAAGCAGCATCCACAACTTCCCTGTTAATTATACCATCTGCTTTTACTTCTGCAAAATCTCTTACTCTTTTTAAGAGACGGTTAGCAATTCTGGGAGTTCCCCGAGAACGACGAGCTATCTCCAGGGCTCCATGATCAACAATTTCTATATTTAAAATATCTGCTGATCTAATGACAATTTCCTGCAGTTCAAGCTGATCATAAAATTCTAATCTATTGATTACACCAAATCTATCTCTTAACGGAGAGCTAAGTCTGCCGGCTTTGGTAGTAGCTCCTACCAGAGTAAACGGTGCCAGATCAAGTCTGACTGAACGAGCACTTGGCCCCTTACCAATAATTATATCCAGACAATAATCTTCCATAGCCGGATATAAAACTTCTTCTACAATCTTATTTAAGCGGTGAATCTCATCAATAAACAGGACATCACTCGGCTGTAAATTTGTCAGAATTGAAGCCAGATCTCCAGGCCGTTCTATCGCCGGTCCTGATGTCTGATGAATATTTACATTTAATTCATTTGCTATGATATTGGCCAGGGTGGTTTTCCCCAGACCAGGTGGTCCATAGAGCATAACATGGTCAAGAGCTTCCTTTCGATCACGAGCAGCCTGGATAAAAATCTTTAATTTTTCTTTAGATTTACTCTGCCCAACATATTCTTCTAAATTGAGAGGTCTTAATCCCTTATCAATAGAATTATCATCTTTTTTTTGTTTGGGAGAAACAACTCTTCTTTCATTTTCCATTATTATCTCTCCTTACCAAGCTGACTTAAAGTTAATCTAATTTTCTCAGAAAGATCCGCTTCCTGACTAAATTCTACTTCTCTTAGCGCATCATTTATCTCGGAAATCTTATAACCTAAGGCTGTCAGAGCATCTACTATATCCTGACGCTCTTCTTTAGATGAAAAATTTTCCTCTCCAGCTGTACCATTTTTACTCTGCAGATAAGCAAAGTCTTCTAATTTACTCTGAAGTTCCAAAATCAACCTCTGAGCAGTTTTAGGTCCAATACCAGAAATCTCTTTCAATACACCTTCACTTTTCTGCATAATAGCAGAAATAAATCTGGAAGCAGGCATTGAATTAATTATATTTAAGCCCGCACTGGGACCGATGCCATTAACAGTTATTAAAATTTCAAATAATTCTTTACCCATTTTTTCGGGGAAAGCAAATAACTTTAATGCATCCTCTCTCACATAAGTATATGTAAAAACCTCAATTTCTTCCCCAATTCTGGGCTGTCTTTTAAATCCAGCCAGCTCTAACTCATAACCAATTCCATTAATTTTTAATATGATTTTTGTACTTTCAGAGTCAATTACCTCTCCCTCTAAATAACCAATCATAATCTTTCCTCCCATCCAGAATGAGCACTGTAAACATGACCGTGACAGATAGAGATAGCCAGGGCATCAGCTGCATCATCAGGTTTTGGTATTTCAGATAGATTGAGTAAAGATTTTACCATCTGCTGAACCTGCATTTTATCAGCTCTTCCATAGCCAACTACTGCCTGTTTAATCTGCAGCGGAGTATATTCAGCTACCTTTATCCCGGCCTGAGAGCCTGCCAGCAATATTACTCCTCTAGCCTGGCCAACCACAATTGCTGTTTTAACATTTTTATTAAAAAATAATTCTTCCACTGCCATTTCTTCTGGTTCAAACTCTTTAATTAAAGCTTCTATATTTCTATGAATAATTTCCAATCTTTCTACATCACTTTTATCAGCTGAAGTTTTGATAACCCCATATTCTAAAACATCAAAATGATTTGTTTCTTTATCTACCAGGGCATAACCAATAGTTGCCAGCCCCGGGTCAATACCTAAAATTCGCAAATGCTACACCCCATTCAAACTAATGTTTGAAATAATTATATCATACATAATAAATTATTAAAACAAAAAAATAAAGACACTGCTGAACAGTGCCCTTATTAAAATCTAGATTTATTTTATAACAAATAAATTAAAATTATATTAACTAATCTTCTTCAGCTTCAATTTCATCCCTTATATCGTCTGGAATATTAAAATTAGAATATAAATCCTGTATATCATCATGATCTTCTAACTGATCCATCAATCTCAACATTTTTTTAGCATCACTCTTATCTAATGTAACCTCATTATCAGGAATCATAGCTAAATCTGCTGATTCAAATTCATAACCTGCTTCTTCCAGAGCTTCTCTGGCAGACTCATAATTTTCTGGATCAGTATAAATAACAGCTTCTTCTTCCCCATATTCTAAATCTTCTGCCCCAGCTTCTAATGCTTCTAATAATAATTCTTCTTCTCCAACCTCAAATTGATTGAGATCAATTACGAGTTCACCCTTACGCTGGAACATCCAGGAAACACAACCATTAGAACCTAAATTACCACCATTTTTATCAAGAATATGGCGCACTTCTGAAGCGGTTCTATTTCTATTATCTGTCATAATATCAAGATATAAAGCAACTCCTCCGGGTCCATATCCTTCATAAACAAAAGATTCATAAGTCATACCCTCTAAATTACCTGTACCACGTTTAATTGCCCTCTCAATATTATCATTAGGCATATTATTATCTTTAGCCTTCTGGATAGCCATTCTGAGATCTGCATTCATTTCTGGATCTCCGCCACCCTCTCTGGCAGCCACAGCTATTTTTCGACTTAATTTTGAAAATAATTTACCTCTTCTTTTATCTTCTTTTTTCTTTTTATGTTTTATATTAGCCCACTTAGAATGTCCGGCCATATAATAACCCTCCTTAAATCAAATTACACTTCTTAAATCAGTTTGCAGTTTATTGTACCATAAATATTATTATTTTTCAATATTATGAGTCTCTAAAATGTTTGTTAAATCTTTAAGTAAAGTGTAGATCATTTCTAATTCTTTTTCATCTCTATTTAAAAGTAAATCTGTTATATTTGAAATCTTAATACTGGCCTCAGAACTCAAATTATAGTTTATTAGTAATTTATCAACTCCAACATCAAGAGCATCAGCAATATTTAATAATGATTTTAATGATGGCTCTTTTTCTCCTCGTTCTACCTGGCCAATATAGGTATAATGAAGACCAGCTTTTTCACCCAGATTTTCCTGAGTTAAGTCTTTTATTTTACGGTATTCTTTAATCTTTTTCCCAATATATTCTTTTTGCATTCTGCTCACCTCTAATATATATCTTAAAGTTTAGAGCAGTTGATTTGAAGATAATATAAGTATTATAAACAAGTAAATAGGTATTATTAAAGCATTTAAGTATTTTTAAAAAACTTTTATCCGATTTATAAGAGTTATAGTCTAAAAAAACCACAGCCAGTTAGCTATGGTTTTAAAAAATATTTATTGATGTGCTTTTAAATCATGGATTAAAGAAATCAATTTTTCTTTACCCCCATTATTCCAGCCTTCTATAAAATTAATTATTTTTTCTCTGTCATAGTTATTTAAATTTTTTCCCAGAGAATCTAAATCACGACTATCCAAATCTTTCATTAAATCTATAGCTTTTTTAAGAGGATACTGAATTTTATAATATATCTGATCAACCATTATTTACCTCCTCAAGCTTTTTTACTAAACTTTCCAACCTTGGCATTGTTTCCTTTTCAATATATCTTATGTAACCCTCAAGTGTTATAATTCTATTATCCAGAACTTTATTACTCATTTCAGGAGAATAATTATCAAATTGTTCTGTTTTATTTACTGCTGTATCAATATATTCTATTGCATCTATTAGTTCTTTCTCCATCTCAACACCTCTTTTTCGAGTTTTATAAAAATTAAAAAATTAATAATTGAAAAAAATAAGTTAACCTATAAGCCGAGTTCTGTATTAAATGATCATCTATCTAGGGGAACAGTCACCTGAACCCTCAAGCGTCCTTACCCGGAGAAAAGCGGATCACTTTTATATTCTCTCTATTTGGACTTACTCCAGATGGGGTTTACCTGGCATTCCAGTTACCTGAAACCCGGTAAGCTCTTACCTTACCTTTTCACCCTTACTTATTAAGAAAAGATTTTAAAGAAAACCCTTTCATAAAAGCGGTATATTTCTGTGGCACTAGCCTGGGAGTTACCTCCACCGGGGGTTACCCGGCATCCTATCCTGTGGAGCTCGGACTTTCCTCATCTTAAAAGATGCGATCATCTGGTTAACTTATTTTTTTACCATATAAAGTATACCACCAGAATTATTATATGTCAAGTAATTTACTCAAGTTAAAAAGACCGGAATAATAGTGATTACTGATAGTTCCAGGGCTCTGTATTCACCTCTGATTTAATAAAATTCACTTCTTTTTTTAATTTTGTCGAAGCTTTTTTATTTAATTGTTCAAATAACAGTTCTTTAACAAATTTTTCACTTCCATAATGGCCAAAATCTACAAGGGACAGCCCGAGTTCTTCTGCAGTCTGTGCCTCATGAAACTTAACATCACCGGTTAGATATAAATCCGCACCCTGATAATGAGCATCCTTAATAAAATCTGCCCCACTACCACTGCAGAGAGCAACTTTTTTAATTTTCTTTTTTGCCCTAACAACTTTTATTAGATCCAGCTTATAAACTTCCTTTATTATCTTCAAAAAGCTATCCAGTTCAATTTCTGATTTTAAATCTGCAATTCTACCAATTCCATTTTTTCTTTCCAGGTTTTCCATTTTATATAAATCCCAGGCAGGTTCTTCATAAGGATGAACTTTTAATAATTCGTTAATAATCTGATTTAAATTTTCGGGAGCTATAATTGTTTCAAATCTGTATTCTGCAACTTCATTCAGACTCCCTTTAGCACCCAGATAAGGTTCAGCTTCGGCTGAAGGTTTAAAACTGCCTTTTCCCTGCTGATAAAAACCAGTATGACTGTAATTTGAATACTCTCCAGCACCTTTAGCAAAAAGGGCAGCTCTTAGCTCCTCAAAATTATCTTCTGGAATAAAAGTCACCAATTTATAATAATTTTGGCTGCTGGTTGTTTTTAAGATAGATATATTTTCTACATCTAACTTTTTAATTAAATAATCATTTAAACCGGCTTCTGCAGTATCTAAATTTGTATGAGCAGAAAATAAAGAAATATTATTTTTGATTAATTCAAAAATTAATTTTCCACTCTGATTTTGAGTATCAACAGATTTAATTCCGTTAAATATAAAAGGATGATGAGTAATAATTAGCTGACAGTTTTTTTCTAGCGCTTCTGTTAAAACTTCCTGGTTAAAGTCAAGAGCCAATAATACATTTTTTACTTCCTGAGAACCATCTCCCACCTGCATACCTACATTATCCCAGTCTTCCGCCAGTCTGGCTGGAGCAAGTTCTCCCATTAACTGTATAACTTCAGCTACCTTTACCATAAAATGACCTCCCTAATTTTGAAAAATAAAAAAACAATTACAGTCTAACAGCTTGGAAAAATCAGTTCTAGTATTTTATCAGGATATCTTATTTTCTTATAAATCAAAAAAACCCTGCTCTAATTAAAGAACAGGGGGTTTATATTCCTGGTGGGCCCACCAGGATTCGAACCTGGGACCAACCGGTTATGAGCCGGTTGCTCTGACCAGCTGAGCTATGGGCCCTCTACAAAAAACAAATCGTTTATTTGTGACGACAAGAATAATTATATGATAGAAATCAGCACAGGTCAAGAGTTATTTTAATATTTTTATGATCAATATTAATGATAATATTGTAATATCTCATAAATACTTCCAGTTACCCATTGATGCTCTTTATTCGAGATAATCTTTTAGCTTTTTACTGCGGCTTGGATGTCTTAATTTGCGCAGTGCCTTAGCCTCAATCTGTCTGATTCTTTCTCTGGTAACACCAAACTCTTTTCCCACTTCCTCTAGAGTTCTGGGCCGACCATCTTCTATTCCAAATCTAAGTTCCAAAACTCGTTTTTCTCTATCAGTAAGAGTATCTAAAACTCCATCCAGCTGCTCTTTAAGCAGTATATATGATGCTGCTGAAGCAGGTGCAGGAGAATCAACATCTTCAATAAAATCACCAAGGTGACTGTCTTCTTCCTCTCCAATTGGAGTTTCTAGAGAAACAGGCTCCTGAGCAATTTTCATAATCTCTCTTACCTTATCAGCTGAGATATCCATTTCTTCACCAATTTCTTCAGCTTTGGGTTCTCTTCCCATTTCCTGAAGCAGTTGTCTGGAAACTCGGATTAATTTGTTGATAGTTTCTACCATATGAACTGGGACTCTAATTGTTCTTGCCTGGTCAGCAATCGAACGTGTTATAGCCTGTCTAATCCACCAGGTAGCATAGGTACTAAACTTATAACCCTTGGTGTAATCAAATTTTTCCACTGCCTTCATTAATCCCATATTACCTTCCTGAATTAAATCAAGAAAAAGCATTCCGCGGCCAACATATTTTTTAGCAATACTAACTACAAGTCTCAAGTTAGCTTCAACCAGCTGCTGTTTGGCCCATTCATCACCCTGTTCCATTCTTTTGGCCAGTTCTACCTCTTCATCAGCAGTTAAAAGATCTACCTTACCAATTTCCTTTAAATACATTCTGACAGGGTCATCTATACCGACACCCTTAGGTACACTCAAATCAAGACCACTATTTTCATCATCTTCATCTTCCTCATCATCTTCTAATTTAGAATTAACTATCTCAATATTCATGTCACTAAAAATATCATATATTTTCTCTATATCCTCTGAATCTAAATCAATGTCTTCCAGGGCATCCATAATTTCTTCATATGTCAGTTCCCCTTCTTTTTTACCACGATTGACAAGATCCTTAACTTCATCTATTTTAACAGGACTTATATCTTTTTCAGCCACTTTAGTCCCTCCTCTCAATATTGTAATTCAAACTATAAAAAGTCAATAAAATACGATTTAACTTATCCAGACTTAATTCTTTTCTACTGAGCAGACTGCATAATTTCTTTTTATTTCTGGAAATCCTCTTAGAATTTAAATAATCAGCCAGTTCTAAAATATGATCTTTACTTAAAGAATTATCCTGCTTAACAAGAATTTCTGACCAATAAGATAACAGTTCATCACCTAATTTACCTTTAACTTTATCTAATTGAACAGAATTACTGATCACACTACCTTTAAAGAGCTGTTCTGCCAACTGAGCAGTTCTACCATTAAAATCATTTTTTGAAAGTCTGGCAGCCAGCTCCTCTCTCAAAGCAGGGTTACTAATAAAATGAGCCAGAATTTCTTCTTCAACTTTTTGATAATATGATAATTGCGAGTATAAGTCAAATTCTTTTTCTGTTTGCTTATTTTGTTTTTCTCTATTTCTTTGATAATTCCTGCTTTTAATTTTCTTAAATTCTTTTTCCACTTCTTCAGCCAGCACCTCAGCTTTAAACTTAGTTTTAGCTGCTGCTCTCTCAATATAAATTTCTCTTTCTAAATTGTCATCTACTTCACTTAGAAGTTCAACAATTGATCTTAAAACCTTTTTTCTCACTCCAGGTTCCGAAAGATTTTTATCTTTAATAATCATGTTTATTTTAAAATCTATTAAATTTACTGCATCCTCAATCAAACTATTGAAGACTTCTTCACCTTCAGCTTTTAATAATTGATCTGGATCACTGCCTTCCTCAAGTTGAATAACTTTAACATTAATCCCTGTTCTACTTAGTATATCAAGACCCCTTAAGGTTGCCTTATTACCAGCTGTGTCAGCATCATAAGCAATATAGGCATTTTCGGCATATCTTTTAATCAACTTTGCCTGTTCTTCAGTAAAAGCAGTACCCAAAGAGGCAATAGAATTTTTAAATCCATTTTTATGTGCCTGAATAACATCTGTATAACCTTCCATAATAATACAGCTATTTTGCTCCCTAATCGAATCTTTAGCAAGATGTAAACCATATAGATTTTTCTTTTTACTAAAGATAGGTGTTTCAGGAGAATTTAGATATTTGGGCCCATAATTATCTCCACTCTCTAAAATTCTACCTCCAAAAGCTATTACTTCGCCTCTATTATTAAATATTGGAAAAATAACTCTATTCCTAAACTTATCATAATGCGAATTATTTTTTCCTTCACTGATTAAACCAGCTTTTTTAATTAAATCAACACTAAAACCCTTTTTCTGCAGAAAATTTAATAAAAACTGCCATTCATCAGCTGCATAACCAAGATTAAATATTTCTATATCAGTCTTGTTAAAACCCCGTTCTTTTAAATAATTGTATGCTGTGTTTCCCATCTCAGTCTCAGTTAAAAGATAATTATAAAAACGAGCAGCTAAATTATTCAAAGAAAAAAGCTGTTCTCTTACTTTATACTGCTGCCGCTGTTGATTACTCATGTCAGGTAATTCCATACCTGTTCTTTCAGCCAGCATTTTTAATGATTCAACAAAGGTTAAATTTTCAATTTCCATCACAAAATTTATTGTATCTCCACCAGCACCACAGCCAAAGCAGTGATAAAAATTATTATCAGGATTGACAAAAAATGATGGTGTTTTTTCACTATGAAAAGGACACAAACCCTTATATCTATTACCTGTTTTTTTCAATTCGAGATAGTCAGAAACTAAGTCAACAATATCAACATTTTCTTTTACCTCATTTATAAACTCATCTGAATATCTGGCCAATTTATCCACCCTGACCTTAATTTTATTTACTCAAAAAAATAATTTAAAAAAATAATTTACTGTTGTAATTATATTTCTCTAAAAAAATAATTTATCCTTCATTTATTTGCAAAAGCAAATTTAAATTTATCAGTTTTTGTCGAACCACGGCGTAGGAATAAAAAATTTTCTACCGAGATTAATAGCATAACGGTCTGTCATTCCAGCTATATAATCAACCACTGCCTGCTTATGATTTTTCTCAAACTCTAAATATTCATCCGGTATATAATTAATATTATTCATAAAAAATTCATAGAGCAGTTTTAATAATCGCTTTGCCTTACCTTCTTCACTTTTACCTTCAGAACCAATGTACACATTTTTAAAAAGAAAATTCCTTAACTTTTCAGATGCAGCTTTAACTTCAGCTGAACGCTTTATTTCCTTCTGCTGCCAGCTGGAGTTAATCAAATCCCTGACCATTACATCTATTCTCTGGGAGTGAGTTTCACCTAAGATAGAGGTTGCATCTGAAGGTAAATCATCCTGGTTGATAATCCCTGCTCTCAGAGCATCATCAATGTCATGATTAATGTACGCTACCCTGTCTGCAATTCTTACTATCTGTCCTTCCAGAGTAAAAGGTTTATTACTGCCGGTATGATTTAAGATCCCATCTCTGACTTCAATACTCAAATTAAGCCCTCTGCTGCCGCTGCTTCGTTTTTCCAGGAGGTCAACTACTCTCAGGCTCTGAAGATTATGATTAAACTCAGCTCCAGTAATTTCAGTTAAGGCAGCCTCTCCAGCATGACCAAAAGGAGTATGCCCCAGGTCATGTCCCAGGGCAATAGCTTCTACTAAATCTTCGTTTAATTTAAGAGCTCTGGCGATTGTGCGGGCAATCTGAGAGACTTCCAGAGTATGGGTCAATCGGGTACGATAGTGATCACCCTCAGGTGCAATAAATACCTGAGTTTTATGCTTAAGCCTTCTAAAAGCTTTGGAATGAATAATTCGATCCCGATCTCGCTGAAAAATTGTGCGTATCTCAGAACCAGTTTCTTCTTTTAACCGCCCTCTGCTGTCTGAACTCAAACAGGCAAAGTTTGATAGTTTATCTTTTTCCAATTCTAATTGTTCAACTCTGGAAAACATAATATCAGCTCCTAATCATTGTAATATGACAGTACCTCGACAGCAGTTTCTTCTATGGTTTTGTCTGTAACATCGATTATAGGACAGCCGATTTTTTCCATTATTGAATCGGCATATTCAAATTCTTCCCTAATTCTTTCTTTTGCCGCATAGGTTGCATCATCACCAAGTCCCATTTTCTTTAGTCTTTCAATCCGAATATCGTTTAACATCTCTGGGTCAATAGTTAAACCAACTACTTTCTCAGCATTATCTTCTAAAACTGAAGGATGTACTTCCACTTCAGGTACCAGGGGCACATTGGCAGTTTTATAACCCAGGTATGATAGGTGTACAGAAAGGGGAGTCTTTGAAGTTCTTGAGACTCCAACTAGAACTATATCTGCTTCAGCAATCCCCTTGGATTCATTTAAGTCATCAAATTTAAGAGTAAATTCCATTGCTTTAATTCTTTTAAAATATTCTTCATCTAATTTATATTTTAAAGCAAATTCCTCTCTGGGTTCTACATTCAACCTATCAGCAACCATCTTTAAAGGTTTTTTCATCATATCAATATATTCCAAATTGTTTATTTCGGCTGCCTGATTTAAATGTTCTCTCATCTCAGTTTTAACAAAAGTATAGGCAATAATAGCATTTTCCGCTTTAGCCTTTTCTATTATCTCATCAATTCTATTAAGAGAGCGTACAAAAGAAAATGTCTTTATTTTTATCTCATAATTCGGAAATTGTCCTACTGCTGACTCCATTAAATGTTTGGCCGTTTTTCCTGTTGAATCTGATACAGCATATGCAACAACATTTTTCTCATTCATAATTTTCACCCCGTTTAAATTAAATTATTAGTCTAGAGCTATTTCTTCAATATCCATTACCTCTGACATTAATTCTGCAATACGGGTTAATAAAGCCAGGCGATTATTTTTAAGCTCACTGTTATCAACCATTACCATTACATTATCTAAGAAAGCATCAATATATTCCTTTAATTCTACCAGCAGATAAAATCCTTTTTGATACTGGCTGGAAGCAAAAAAGTTTTTGATTTCTGCTTCTCGCTGATTAAACTCTTTATATAACTCTTTTTCTTCAACTGCAGCTAATAATCCTGCATCAATTTCTACTTTATTTTCAGCCTTTTCGCCAAGATTTTTCGCCCTGACTAAGCCCCGAATTAAATCAACGAATAAACCGGGATTTTCAGATCTAAAATCCATCAATTTATGAGCTCTCTGATAAAGATCAAGCAGATTCTGATCTTTGATATTTATTACTGCATTAATAATGTCATATCTCACTTTTTCTTCTGCAAGTAAATTTTCCAGCCGCTGTTTAATAAATTCTTTTAAATCAGAAGCTGCGGAATAAATATTATCAGGCTTAATTGCAACAATTTCCATTGAAAACTCAATCACATCTTCAATATTAATTACTAAGTTATTATCCAAAATAATTCTCAGCAGACCGGCAGCCTGTCTTCTTAGAGCAAAGGGATCCTGAGAACCACTTGGAATATTACCCAGCAGAAAATGACTGCTTAAATTGAACAGTTTATCAGCCATTGCCAGCACCGTACCACTTTTAGTTTCTGGTAATTCATCTCCAGCAAAACGTGGTAAATAATGCTCAAAAATAGCTTCTGCAGTTTCCTCCGCTTCTCCTTCTAAAAGGGCATATTCCTTCCCCATTAAGCCCTGGAGATTGGCAAATTCATTTACCATTTCTGTAGCCAGATCATTTTTACAGATTTCTGCAGCGCGGACTGCCATTTCTTTTCTATCAGGCTTATAACCTAAAAGATCAGCCAAGCGAGCAGTTATCTGCTGTAGTTTCTCTACTTTTTGATAAACACTACCTATATCTTTCTGAAAAACTATATCTTTAATATCCTTACTTCTATTTAAAAATCCATATTTCTGATCTTCGGCAAAGAAAAATTGAGCGTCATCAAGTCTTCCTTTTAACACCATCTCATTTCCGGAAATAACCTGATCAAGATAATCACGACCCCCATCACGCACACCTATAAATTCAGCCTGCAGTTGATTATCCTCTGTCATTACAGGGAAATAGCGCTGATGTTTCTCCATAGCTGTTATTAAAACTTCTGCCGGCAGCTCCAGATATTCCTCAGCAAAGCTTCCTTTAAAAGCGGTGGGGAACTCAATTAAATCTACTACTTCTGCCAGCAGGGAAACTTTAATCACTGGCTGTGCTGATAGATTTAGCTCCTTAATTTCTTCTTTAATAATTTCTTTCCTTTTTTCCTGGCTAACTATGATAGATGCTGATTTTAAGGCAGAAAAATAATCTTCAGCCTTGCTGATCACTACCTGACCTTCACTTAAAAAACGGTGGCCAATGCTGGAGTTAGAACTTCTAACTCCTGCAATTTCAAGATCTATTGTTTCTGAACCAAATAAAACTAAAAGCCATTTAATTGGGCGGATAAATTCCATCTTAACACTACCCCAGCGCATAGCCTTTGGTAGAGGTACCTGATCAACAATTTTCTTTAAAACCTCAGCCAAAATATCGGCTGTCTTTTCCCCTTTTTCCAGTTTTTCCGCATATAAATAACCATCTTTTTCTAACAATTCGTCGACTTCAACACCCTGACCGCGGGCAAATCCTTCTCCGGCTTTTGTAGGGTTTCCAGCATCATCAAAAGCAATGTTTACTGCAGGTCCCCTGACAATTTCTCGCTGATCTTCCTGTTTTTCAGCTAAGTCATTAACCGCAAGCACAAGTCTTCTTGGGGTAGAATACACATTCATATTTTTATAATCTAAATTATTATTTTCAAAGACTGCCGCAGCTGTTTTTAGATAATCTTCTCTAAATCTCTGCATAGAGGCAGCCGGCATTTCTTCAGTTCCTATTTCAAAAATTAGATTTTTTGCCATTATTATCACTCCTGCTCTCCTGAGTCTAAATAGCTGGCTGCACATGCATGAGCCAGTTTTCTAACTCTTTTGATAAATCTTGTTCTCTCAGTTACACTAATTGCTCCCCGAGCATCTAAAAGATTAAATGTATGTGAACATTTAAGGGTATAATCATAGGCAGCTAAAGGCAGTTCTGATGCCAGAGAGTTTTCAGCTTCTGCTTCATAAATATCAAATAAATCAAATAAATGCTCAATATCTGCAACTTCAAAATTATACTTAGACTGCTCAACCTCATTTTGATGATAGATTTTACGATATTTAACCCCTTCAACCCAAGTTAAATCATATACATTTTCAACTTCCTGTAAGTACATAGCTATTCTCTCTAAACCATAGGTGATCTCGACTGTAACTGGATCAGCTTTAAAACCACCAACCTGCTGAAAATAAGTAAACTGCGTAATTTCCATACCATCCAACCAGACTTCCCAGCCCAGACCCCAGGCTCCAAGTGTCGGGGACTCCCAGTTGTCTTCTACAAAACGAATATCATGTTTTTCAGGCTCAATACCCAGTGCTCTTAAACTATCTAAATACATCTCCTGGATATTATCAGGTGATGGTTTCATAATTACCTGATACTGAAAATATCTCTGCAGGCGATAAGGATTATCACCATAACGACCATCAGTAGGTCGGCGACAGGGCTGAACATAAGCTGTATCCCATCCTTCTTTACCCAGTGAACGCAAAAAGGTGGAAGGACTCATTGTCCCTGCACCTACCTCAGTGTCATAAGGTTGTTCAATTACACATCCCTGTTCACTCCAAAATTTATCCAACGAAAATATAATTTCCTGGAAATTCATAAATACACTTCCTCTCGTACTCTTTTTAATATTTTTCATTAAAATAAAACCTCATCCTTTAGGACAAGGTTTTATTTTAATCAATTATTCATTTTCCTGATTGTATAAAGAAATGATAATGATTTAGGTTTTAAATCAAGATGATAGATTAAAAATTTTTCTGTTAAATCATTAATTTTCTCTAAAATTTTATGAGAAAATTGGACAGACTTTAATTTAGAAATTTCAGCAAAGGTAATTTTATACAGAGCTCTCATTTCATTTAGAGAAAAAAGAGTATATTTATAATTACTATCTTTAAAACAATTTTTACAAATCGATCCACCTTCTTCTACACTAAGTGGAGTTGAGCTATTAAGATCAACCTTTTCCCCACAAACTGTACAGTTCTCAATTTCTGGCTTAACCCCCAGCAGCAGCAGTAATTTAGCCTTAAAAACTGTTAAATAAAATAAAAGCTCTCTCCTTTCAGCCGCAGCCATTTTCTCTAAAGTAACAGCTAAAAGAGAAAAAAGAGCCTGATCAGCTTCATCCTCCAGTCCGGCCCGTTCTACATATTCGGAAACAACACTGGCATAAGCCATATAATCAAGGTCTTCTCTTAATTTGGTGTTCATTGCAATAGACTCGATATGATTTATTTTAGCCAGTGATTTCCCCTGATATAAGGTAAAATCATGATAACTAAAGGGCAAAACAAGACCGGAACGAGATTTATTCCCCTTCCGGGCTCCTCTTGCTACAGCCTTTAATTTGCCTTTTTCTCTGGTATATAAAGTAATCAGACGATCTGACTCACCTAAATCAAATTGTTTTAAGACTAAAGCTTCTGTCTCAAAGGTTGCCACTTAATTCAACTCCCGGTTATTCTTCATCATCTGTTACAATTGTTACTCCAGAACTCGCACCAATTCTGTTTGCACCGGCATCAAGCATTTCTAAAGCCTGTTCGAAGTTTTTAATTCCTCCAGAGGCCTTAACACCTACATCTCTACCAACAGTTTTGCGCATAATACTAACATCTTCAACTCTGGCTCCATAATCACCAAAACCTGTTGAAGTTTTAACAAAATCAACTCCTGCATCTTTTGCAATCTCACAGGCCTTAACAATTTCTTCTTCATCTAGATAACAGCATTCCAAAATAACTTTTACAATAATATCAGAGCTAACACCTGCTTTTTTAGTAGCATCTACTACAGCCTTAATATCCGCTTTGAAAATCTCATATGCTCCAGATTTAAAGGCTCCAATATTCATTACCATATCAATTTCCTGGGCCCCATTTTTGATAGCATTTCTGGTTTCATAAGATTTAACTTCGGTAGTATTTGCTCCCAGAGGAAAACCAACTACTGTGCAGACCTTAACTGAACTATCTTCCAATAATTTTGCAGATAAGGGAACATATATAGGATTTACACATACAGATGCAAATTCGTGTTCTTTTGCTTCCTCACATAATTTTTTAATTTCGTCCACAGCTGCCGTTGGACTCAGATTTGTATGGTCAATCATTTTAGCCATATCACGAGGTTTGATCGCCATTTTTAAAATCACTCCTTAAATTCTTATATTTTTGCTTTATCAATATTTATATTCTACAAAGTTTGTCATAGTCCTGCAAAAATTTATTTATAACCCATTCTTTTGAGTAGATTATCTTTTTCTCGCCAGTCTTTTAAAACCTTAACCCAGAGATCAAGATAAACTTTAGTCTGCATTAGATCTTCTATTTCTTTTCTCGCCTGCTGCCCAATTTTCTTTAACATCTTACCATTTTTACCAATAATAATCCCTTTATGTGATTTTTTTTCCACATAAATATTGGCCCGAATATAATAATCATCATTTTTTCTTTCTTTAACTTCTTCAACTAAAACAGCTACCCCATAAGGCACCTCTTCTCGAGTCAGATAAAAAATCTTCTCCCGGATCATTTCTGCAAAAACAAATCTTTCTATCTGATCTGTTATCATATCTTCGGGATAATACTGTGGTCCTTCTGGTAATTTCGAAAGAATTTCCGCTAATAAATTATCGACGTTCTTATTGTTTAGAGCAGAGATTGGAACAACTTCCCTGCCAACTTTCTGACTGTATTCTTTTTGTTTTTTAATTAATTCTTTATTTGAAATCTTGTCTATTTTATTCATCACATAGATAATTTCTTGTTCACTATTTTTAATCTGATCATAGATTAATTGATCATTTTTACCCCAGTAAGTACTGCCATCTAAAATAAAAATAATTACATCAATTCCATCTAAACTATTATAAGCTTCATCCTGCATAAATTTATCCAGCTCATTACGCGGCTGATGAATACCCGGTGTATCAATAAAAATCACCTGTCCATCATCCTCTGTATAAATTGCTTTAATACTGTTTCTGGTAGTCTGTGGTCTGGGAGAAATTATATTGATTTTTTCTCCAACTAAAGTATTAACCAGAGTTGATTTGCCAACATTTGGTCTACCGATAATTGTTACAAAACCTGATTTATAGCTCATTGTTTTTCTCCATTGCAGAATCATTAAAAGCACCTGGCAGCAGCTCTGTGTTGGTCATTGTCAGTTCTTTTCCTTCTTCAGTCATCATCACTATCTCAATCTCACCATCAGCGAATTCACTTATCACCTGACGACAGGGTCCACAGGGAGTCACTGGATTTTCTGTAGAGCTAACAATTAACAGTGCTTCAATTTTTCTTTTACCCTGTGATACAGCAGTAAAAATAGCTGATCTTTCGGCACAATTTGTTAATCCAAAAGATGCATTCTCAATATTTACACCAGTATATATTGAACCATCTTCCATTAAGACTGCTGCTCCTAACGGAAAGTCTGAATAAGGAACATATGCATTTTTTTGAGCTTCTAAAGCTTTTTTGAACATTTCTTCTTTAATTTCTTTTTCCATAAACTAACACCTCACAATATTATTTTAAATTTAATCATTATTTGTATAGTTTTTAATAAGTAATTTCAGTCCCATTAGGAACTACCTGAATCCAGGTCTGACCTGGATTGATCTTAATTTGTTCACCAGCAGCATTAAAATAAGTTATATCTCCCTTGTTATTTTCCCAGCTGCCTTCAATTAATAGACCATCCCGAAAAAGCTTCATTTTTCCACCTGATTCCAGATCAATATCCTGTCTTCCCTGACTATCCTTAGTGGAAGTTTCAACATGCTGAACTATAATATTTTTAACCTTCAGCTGTTCACCATTTTCTAAAAGGTGCGGATTATCTTTACTATTTAAAAATCTCAAATAATTATTTCCCAGACTATTATATTCATATAAAACTTCATATGAACCCCAGTAATCAATACTGATATTTTCCGCTTTTTTAAAATCACTGACTACAGAAGCAGTTAAAAAGTTAAACTGTTCCGGATATTCTTTTTCCGATAAGTTGTTTAAATAATTATTTAATGGTTTTTTCCCGGAATATAAGTTGTGAGGAGCTCTTCTTTTACTGCTTCTCCAGAAATACCGGCTCTGATAGATTTGATCTAAATGCAGAACATTCTCTTCCTGTAGAAGTTCAAATCCATCCGGACTGGCTCCAGCATGCAGAAATAAAGCCTCATATGATTGGGCAGTTTTGATTAAAGCCGGTCTGGCACTTCTAATCGGACCAATTTTTTCCGGTACTTCGGGCCAGTAAATTGCCAGAAACCTTGTTATCCCACCTTCTAACATAAATTCATAGACTATCTCAGCCTCTCCTAAACCACTCTGGGGTCTGGCTGCCGGAGAATTTTCAATAGAAACAGCCACCGCTCGCTTATAATAATTTTGCGAAATTGGTAATCCAGTAAAAGGAGAAACCGCACTATAATTATTTTTCTGGCTCTGATCTTCTTCTGGACTTTTAGCTGCATATTCTTCTTCAAGATTCTGGATTTCTTCTTCGAGATCTTCCGGACTCAACTTTTCCTGCTGAGCAGCATCTTCCTCAACTTGCTGCAGCTGTTCTCCATCTTCAGGAGTACAGGCTGTAAAAACCAGCAGTGCAGCCAGCAGCAGTGTCAGCAGGATAAATAACTTCGACTTCATCTTCTCACCTCTACAATATTATTCATCTTCTTCTAACTTTAATTCTGCTTCACTTATCAATTTAATTTTTCTAATTCTATTATCTACAATACTTTCAATGATAAATGTTACATTTTCAAGTTTCAGCTTTTCGCCCTGAACTGGTAGGCGATTCAGATAATACAAAACCAGACCACTTACAGTCTCATAATCATCACTCTCAGCCAGAGGTTCCTTTAGATATTTATTTATTTCTTCTATATCTACCCTACCATCAAGAAGTAGTTTATTATCATCAATCACTTCAATATAACTTTTTTCCAGATCAAACTCATCCTGGATATCTCCAACAATTTCTTCCAGTAAATCTTCAATTGTTATTAAACCAGAAGTTCCACCATATTCGTCTACCACGATTGCCATATGCTCTTTCCTGTCCTTCATTTCAGATAAAAGTTGATTAATCGGTTTACCTTCAGGAATAAAATAAATTGGTTTAACAAATTTTTCAATATCAACCTCTTTTTTTTCGGCTAATATTAATTCTAAAAGATCCTTAATGTAAATCAAACCAATAATGTTGTCAATTGATTCTTCAAACACAGGAATTCTGGAATGCCCTTTTTCGACTCCCAATTTAATTAATTCAGTTAAAGATGCATTTTTTTCTATACAGACCATATCGATTCTGGGTATCATAATTTCTTTGACCAGAGTATCATCAAAATCAAATACACTCTGGATCATTTCCTGTTCAGTTTCTTTAATTACGCCCTCTCTCTGACTTACATTTACAAATCTCCTTATTTCCTCTTCACTTAAAAAGGCTGAGGAAATTAAATTTTTATCTTTAACAAAGAGATTAACAATCTTTGTAAAAAGATAAATAAAGGGAGACAAAATTATTTCCAGATAATAGAGAGGGACTGCAGCAGCTTTAGCATAATCAGAAGCTCTATTATTGCCAAGTGATTTGGGAGTTATTTCTCCAAAAATCAAGATTAATAAAGTTACAACACCTGTTGCAATTCCGACTCCCTTACTACCAAAGAGCTCAATTGATAGAGCTGTTGCTATGGAGGAAGCTGCAATATTAACCAGATTATTACCGATTAAAATAGTGGTTAATAATCTTGTCTGATTCTGCAGTAATTTATCAACTTTTTCAGCGTGTTCATCTCCTCTTTGAACTTTTTCCTTGATTTTAACTCTATTAACAGACATAAAAGCTGTCTCAGAACCGGAAAAAAAGGCAGATAGAAATATTAAGATAAAAAATGAAAATAATTCTAAATACATTATTGATTCCTCCACGGTCAACTAAGTTATTAAATACTAAAGTAATAAAAAATTACAAATGTGATTATAATACCAAGAATGGTCCCCAGTAAAATTTCTCTAAAAGAATGGGTTCCTGCTTCTAATCTGCTCTGTGCTGTTAAAAAAGCAAGAACTGCTGCCAGTGAAAAAGCAATTAAACTTTCTGTTAAAAACCAGATAATCAGCACAGAAGAAGCTGCCAGAGCAGAATGGCCGCTAACAATTCCACCTTTAAGTGGAGTACCACTGCTAAAAATTGATTTTAAAGTTATGATCAGTATAAATATTAATGCCAGATTGATAAATATCAAATGCAGAGGCTCATGTCTAATATTAAAAATAAGATTTAATGATAATTCCTGAGCCCTATTAAAAAAAACCAAATAAGCAATGAAGACCGCATTACCGGCTGCAATGACAACCGCAGCTGCACTAATATTCTTAGCGATTCTTGCCTTAAAACTGTAATCCTGGGTTAAAATATCAATAATAACTTCTACCGCTGTATTTAGCAGCTCAGCAAAAATGACCAGAGAGATAGATATAATAACCAGACCAAGCTCCAATCTGCTTAAATCAAATAAAAGACTAAAAACAAGCACAAAAATTGCAGCAGTAAGATGAATCTGCATATTTCTCTGAGTCCTGACTGCATGTATCAAACCGGCAATTGCATGATTAAAACTATTTATAGTTTTTAAAATCCACATTGGTTACACCTAATCTCTGCTGATATCCAGTTCAGTTAAAACTCTTTCCTCTTTTTGCCGCATTTCATCTTTTTCTTCCTGGCCGTGATGATCATAACCAAACAAATGCAGCATGCCGTGAACTGTCAAATAAGCAAGTTCTCTTGTTAATGAATGTCCATATTCCTCTGCCTGCACAGCGGCTCTCTGGGCAGAGATTATAATATCACCAAGTATTTCCTGATCAATGGGAAAAGAAAGTACATCTGTTACTTCATTTCTATTCCGATATTTCTTATTCAGCTCTTTAATCTGTTGATTCCTAACAAATGCAACACTTACTTCGCCCCCACTGTATCCTTCAAGTTCAGCAGCAGTTTCAATCACTTTTTCCAAAAGTGAAAACATCTCCTGACTGATTTTCACTTCCCTCTGCTGATCATTAAAATCTACATTAATCACTACTATTCCCGCCTTTCATTTCTTTCAGCAATTTTTCCGGATATTCTACTCGTTGATGGTAAATACCAGTTAAAACTTTAACAAAACTTTTAACTATTGTATCTAAATCACTCAAAGTTAAGTTTGACTGATCAAGCTGGTTTTCAATTAACTTATCTTTAACCAGACCTCTAACAAATCCTTCAATTCGGTCATGATTGTTTTTGTTGAAATTTTTGGATCTCAGTGCTGCTTCAGTAATGTCAGCCAGCATGATAATAGCAGCTTCTCTACTCTGCGGCTTGGGACCATCATAACGAAAATCTTTCTTTTCAATATCATCATGTTTATTATCCTGCAGAGCCTGCTGATAAAAATAAGAAATTAAATTTGTCCCATGATGCTGTTTTATAATATCAATAATTTTTGACGGCAGTCCATTTTCTTCTGCCATTTCTACTCCATCTTTAACATGCGACTTTATTATAAGTGCACTCAAATTTGGAGAAGTTTTATCATGAGGATTTTCGCCTCCAAACTGATTGTCAGAAAAAAAGTAAGGCCTTTTTAACTTACCAATATCATGATAATAAGCTGCAGCTCTTGCCAGTAATGAATCTGCTCCCACATCTTCAGCAGCTGTTTCAGCCAAATTACCAACAATCACACTGTGGTGATAGGTACCCGGTGCCTCAACCAGCATTCGTTTTAAAATTGGCTGACTGGGATTAGAAAGCTCTAACAACTTTACAGAACTTGTCATATCAAATAAATCTTCAAGATATGGCAGCAGCCCATTAGCCAGCACCCCTACTAAAAGACCATTGACAATTCCGCCTCCAATTGACCAGATTAAATATGTCCAGTCCTGATTCTGCTGCATTAAGGAAAGACCACCGATTAAAAATACCAAAATAAAACTAACATTTAAACCAGCCCTTATAATATCTCCTCTTTCTTTAACCTTAGTTACACTAAAGATACCTATTAAACCAGCCAGAAAAGAGGTTAACACAATATTAAAATTCATATCATAAACTGGTGCAATTAATAAACTAATAAATAAAGTGGTAATCAAAGCTGTGTCACTGCCAATTAAAACAGTTAAAAGTATTGACGCCATCGCTGTAGGGACCATAAAGTCAACAAACGGATTCTGAAAAAGTGTTAATATTTTAGCAAAGAAAACCACAGCTAAAATTAAAAGTTCAATTAAAAGAAGCTTACTGTTATCCTGCCAGACTGATTTCTGGTATTTATAAAAATAAAATCCAAGCAGTAGAACAAGAATTAAACTGATCAGGATTCTACCAGTAATATTATAATAATTAATTCCACTTTTCTGCAGTCCAAGTCTTTCTAAGATCTCTATATCTGCTTCAGTAACAACATCACCCTTACGAACAATTATTTCACCCTGTCTAACAGTTTGTTCTACAGCTTCAACTTCGGAGATAGCCTCCTCTCGCCTGCTGGCAGTTGCCTCCTGATTCAAAAACATGTTAGCAGCAATTACTGATTCAGAAATGTCAGCTAGAGCCAACCTTTTACTGCGGGAGATATCCATCTCCATTGCACTCTGACGAAGTTCTGTGCGTGCTGCTGACAGATCAGAGGGTAAAATTCTGCTTTCTAATTTATTCTGAAGAAGATTACGCGCTCTCTTCTGAAGCTCTGCCAATTCTTCACTACTTAAAGTAATTAAAGTAGTTAAACTGTCACTGCTAATTTCAAAGGAGATTTTTTCCCTAACCAAACCTATTATTTCATTTATTTCTGCCTGACTAAAGCTTTTAATTTCAGCCGCTGATAACTTATTATTGCCAACCTTAGAATTCTGAGCTCTGGTATTTTTATTTTCCTGACTCTGCTGATCCTGCCTCGACTCTGTTTCTAAAGAAATTTTATTCTGATAAAAAAACTGTCGTTGTTCACTTACAGCTTTAAATAAATTATTAACCTTATTCAGCACTTCTTCCTCTATTGTGCTATCTTCTTCATAAACCCTTGGAGCTGTATCTGCAGCCCGCTGTCTTAACTCAGAAGTTCTGCTCTCGTCAATAAAAGTGATCGTTCTGGGAGCAGTAATATCATTTTGACTTACCTGACCTGCCCTTAAATCAACCTGATTTGGAATTAAATCCAGACTTAAAATCAGGGCAATCAGGATAAAGAAAATCACAGCCCAGATAACTTTATAAGTGTTTGTTGAAAAATCAAGATATTCTTTTCTCCAGTTACGAAGTCTGACTCTCAATTTTTTCATAAATTTCATTTTTAGCTCCCACTTTCATAACTTTCATATGCTTTAATAATTTCTTTAACCAGATCATGTCTAACAACATCATGTCTGCTTAAATAGACAAAATCTATTCCTTTAATTCCCTTTAATATTTTCTGAACTGTAGCCAGACCGGAACTTTTTTTACTCGGCAGATCAATCTGAGTTATATCACCTGTAATAACCGCTTTAGAATTAAAACCGATTCTGGTTAAAAACATCTTCATCTGTTCTAAAGTAGTATTTTGAGCCTCATCCAAAATCACAAAAGAATCATCAAGAGTTCTACCTCGCATATAAGCCAGTGGTGCCACCTCAATAATGTCTTTTTCTTGATATAATTTGGACTTCTCCGGTCCCAAAATATCATATAATGCATCATATAATGGTCTTAAATAGGGATCAACTTTTTCCTGCATATCCCCGGGTAAAAAGCCTAAGTTTTCTCCCGCTTCAATTGCAGGTCTGGTTAAAACAATTCTATTAATTTCATTATTTAAAAGACTTTTTACTGCCATAACCATTGCCAGATAAGTTTTACCTGTACCAGCCGGACCAATAGAGAAAACAATATCCCTATTTTTGATTGATTCTAAATAAAGCTTCTGGCCCATAGTTTTAGCTTTTATTTTCCGACCTTTATAATTTTCCAGTATCACTTCATCGTAAATTCTATTTAAGTTGATCTCTGGATTCCTTTTTAAAAGCTCAGCTGCGTATTTTAATTTTCTGGGTGAAAGTTCCTCGTTTTTATCTGTTAAAGAAAGTAATTTTTTTATTATCTTTTCAGGTTCTTTAAGGTCACGATCACCCTCTATTTTTATCTGATTACCTCTGCCGTTCAATTTTAATGACAGTATATCTTCTAAAAGCTTTAAGTTGCGGTCATTATGACCGAAAAAATTTTGTGCAAGCTGATAATCATTAATTTCAATTTTTCTTTCATTTTGACTCAAATTATAACTCCTCCTTAATACTTTTACTTATTTATTATATCATATTTATTTCTTTAAACAAATTTCGCCAAAAAACTGCAGCCGGAGGGAGACCGCAGTTTTGAAAAAGATTTAGTTTTGATCCCTTTTTAAAGCTTTTGGTTTAGATAAAATTTCATTATAAATAACAGCTTTTTCTACCTCATTATATTGGGCAAATATTTCTCCCAGGGAACTGTTTTTATTTCCCTTTTTTCTCTGTTTTGAATTATATCTTTTAATTTTTTCTTTATTTTTCCTTTTTGCTTTTTCTATTTCAGCCTCAGATTCAGAATTCTGATTTAAAATTCTCTCTTTACTTTCAGCTGCAGTTTTCCTTTCAGCTGCAGCAACTCTTTTTTTTGCCTCATCCTGATCATAATCAGGATTCATTTTACCGGTGTTTATTTTTTCTTCTTCATCTGCCTGCTCAATTGTCAGATCAAATCTTTTTCCAATAAAATCAATTCCTTTTTTAAAAAGCGAAAATATCTGAAATAGAATAACGAAAAAAATTATAAATATAGGAAGTACAAAAATTAGATCTCCCATGATTCACCTCCAGCACTAACAGCTGACGTTAAAAAATTAATTACCATTCTGCTTTTCATTTTCTGAAGCCTCAGAAATACTGGTTCTCATTTTAGTATCTGATTCTACATTTTTCATTTTCATGTAATCCATTACTCCCATATTTCCTTTCTTTAGAGCTTCGGCCATTGCAAGTGGTACTTCTGCTTCAGCTTCAACAACTTTAGCCCGCATTTCCTGAACTCTGGCTTTCATTTCCTGTTCTTCTGCTACCGCCATTGCTCTCCGTTCTTCAGCCTTAGCCTGAGCAATTTCTTTATCTGCTTCTGCCTGATCAGTCTGCAGCTGAGCACCAATATTTTTACCAACATCAACATCTGCAATATCAATAGATAAAATCTCAAAAGCCGTCCCGGAGTCCAGACCCTTATTTAAAACTGTTTTGGAAATAGAATCAGGATTTTCCAGTACTTTTTTGTGTGATTCTGCAGAACCAACTGTAGTAACAATACCCTCGCCAACTCTTGCCAGTACAGTTTCTTCTCCAGCTCCACCTACCAGACGTTCAATATTAGCTCTAACTGTGACCCTTGCAGTTGCCATAACCTGAATACCATCCATCGCTACCGCTGTAACAACCGGAGTCTGTATCACTTTTGGGTTAACACTCATTTTTACTGCTTCCAGTACATCTCTACCGGCTAAATCAATAGCAGCAGCTCGTTCAAAAGTCAGATCAATTTCTGCCCTCTGAGCAGCAATTAAAGCATCTACAACCCGATCAACATTTCCGCCAGCCAGATAATGTGCTTCCAGCTGGTCACTGCTTAAACCTTTACCTGCCTTATGGGATTTAATCATTGGTCCTACAATTGAAGAGGGCACCACTCTTCTCAAACGCATTCCAATCAGATTAAAAAAACCAACCTTAACTCCAGCAGCAGTTGCCGAAATCCATAAACCAAGTGGTATAAAGTAGAAAAACAAAACAAAAAATAATATTAAAGCAGCTAAAATTAAAATTGAAAAAAGTTCCATAATTTATTCCTCCTCTGATATCTCTCGAACAACAATTCTGGATCCAGATACTGAAATAACCTCAACTTTTTTTCCTTTTTCTATAAAACCACCTTCACTGACTGCATCAACCCTTTTCCCATCAATTTTTATTGTTCCTGCCGGTCGCAATTTGGACATTGTTTCCGCTTCCCGATTTAAATAATCTTTTTTAGAAGCTGAAGAAAAATAATTTTCGGAATTATTTTTCAAAGAAATTCGACTCCAGAAACGGCTGCTCCCAACTTTTTTGATCATAAATATACCAATCATTAGAGTAATTAAAACAACTGCCAGCAGAACATTAATTGCAATCGAAGTGTTTGGAAAAATAAAAAACAGACTTACTAAAACAGCAGTGAATCCACTGAGACCAGCAATTCCAAAACCCGGTATAATAAAAACTTCTGCCAGGATTAAAATAACTCCAATTATAAAAAGTATTATGATCCCAGTTCCAATTGCACCTGTAAAGATATGGCTGGCAAAAAAGATCAATAGAGAAATTATACCAACTGTTCCTCCCAGGGCAAAACCCGGAGTCAGAGCTTCAAAAATCAGTGCCGAAAAGGCAATAATCAAAACTAAGGAGCTTATATAGGGACTGCTTATAATTCCCATTATTTTTTCTAAATTACTCTTTTCAATCGTAACTATTTCATTTAGATTAATATTTCTCGCTGCTGCGACTTCTGCCAGAGAGGAAGCACTGTAATCTGCCATCTGATATTCCAGCGCTTCAGATCCCGTTAATGTTAAAAGTTTACCCTCCTCTATAATTCCTTCAATTTTTATTGAGGCATCAACCATTGCTTCTGCAATTTTTGGGTTTTTACCCCTACTTTCAGCTGCAGCTGCAAATTCTTTCCTTAAAGCAGAAATATATTTTTCTTCATTAGGTCTTGTTTCTGCAGCACCAATACTGGCCGAGGGAGAAATATATAATTCTTCTCCTGCTAAAGCAATTAAAGCTGCTGCTGACCAGGCTCTACCGCTAACAAAAGTAATAACCTCAACTTCTGATCCTAAAATACTGTCTCTTATTTTTAGAGCCGGATCAACATAACCACCGAGAGAGTTAATCTCTATAATTACTAAATCGTATCCATTTAGCTCTGCCTCGGCTAAATTACGGTCAATAAAAGCAAACTCTGCATTATTAATTTCACCATCCAGCTGCAGATGCATAACTTCTGCCTTAACAGCTCCTGGATTATAAAAATTAAAAACCAATAAAAAAAGTAAAAAAAGTAAAATTTTTATCTTCATATTTATACCTCCAGTTAAGAGGAATAAAGAAGGGGAGCTCCCCTTCTTTATAGATTTATAATAGACTGATATTTAACTACTTAATTTTTCTTTCACCTTAGAACTTACCATAGAACCATCAGCACGTCCCTTAATTTTGGGCATAATTTTCCCCATTACCTGTCCCATATCAGACATATTTTCTGCTCCAGTTTCCTCTATTACCTGATCAATTAACTCTTCTATTTCCGCTTCTGACATCTGTTCCGGCAGATATTCCTGCAGAATTTTAATTTCCTGGTTCAACTTTTTCATTACATCTTCTTTACCTGATTTTTCAAAATCAGGTAAAGAATCTTTAATCTGTTTTACCTGTTTTGCAATCACAGCTGTTACCTGCTGATCATCCAGTTCTTCACCGGTTTCAATTTCTTTATTTTTAATCTCTGATCTGGTCATTCTAATTACAGAAAGTCGCTCTTTATCTTTTTCTTTCATAGCTTTTTTCATGTCATCCATTAATTGTTTTTTTAATTCACTCATTTTTACAACTCCAATCTTTGTAATCTGATTTTTAACCCGGAGGCCACTGCAGTTTTCTTCCACCTAAGAGGTGAAAATGAATATGATAAACTGACTGACAGCCATCATCACCACAGTTGCTGACAAGTCTGTATCCTGATTCTGCAATATCATGCTCAGCCGCCATTTTTTTGGCAGCCTGATATATATGTCCAATTAGTTCATTATCTGCTGGCTGCAGATTGTTTAAATCAGCAATATGTTTTTTAGGCACAATTAATAAATGCACAGGAGCCTGAGGATTAATATCCTCAAAAACAACAACCTGATCATCCTGATAAACAAAATCTGTATCCATCTCACCGGCAGAAATTTTACAAAATAGACAATCTTTCAAAGAAATCCCTCCTTCAAAAAAATTAAATAAAGTTATTTAAAACCAAGTTTAAGTTTTTACTGAGGCTATTAACTATATTCTCTCAAAAAAAGAAAATTCCTGCTAATTTACAATTTTTCCTTTTAAATGATAGGGATCAACAGATTCTTCCAGTTTTACATTAACCAGCTGATTTTTTAATTCATCTGAACCTGACAGCAGAACTTTTAGATAGTTATCAGTATAACCTGTTAAAAAATCTGTTTTATGATCTCTAACTTCTTCAATCAGAACTTCTTTTTCCTGACCGATAAATTTCTTCTGGTAGTTGAGCATCAGAGCTTCATTGACCAGGCGCAGCTTTTTACTGTATTCTTTAACCAAATTTCCATTCAGCTGTTCCATTTCTGCAGCCGGTGTTCCTCCTCGGGCGGAATAAGGAAAGACATGTACTTTAGAAAAGCCAATTTCTTTAACTACCTCAATAGTCTCTGCAAAAGTTGCTTCTGTTTCTCCAGGAAAACCAACTATTACATCAGTAGTAACTGCAAGCTCAGGTATTCTTGCTCGTAATTCTGCCACAGTTTCTTTAAATTCCTCCACAGTATAAGGGCGATTCATTGCTTCTAAAATCTGATCACTGCCGCTCTGTAAAGGAAGATGTAAATGAGGACAGAAAATATCCTCTTCTGCAATCAGCTCAATCATTTCGCGATCAATTTCTGTACCTTCAATTGAACTCAAGCGAACTCTTTTCAGCTCTTCAATTTCTGTAAAACTCTGCATCAGCTGAGTTAAAGCTTTAGAATTTCGCTCATCACTACCATAAGCACCAAGATGAGTTCCAGTTAGAATAATTTCCTTAACCCCCTGTTGACTAAGCCTTCTAATTTCCTCAACCACATCTTCTTCTCTGCGGCTGCGGACAGGACCTCTGGCATAGGGAATAATACAATAACTGCAAAATTGATTGCAGCCATCTTCAATTTTAACATTGGCTCTAGTTGTGTTGGAAAGTCTTTTTATTTCCAGTTCTTCATATTCCCTTAATTCGCTGTACTCTTTAACTTTACTCTCGATGGGTTTACCAGCCAGCATTTCCTCTGCTTTATTTAAAATTTCGGCTTTATTGTTGCTCCCCATAATAAAATCAATTTCTTCTATCTCACTTACCTCATCCGGAAAAGCCTGAGTATAGCAGCCAACAATTGCAACTATGCTCTCTGGAGAACTTCTTTTAGCTCTGCGGGCAATCTGCCTTGTTTTACGAGCTGCTTCATTGGTCACCGTACAGCTATTAACTATATAAACATCTGCTTTTTCTGAAAAATCAACAATCTGATAGCCGTGGTCTATAAAAATATCAATTACAGCTTCAGTCTCATACTGATTTACCTTACATCCTAGAGTATAAAAAGCTGCTTTTTTAATCATCTTAATCACCAAGTTCACCTTTCTCATATAAAATTGCTGTTAAAGCTGTAATTCCTGCAGTCTCTGTTCTTAAAATTCTGGGCCCAAGTGTAATGATCCGGGCATCAAGCTCTTTTTTGAATTTACTTACCTCTGTCTCAGTTAATCCACCTTCAGGACCGATAATTAATAAAATTCTAGCTTCAGCAGCAATATTATTTTCTTTAAAAAATTCTTTTATTGAATATTCTTTTTCATCTTCCCATAAAAGTAAGACATAATCAAATTCTTCTTTCAAAGACTTTAGATTATCACTACTGTAAAAATCTTTAATTTCCGGGATAACTGCCCTACCCGACTGTTTTGCAGCGGCTTCGGCAACTCTCTGCCAGCGCCTCTGCTTTTTATTCTTCTTTTTATGATCATACTTAACAATAGTTCTTTTGCTTTCTAAAGGAATTAAACCTGCAAAACCAATTTCGGTGGCCTTTTCGACTATTAAATCCATTTTACTCTTTTTAGGCAGTCCCTGAGCCAGCCAAACTTCTGTCTCTGACTCAACCTTTGATTTTTCTCTACTTAAAATTTTCAGTTCTGCACCTTGATCATGAAAATTTAATATTTCTGCTTCCATATCAATACCATTACCATCAGAAAGAATAACCCTGTCACCTATATTTAGGCGCAGGGAATTTTTAAGGTGGTTATAGTCATTTCCAGAAATAATTACAGCTGCTTCGACTTCAGTACTCTGATCTATAAAAAATCTATGCATTTTTTTCACTCCATTGTTTAGAGTTGCTTTTTAGTATTTTAGTAATATCTGAACTATTATCTTTAATTCAAATATTAATTGCGTCTTTTATTTTTTTTAAAAAACTTTTATGCTCCGGGTTTATTTCTTCACCACTAATTTCTGCAAATTCTACCAGCAGTTCTTTCTGTTTGTTATCCAGATCCTTAGGAATCATGACTTTAGCCTTAATATACTGATCTCCACGACCATAACCGTTTAGATGAGTGATACCTTTGTTCTTTAATCTAAAGGTTGTACCCGGTTGAGTTCCTTCAGGAATATCAAACTGAACCTTACCCTCCAGAGTAGGTACTTTAATCTTATCACCTAATGTAGCCTGAACAAAGCTAATTGGCACCTCACAGTAGACATCATCACCTTTGCGGTCAAAGATTTCGTGATCCTGAACATCAATTACTACATACAAATCTCCTGCTGGGCCACCTTTTTCTCCAGCCTGACCTTCTCCAGACATCCGAAGTCTGGTTCCAGTATCAACACCAGCCGGAATATTAACAGTTAATTTTCTCTGTTTTCTTACCTTACCAGAGCCATTACATTTGTGACAGGCTTCTTCTACAATTTTTCCATCTCCGCCACATTTAGGGCAGACTCTACTCTGAGTAAACTGTCCAAATGGAGTCTGCTGGCTGCTGCGAACCTGACCCCGTCCATTACATTCGGGACAGGTTTTTACCTCAGTTCCTGGCTCTGCTCCACTACCCTGACAGCGATCACATTCTTCTTCCCTGGGAATTCTAATTTCTTTTTTTCCACCAAAGGCAGCTTCCTCAAAGGAAATTTCCAACCTGTACTGAAGATCGGCTCCACGGCGGGGTCCACTTCTTCTGCGGCCACCTCCGCCACCGCCAAAACCGAACATATTAAATAAATCATCAAGACCGCCGAAGCCTCCCTGAGCAAAATCATCAAAGTTGAAGTCCTGATCATTTATACCTGAATGTCCATACTGATCATAACGTGCTCTTTTATCCGGATCACTAAGTATCTCATAAGCCTCAGAAATTTCTTTAAACTTGTCTGAGGTGTCCTTATCCTGATTCGTATCAGGGTGATATTTCTTGGCCAGCTTACGATAAGCCCGCTTAATTTCTTTTTGATCCGCATCCCGGTCAACACCGAGCAGTTCGTAATAATCCTTTTTTGTCATCTTAAAATCACCTCTCTAAAAAAGAAAGAGAAAACAGTTATAGGGAGAGTCAGACTCTCCCTATACTGACCTATTCTTTTTCTTATTTATTAGTTAATTGCTGCTTTATTTTTTCTCGTCTTCGTCATCTACTTCTTCAAAGTCTACATCAACTGTATCATCATCTGCATTAGCCTGATCTGCTCCAGCTCCCGGCTGTGGACCAGCCTGTCCTGCTCCGGCTCCTGGCTGTGCTCCAGCTGCGCCAGCGCCAGGCTGAGCTCCTTCAGCTTGAGAATACAACTCGGAACTTAACTCTGTTAATTCATCAGTTAAAGCTTCCATTTTCTCTTTAATTTCTTCAGTCTCAGCATCTTCATTTTTTAGAACTTCTTTTAACTCTTCTTTAGCTGCTTCAACCTTATCTTTAATTGCAGAATCAACTTTTTCTCCTGCTTCTTCTAGAGTTTTCTCTGTTTGATGAACTAAGGCATCTGCTTCATTGCGAGTTTCAATTTTTTCTACCCGCTTTTTATCTTCTTCAGCATGCTCTTCAGCATCTTTTACCATTTCTTCTATTTCTTCATCAGATAAACCACTTGTAGATTTTATAGTGATCTTCTGTTCATTACCTGTACCCTTGTCTTTAGCAGATACATGAACAATACCATTTTTATCAATATCAAATTCTACTTCAATCTGAGGTACTCCCCGTGGTGCAGGTGGAATATCAGTTAATTGGAAACGGCCCAGTGTTTTATTATGCTGTGCCAATTCTCTTTCACCCTGCAGTACATGGATATCTACACTTGTCTGATTGTCAGTAGCTGTAGAGAATATCTTGCTCTTTGAAGTAGGTATTGTTGTATTTCTATCAATTAATTTAGTGAACTTACCACCAAGTGTTTCAATACCTAAAGATAATGGTGTAACATCAAGTAGTACAACATCATCTACATCGCCAGCCAAAACACCAGCCTGAATTGCAGCACCTACCGCTACAACTTCATCCGGATTAATACCTTTATGCGCATCTTTTCCGATTAAGTTTTTCACTGCTTCCTGGACAGCAGGGATTCTGGTAGAACCACCAACAAGAATAACTTCATCTATATCTGATTTATCCATACCGGCATCTTCGAGTGCTTTGCGGGCTGGATCCATTGTCTGTTCAACTAAGTCACTAATTAGACTTTCAAACTTAGCTCTTGTTAAATCAATATCTAAGTGCTCAGGTCCTGCATCAGTTTGAGTAATAAACGGCAGATTAATATTTGTCTGCTTAACACTGGAAAGTTCTATCTTAGCTTTCTCAGCAGCATCTTTTAAGCGCTGCAGTGCCATTTTATCTTTCTTTAAATCGATTCCAGTTCTATTTTTAAATTCTTCTGCTAAATAGTCGATAATTCTCTGATCAAAATCATCTCCACCAAGGTGATTATTACCATTAGTTGCAATAACTTCGAAAACTCCATCTCCAATATCAAGAATGGAAACATCAAAAGTACCTCCACCAAGGTCATAAACTAAAATAGTTTCTTCACCTTTATCATCAAGACCATAAGCTAAAGAAGCAGCTGTTGGCTCATTGATAATTCTTTCTACTTTTAAACCTGCAATTTTACCGGCATCTTTTGTTGCCTGACGCTGAGCATCACTAAAGTATGCAGGAACTGTAATAACAGCTTCCTCAACATCTTCACCTAAATACTCTTCTGCATCTCTTTTTAATTTCTGTAAAATCATAGCCGAAATTTGTTGTGGAGTATATTCCTCTCCATTAAGGGTTGCTGTAAAATCTGTACCCATTTCTCTTTTAATTGAAGAAATTGTCTGATCAGGATTAGTTACCGCCTGACGTTTTGCATGTTCACCGACAATTCTTTCTCCCTTTTTAGAATATGCTACTACAGAAGGAGTAGTTCTAGCACCTTCTTTATTAGGAATAACAGTAGGTTCTCCACCTTCCATTACTGCCACACAAGAATTAGTTGTACCTAAGTCAATACCAATTACTTTACCCATTTTATATTCCTCCTTAGAAAATTGTTGTCAAAATACTTAACAAAAACCAAATTAATAATAAATTAGAATTTATCATAAAATTATTGAAACTTTAAAACTTTATTTTATCCGGCTACTTTAACCATCGCCGGTCTAATTACCCTATCATTTAGGCTGAAACCTTTTTGGACAACCTCAACTACAGTTCCTTCTTCAAATTTTTCACTTTCAACTCTCATAATTGCCTCATGATATTCCGGGTTAAATTCTTCACCTTCTGCCAGAATTTCTTCAATATCCTGGTCTTTAAGAGTCTTTAAAAGCTGTTTATAGATCATCTCTACTCCCTGGTAAAAATCATCTACTCTGTCCTCCGCCTTTAAAGCCCGCTCAAAATTGTCAATTACCGGCAGCAAACTGGCACAGAGGTTTATTTTCCCCTGGGTTGTCATCTCAGCCTTTTCGCGCTGACTTCTTTTGCGGTAATTAACAAAATCAGCCTGTAAACGCTGCAGTCTGCTTAATAAGTCATCTATTTCGGCATTTAACTCTTTAATTATTTCATTTTTTTCCTTTACTTCTTCAATCAATTCTTCCCGAGAAAGCTCCATCTTAATCTCATTTAATTCTTCTTCATTTAATTCAGACTCAGCATTTTCTGCCTCTGCTGCAGCCTCATTATTTTCTGCAGCCTCATTATTTTCAGTATTCTCAACTTTTTCTTCCTTTTCTTCTTCAAAATCATTATTTTCTTTTTTATTGCCCATAATTATCACCCACTAGCTTTAGAAATTAATTTACTCAAAATATCAGAAATAACATCCACCGAAGAAATAACACGTGGATATTCCATTCGGGTGGGACCAATAACTCCAATTTTTCCAACTGCTCGCTCAGAAATATAATAGGTTGCAACAACAAGTGAGCAGTTTTTAATATCTTCAACTTCATTTTCCTGACCAATTTTAATTTCAAGATCAGAACCAGAAATACTATTAATAATTTTATTCAGCATTTCTTCCTGATCAAGTAATTTAAGCATCTTCTTGACTTTTTCCAGATCATTAAACTCTGGCTGCTCTAAAATATAGGAAGTACCTCCCAGATAAACTTTAACTCCACCAGGTTCAAATGCGCCTTCAAACTCATTATAAAACTGTTTAAATAAATCAACAGATAGATCAACTTTTGCCAGAAGCTCTTTTTCTACTTCTTTTAAATAACTAGAATCTAAATTAGCAAGTAATTTGTTTTCCAATTTTTCACTTAAAAATTTATTGAGATAGGAAATTTTAGCTGTAGATAAACTCTGATCAAGATTAATAATTTTATTATTAACCATTGCTGTATCTGTAACCAGAACTAAAAGCAGAGAATTATCTGCCAGCTGCATTATTTCAACTTTTTTTAAGCGGCTGACCTGACTTTTAGGCTCACTAGCCATCGCCGTATAATGAGTCATCTTAGAAAGCATTTTTGCCATACCAGAAATAATATCCTGTACATCCTGAAGATCCTGATATAAATTTTCTGTATTTTCGATTATTCCAGGAACTTCATTTTTTTTCCTGCTGATAAGCTGATCAACATAATAACGATAACCTTTATCAGAAGGTATTCTTCCTGCAGATGTATGGGGCTGTTCCAGATAACCTAAGTCTTCCAGATCAGCCATTTCATTTCTGATAGTTGCAGGACTTACATCCAGATTATATTTTTTTGCAAGTGTCCTTGAGCCAATTGGAGATGCAGAAATTATATGTTCCTGAATGATGGCCTGCAGTATTCTCTTTTTTCTCGGATCTAATTCTTCAACCATCATTTCTCACCTCTTTTTTAGCACTCGATTAAGGAGAGTGCTAACAGCTAATAATAAAATAACACATTGATATTTTTTTGTCAAATAATTATTGAAATTAATCCAATAAAAATTTAAGAAAAACTTTGTTAGCTACTTCTTTACCTCGATCTGTCAGATAGATACGCTCATTTCCTTCTTTAATTAAATTATACTCTTTTAATTCTGCAATCTCTTCTTTATATAGAGGCTTAAAATCGACCTTAAATTGCCGGTAAAATTTATGATAAAATAAACCTTTTGCTGTTCTTAAAGCAAGAAATGAGTATTCGGCCATTTTTTCTTTCCTGCTCAAACAGTTTAATTCTCTGATTTTTGTGGCCTTAGTTTTTGAATTTTTCATTGTTCTCCGTTCTAACTCGCTATTTTTACTACCTTCATTATCCATAAATTCTGCAAAAGTTAAATTTTTCGGATTATAATAGCTGAGATACAGATTCAAATCAGCCAAATTTTGTGAGCGGCAGTTACCATCAAAAGCTGCTGCTCCCGGACCTAAGGCTAAATAGGGCTGATAGAGCCAGTAAATATAATTGTGGCGGGCTCTATATCCTCTGCGGGCAAAATTAGAAATTTCATAATGCTGATAACCAGCAGTCTTTAATTTTTCTAAAGCCAGTTCATACATTTCTGCATCGAGTTCTTCTGTCGGCAGTTTAAGCTCCCCCTGATTATAGCGCTGATAAAAAGGAGTATTCTCATGTATTTCAAGATTATATAACGAAATATGAGGAGGATTGAATTTAAGCATCTCTGCTAAATCACTTTCAAATTCTTCTAAACTCTGTTCCGGCAGAGCGAAAATTAGATCAGCACTATAACTATCAAAGTACTGATCAACTAAAGTTAATATTCTTTTATTATTCTCACCCCTGCTTCTGCGTCCTAAAAAATTTAAATGCTGATCATTAAAACTCTGGATCCCAACACTTAAACGGTTGATTCCCGCTCTTTTTAAAGCAGTAATTTTTTCTTCCGTAATAGAAGCCGGATTAATTTCCATTGTAATTTCGGCCGCTGGAATAACTCGAAAGCTGCTTTTAATCTTTTTAATCAATTCTCCTATAAAAAAAGGCTCTACCAGAGAAGGAGTACCACCTCCCAGATAGATAGTCTGCAGTAAATCATTATTTACTTTCTGAGTCAATTCCTTTAATTCCATAAAAAGGGCGGCCCAGTAGAGGTCCACCCTTTGTTTTGTATATTTAACTGAATAAAAATCACAGTAAGGGCATTTACTGCTGCAGAATGGAAGATGAATATATAAAGCATTTGCATTTTTAAATTTTAAATCAGGCATTTTCATTCCTTTCTAAAACTGTCATAAATGCTTCCTGAGGAATTTCTACACTTCCAACCTGTTTCATCCGCTTTTTACCTTCTTTTTGTTTTTCAAGTAGTTTACGTTTTCGACTGACGTCTCCACCATAACATTTCTGCAGTACATCTTTGCGCACAGCTGGAATATTGACTCTGGCTATGATTTTCCCTCCAACTGAAGCTTGGATTGGAACTTTAAACATATGACGTGGAATAACTTCTTTTAATCTCCTAACAAGCGCATTTCCTCGCTGATAAGAATCCTCATCATGAACGATTATAGATAGAGCATCTACAACATCTTTATTAACTAAGATATCAAGTTTAACCAGATTGGATTCTTTATATCCTTCTAACTCGTAATCCAGAGTTGCATAACCTCTGGTTTTTGATTTTAACTGGTTAAAAAATTCTGTAATAATTTCACTTAAGGGCATTTCATATTTTAAAGTTACTCGATCCTGATCTATATACTGCATATCCTTAAATTCACCCCGGTTATCCTGGCAGAGCTCCATTGCCTGTCCAACATATTCTTCCGGTAGATGTATTTCTGCAGTAACAAAGGGTTCTTTTATTTTATCAACCTCGCTTTGGTCCGGAAAAGCAGCTGGATTTTCTATTTTCAGTTCTTCACCATTCTTTTTAATGATCTGATATTCTACACTGGGAGCAGTAATTACCAGATCCAGATCATACTCTCTCTCCAGTCTTTCCTGAATAACCTCCATATGCAGCAGACCTAAAAAACCACAGCGAAAACCAAAACCAAGAGCTTCAGAAGTTTCAGGCTCAAAGGTAAAAGAAGCATCGTTAAGCTGCAGTTTTTCTAAAGCCTCTTTTAAAATTTCATAATCTGCATTATCTGTAGGGTAAAGACCACTAAATACCATCGGCTGTACTTTCTGATAACCCGGAAGCGCTTTTTCAGCAGGGTTATTCTTTAAAGTAATTGTATCACCAACCCTACAGTTGCGTACATCTTTGATTCCTGAAATAATATAACCAACTTCGCCGGAACTCAGTTCATTTTTTTTCTGCATGGCAGGATCAAAAAAGCCTACTTCATCCACTTCATAACTTTTTTGATTGGACATCAATAAAATCTTATCTCCCTTTTTAACAGAGCCTTCCATAACTCTAACATAAGCAATTACTCCCTGATAAGAATCATAAAGAGTATCGAAAATCAATGCTTTTAAAGGTTGGTTAATTCCATTATATGGCTCTGGAATCCGCTTAATAATTGCCTCCAGAATTTGATCAATATTTGTTCCCTCTTTAGCACTGGCTAAAATTGCCTCATCAGGATCAATACCGATATCTAAAAGCTGTTCCTTTACCCTCTGCGGATTAGCTGAGGGTAAATCAATTTTATTAATAACTGGAATAATTTCTAAATCATGCTCTAAGGCCAGATAAATATTAGCCATTGTTTGAGCTTCAACCCCCTGAGCAGCATCAATGACTAAAAGAGCTCCTTCACAGGCAGCCAGACTTCTGGATACCTCATAAGCAAAATCTACATGCCCAGGAGTATCAATTAAATTCAGCTCATATCCCTGGTGCTCAATTGTCACTGCCTGAGCTTTAATAGTTATTCCTCTTTCTCTCTCTAAATCCATTTTATCTAAAACCTGTTCCTGCATTTTGCGATCTGTAATTGTACCTGTATATTCTAACATACGATCAGCAAGAGTCGATTTCCCGTGATCAATATGAGCAATTATGCAAAAGTTTCTAATCTTATCAGTCTGCAAAAAAACTTCCTCCTTTTATACTAAATCTTTTTGCCGGATTAAGAATACTATCCACAGCACTTTAATTATATTATACTCAGGCTGATTAATCAATTTTCTTTTTTTACTGCAGTTTAAGTTCTAATTTATTAATCTCATCCTAAATAGATCTGTTTTTCGAATTTAGCTCTTGCATTTTAGATAACAACATGTTAAAATTGAAATGCTGCAAATTAAGTCTGGGACTATAAATACTTACTTTTAAGAGGGGGTGAAGTTAGATGCCTATTATTAAATCTGCTAAGAAAAGAGTCAAGATAACAGAAAAGAAAACTGCTCAAAATCGCGAATGGAAAGATAGATTAAAAAATGCGATTAAAGATATGGAAAAGGCAGTTGAAGCAGGGGACAAAGAAGCTGCTGCAGAACAGTTAAAAGAGACTAAAAAGGTCATCGATAAGGCTGTAACAAGAAATATCCTTCATAAAAACAATGCAGCCCGCAAAAAATCCCGCCTCACAAAGATGTATAATAATATGTAATTTGAATTTTACATTAAGGTAAATGGGTATCTCTGTGCATTTTTTCTAAAAAACTATTGACAATTATACGCTTATTAAAATATATCTAAAAGATAGCTATCTTTTAAATTATTAAACTCATCCAGTTGGATGAGTTTTCATTTATCTATAATAAAAAGTTCAGCCTCTAACCAGCAGGCTGAACTTTTTTTAGATTTAATAAGCAATTGATTTGATTATAATCATGTCCAGAGCTGTATTCTGATCCGGATAGTAACCTGTCAAAAAATGGTAGTTAGCTTTTAATATTTCATCCAATATTTTTTCTAATTCTTTTTGGGTAAAGTTCCTACACCGCTGCAGTGACTTTTTTACCGGATAGGGATGTTTACCTATTTTTTTTGCAATCTTGTAATTATCCTGGGTGTACTGACTGTAAAATTTAACCTGCATTAAAAGCTCAATCTGATTTTTAAGCATAGTCAGTAAATATAAAGGATAAACTCCCCTGTTTAGCATTTCCTTTAAGGTTAAAAGAGCCTGATCAGTTTTTTTATCACCAATTAAATCAAGAAAGTGAAATATTTC